>JAHZAU010000005.1:0-53124 GCA_019423755.1 Oscillospiraceae bacterium
CACTCTTCACTATTCACTAAAACAAGGGGGGCCCAGTTGTCGCAAGCGCCAACTAACGAAAGAAGCTCCCACGAAAGGAGCTTCTTTTTTGTACTTTCGGGGTAAGTTCCTCCCTTATTCACTTTTCACTCTTCCCTATTCCCTTCGCATTAAGCGAAGTGTCCAGTCTTTGGAAGGGGATTTGTGCAATCCTCTAAAAAAGATACAAAAAGTAACATTATTTTTGCTTTCTTGTACCAGCTCTGCTATAATGGCTTTGGGCTTGGGGGAGACCCCTTCCCAGTATGTGTGTTTTTCGGAGGGTACGTCATGGAATCCATCTTTTCTCGGCTGTCTGCCGTTGTTGCTGCCGCTATGGTCACCGCCTGCCTGATGGTGCCGCTGGTCAATCAAAACCCCGTTTCGGCCGAGTCCATCCTGGCCAGCCCCTCCTTTGAGGATGCCGCCCTCTACCGGGTGCGCACCGAAAGCCTCGACCTTTCCGAGACCGACACCTACCCCCAGAAGGTCCGCCTGACCCACGAGGACGGCGGTCCCTACGACCTGGAAGTCCTGGTGAAAAGCCCCGATTACCACAACTACCCTTCGGTACATATCTCCCGCTACAACTGCCCCGACGAGGTGCAGCCCTATCTGGCCCCCACCGAGCAGGTGCAGAGCGATCTGTTTGATCTGTGCCGCCTGGCCGGTACCGTGGCCCCCCACCAGACCAACGTCCTGGACGTAGCCGGGGAGAGCGCCCTTTGGGTATCCAACTATCTGGAAGCCGACCTAGAGCGGGAGGACACCCTGCTTCACGGCGATTATACCGCCCGCAGCGTCCGGGAGATCCTGGACGAAAAGCAGGGCAGCAGCTGCGAATACAACACCCTCTTCCTGGCAATGATGCGCGCCAAGGGCATCCCCGCCCGCATGGTGGCCGGCTGCCGCTTCGGCAACGAGACCGAGCCCGTCCTGTGGAGCGAAGTTTACTGCCAGGGTTACGGCTGGGTGGCCGTGGACCCGCGCCTGGGCAACCTGGGCGTGCCGGATAACTACATCCGCCTGTTTGCCGGTTCGGACTACGACGACCTGGGCGTCCAGCTGAGCCAGGTCTCCGCCCAAGTATCGGAAATCTTCTAGCGCAGGGCCTGCGCTCCCTGTTTCGCGCAACTGGTTTTTAAAAAAAGAATAGTAAAACGCCCGCGTCGGTACTTTTATCGACACGGGCGTTTTTTTATGTTCTCCGGGGAAGCTCCTTCCCTATTCCCTATTCACTATTCACTTTTCACTAAAACAAGGGGGGCCTAGTTGGCGCAAGCGCCAACTAACGAAAGAAGCTCCCAAGATGGGAGCTTCTTTTTTGTGCTTTCGGGAAGTTCCTTCCCTATTCACTATTCACTATTCACTTTTCACTCTTCACTTTTTAAGTCCAACGATCGGACCTGGCGGCGCAGCTCCAGGATGTGGGCCGGGGAGACCGAAAGCTCGTCCACCCCCATCTCCAAAAAGCGGCGGGTCAGGGAAAGGTCCCCCGCCAGCTCGCCGCAGATGCCCACCGAGATACCGGCGGCGTGGGCGTTTTTCACCGTCATCTCCACCAGGCGCAGCACCGCTTCGTGGTGGGGGTCGTAGTACCGGGTGACCTTGGGGTTCTGGCGGTCCACCGCCAGGGTGTACTGGGTCAGGTCGTTGGTGCCGATGCTGAAAAAGTCCACGTGGCGGGCCAGGCGGTCGCTGAGCAGCGCCGCCGCCGGGGTCTCCACCATGATGCCCTGGCGGATGTTGTGGTCGTAGGGGATGTTTTGGGCGTCCAACTGGCGGCCGGCTTCCTGCACAAGCTGGCGGATTTGGCGGATCTCCTCCTCCGAGATGATCATGGGGTAAAGCAGCGCCGCCGGGCCGTAGGCCGAAGCCCGCAGGATAGCCCGCAGCTGGGTAAGGAACAGCTCCCGCCGCTCTAAGCAGATGCGGATGCCCCGGAAGCCCATGGCCGGGTTTTCCTCGTGGAGCAGCTCGAAGTAGTCCACCTGTTTGTCGGCGCCGATGTCCATGGTGCGGATGATCACCGGGCGGCCGCCCATCTGTTCCACCACATAGCGGTAGGCCGCCAGCTGCTGTTCCTCGGTGGGGTAGCCGGTGGTGCTCTTTAAAAAGAGGAACTCGCTGCGCATGAGGCCGATGCCCCCGGCGTCGTTGCGCAGCACCGACTGCACGTCCATGGGGCTGGCGATGTTGGCGTAGATCTCGATTTCGGTGCCGTCCAGGGTGCGGTTGGGCTGGCCGCGCATCTCCTCCAGGCGGCGGCGGTTTTCCTGCAGGTGGTGCATCTTTTCGGTGAGGGCGTGCAGCGTCTGGGGGTCGGGGTCCAGGTAGACCCGGCCCTCGGTGCCGTCCACCACCGCCAGCGCCCCGTCAAAGTGCGGGTGCAGCTCCTTGGTGCCGATGACCGCCGGGATGCCCATATCCCGGGCCAGGATGGCGGTGTGGGAATAGTCGGCGCCCTCCTGGGTCACCAGGGCCAGGATCTTGGAGCGGTCCAGCTGCACCGTCTGGCTGGGCAGCAGGTCGGCCGCCGCCAGCACGCAGGGCTCCCGGGTGGTGAAGCGCTGCACCGTCCGGCCGGTGAGGATCTCCTGCAGGCGCTGGCTGATGTCGCGCACGTCCGCCGCCCGCTCCCGCATGTAGGGGGTAGGAATCTCATCCAAAATCTGCGAATAGTAATTAGCGGCGCACTCCACGGCGTACTCGGCGTTGACCTTCTGCTCCCGGATGACCCCCATCACATACTCCGAGTAGGAGACGTCGATGAGCATCATCTTGTGGGCCTGGAAGATCATGGCGTTCTCTTTGCCCAGCTCCTGGAGGGCCTGTTGGTACAGGTGGTCCATCTGGCCCACCGCCAGCGACAGGGCCTGCTGATAGCGCTGGATCTCCAGCTCGGTGTCCTGCACCGGTACCTTTTTGATGCGCCCGCGATTCTGGTCAAAAAAGCGCAGTTTTCCCACCGCCACCGCGTCCACGATGCCGGTCCCTTGCAGTACGATCATCCCCAGACCTCCTTTCCCGGCAGATGGGTATATTATCTTTGATTAAACTGCATTTTGCGCAAAAAGGCAAGGTTTTTTCCTCCTGATTTGCGCAAGATTTACAAAACGGTCAATTCTATACGAAATTTTTGGCACAATGGCGGAAAAAATCGCTGTTTTTACCCGTCCCGACTGTCCCGGAGCCATTGACAGACCGGCCCCGGTCGAGTACAATGTAACCATAAGCTAACTCCCGGCCAACGCGGCGGGCGCCCGGCGCCTTTTGGGCAGTTAGCCTTTTTTCCGACACATTGTTAGCCAGAGGTAACCAGCGGCGCGGAGCCTGCGCCCCCTGTTTCGCGCACCCACTTTTTCGAAAGCGGAAAACGGGTAACCCGCGGCGGGACTTTCTTCTTAGCCGCAATCCCCCCGCCACTTCGTGGCCCTCCCCCCTTTCACAAGGGGGGCCGCGGAGCCCGCGGAGGCATAATCGCGCTGAAAGTCTTAACGAACGGAAAATGTGGAACCCGCGACCCGCTTTTGCAAAAATGAGAGGCTTTCCGTTTCGGAAAACTTCCCCGGGACGGAAAGGCTCCCTTGTCAAAGGGAGCTGGCACGGCGCAGCCGTGACTGAGGGATTGTTCTTCCCCGCGTCGGAAGCTGTACCGCCGCGGGCCATGCGCTTTCCCTCCCGCAAAACTTTAGGCGCGAAATTGCCAGCGGAGGCTTCTCCGCCACTTTTCACTTATAACAAAGGAGTTTGTTTTATGACCTTAGACCAAGTAAAACCCGGCCAGACCGGCCGCATCCATACCATCGGCGGGGAGGGCGCCCTGCGCCGCCACCTGCTGGACATGGGGCTCACCCCCAAGACCCAGGTCACCGTCCGCAAGGTGGCCCCCATGGGCGACCCCATCGAGCTTTTCCTGCGGGGGTACGTGCTGACCCTCCGGGCCGAGGACGCCGCCAAGATCGAAATGCAGGAGGTACACAACGCATGAGCCGTCTTCTCGCCCTTGCCGGCAACCAAAACTGCGGCAAGACCACCCTTTTTAACTGCCTGACCGGCAGCAACCAGCATGTGGGCAACTTCCCCGGCGTCACGGTGGAAAAGAAGGAAGGCGCCGTTCGCGGCGTCAAGGACGCGGTGCTGGTGGACCTGCCGGGCATCTATTCCCTTTCGCCCTACACCTCGGAGGAGGTGGTCTCCCGGGACTTTATCCTGAAAGAACACCCCGCCGCCATCATCAACATCGTGGACGCCACCAACATCGAGCGAAACCTTTACCTGACCTTGCAGCTTATGGAGCTGGGCATCCCCATGGTCATCGCCCTCAATATGATGGACGAGGTGCGCGCCTCGGGCAACACCATCCACGTGGAGAAGCTCTCCCAGCAGCTGGGGCTGCCGGTGGTGCCCATCTCCGCCAGCAAAAATGAAGGCATCTCGGAGCTGCTGCGCCAGGTCATGGAGACGGTGGAAAAGGGCGTCCCGGCCCCTCACCCGGACTTCTGCCAGGGGGAGGTCCACCGGGCCATCCATTCCATCGCCCACATCATCGAGGACCACGCCCAAAAGGCCGGCTACCCGGCGCGCTTTGCCGCCACCAAGCTGGTGGAGGGCGACGACCCCATCCTGCAGGACCTGCAGCTGGACCCGGCCGACCTGCACATCATCGAACATATCGTAGAAAACATGGAGCACGACCTGGACACCGACCGGGAAGCCGCCCTGGCGGACATGCGCTACCAGTACATCGAGCAGCTGTGCGCCCAGTGCGTGGTGAAACACCAGGAGACCCGGGAGCAGCTGCGCTCCGAGCGCATCGACCGGGTGCTCACCCACCGCATCTGGGGCATCCCGCTGTTTTTGGGCATCATGCTGGTGGTGTTCTGGCTGACCTTCTCGGTGCTGGGTGCGCCGCTGCAGGGCCTGCTGGAAAGCGGCATCGACGCCTTTACCGCCTGGCTGGGCGGGGCCCTGGCTGCCGCCGGGGTCAGCCCCATCCTCACCTCCCTGCTGCTGGACGGCGTCTGCGCCGGGGTGGGCAGCGTGCTTTCCTTCCTGCCCATTATCGTGCTGCTCTTCTTCTTCCTTTCCCTGTTGGAGGACAGCGGCTACATGGCCCGGGTGGCCTTTGTCATGGATAAGCTGCTGCGCAAGATCGGCCTTTCCGGGCGGTCCTTCGTGCCCATGCTCATCGGCTTCGGGTGCAGCGTGCCCGCCATTATGGCCACCCGCACCCTTTCCAGCGACCGCGACCGCAAGATGACCATCCTGCTCACCCCTTTCATGTCCTGCTCCGCAAAGCTGCCCATTTACGGCATGATCACCGCCGCCTTCTTCCCCCAGCACGGCGGGCTTGTCATGTTCGCCCTCTATCTGCTGGGCATCCTGGTGGCCATCCTTTCCGGCCTGCTCATGAAAAACACACTCTTTTCCGGCAACCCGGTGCCCTTTGTCATGGAGCTGCCGGCCTACCGCCTGCCCTCCGCCCGCACCGTGCTGCTCCACATGTGGGAAAAGGCCAAGGACTTCCTGCACAAGGCGTTCACCATCATCTTCCTGGCTTCCATCCTCATCTGGTTCCTGCAAAGCTTCAGCTGGCAGCTGGTGATGGTGGGGGACAGCGCCCAGAGCATCCTGGCCTCCATCGGCTCGCTGCTGGCGCCGCTGTTTGCGCCCCTGGGCTTTGCCGACTGGCGGGCCTCCACCGCGCTCATCACCGGCTTCACCGCCAAGGAAAGCGTGGTCAGCACCCTGAGCATCCTCACCGGGGCCGGCACCGCCGCCGAGCTTTCCGCCGTGCTGCACGGCATCTTCACCCCGGTCAGCGCCCTGAGCTTCCTGGCCTTTACCATCCTGTACATGCCCTGCGTGGCCGCCTTCGCCGCCGCCCGCCGGGAGCTGGGCAGCTTCTGGCAAGCCTGCCTGACCTCCCTGTACCAGACCGGCGCCGCCTACCTGGCCGCTTTGGTCATCTATCAGGTCGGCAGTCTGATCTTCTAGTTAACGCATAAAAAGAAGCTCCCTTCAGGGGAGCTTCTTTCGTTAGTTGGCGCTTGCGCCAACTAGGCCCCCGCTGGCTGTTTCGCGCACGGACTTTCTCCGGAACGGAAAACAAGTAACCCGCGACTCGGTTGGGAGAAATGAGAAACCTTTTCTTTCCCTCCTGGAATATTTTATCGAAAGCAAAAAGAAAGAACGTCCCTCGAGTAGGGACGTTCTTTTTTTGCGGCGGGGGAGCCTGTTCTGCGCAGCCGTGACTGAAGGATTGTAACGCAGGAAGTTTGTGCTCCCCACCCTAGTTGTTTCAGTGAAAAGTGAATAGTGAATAGTGAATAAGGAACCGAAGCGGGGCAAAAAGCGGCTAGCCCAGCGCGTACTCCAGGATACGCATCAGGCGGTCGATGAGGGGCTGGTTGTCCAGGCTTTCGTCCTGGCACTTGCGCTCCAGGATGCTGTGGAAGCAGCTGACGCTGATGTCGTTGACGATGTCGGACTGCTCCTCGGTGAGTACCCCGGCGCGCACCAGGGGCAGCAGCAGGCGCTGGTTGCGCTCCCAGATATCCTGGCCGGAGAACATCTCGTCGATGATGGAAGCGTGGGTCCCCACCTCGTCGGGGAAGACGCTGTAATACAGCTGCACCACGTCGTTGAGGCGGTTGCTGTGGCGGCTGAAGAAGAGGTTGTTGAAGGTGTTGGGGTGCTCCAGCGCCGACTGGGCGAAGAACTTCCAAACGTCCAGGTAGTTTTGGCGGGGGTCGCGGTCCTCCTTGATCTGCGCGTTGAGGGCGATGGTGTAGCTGCGCAGGTACTTCATCGAGGCCAGCAGCACCAGCTGGTCGATATCCTTAAAGTAATTATAGATGGTGGCGCTGTTGTAGCCGGCCTTTTTGGCCACCTTGCGGATGGAGACGCCCAGCACGCCTTCCTCCTCGATGACCTGCTGGGTGGCCTCGATAAAATACGAGAGCATCCGGCGCTTCTGGATCTCTTTGTTGGACAGTTCTTCCATGGTGATTTCCCTTCCCGATACCGGGGCACGGCGCCGCTTTTGGGCCGCGGCGGCCTTCTGCCCCATTTTGATTAAATTTATCTTACCACAGCTGGCTGGGAAAATCCACCGGTCAGATTGGTTATTTTCATAGAGCATATCTATTGCGTTTTACCAAAAATTAAAAAAATACCCGCTCGAATGTTGACAGTAAACGCGATTATGATATAATACGGATTGTAAATCATGATTACTTTGCAAGCGCGGTTGCGAAACGCCCGAAATTTTAGTAATCTGGTCCGCTCAGCTGTACCTTGACACAAAATATCCCGAGTTTCTTTGTCCCAAAGGTACATCCAGCTCCCCGGACCACCTGTAAGGAGAGTTTGACCAATGAAGCAACACAACAATCCGCCTGCCTCCAATACGGTCTATCGGGTCTCCCTGGTTATTTCCATCCTGATCGCCGTATGGGGCATCGTCAGCAGCAAGACCTTCGAGGCCGCCGCCAACGCCCTCATGGCCTTCATCAAGCAGAACCTTTCCTGGCTGTATCTCATCGCCATGCTGTTCTTTGTGGTCTTTGCCGTGGGAGTGGCCTTCAGCCGCTACGGGAACATCCGGTTGGGGCCGGACGATTCCCGTCCCGAGCACAGCACCGCCTCCTGGTTTGCCATGCTCTTTGGCGCCGGCATGGGCATCGGCCTCATCTTCTGGGGCATCTCCGAGCCGCTGAGCCACTTTGCCGCCCCGCCGGTGGGCATCGAGGCCGGCAGCGCCGAGGCCGCCAACTTCGCCATGCGCGCTTCCTTCATGCACTGGGGCTTCCACCCCTGGGCAAACTACGCCATCATCGGCATGGGCCTTGCCTACTTCCAGTTCCGCAAAAATAAACCCGGCCTGATCAGCAGCCTCTTCATCCCCATCCTGGGCGAGGAACGCACCCGCGGCCCCATCGGCAAGGCCATCGACATCTTTGCCGTCATCGCCACCATCGCCGGCGTGGCAACCTCCCTGGGCCAGGGCACCCTGCAGATCAACAGCGGCCTCAACTACCTCTTCGGCATCCCCAGCAACCAGATCACCTGGTTGGTGATCATCGTGATCATCGCCATCGTCTACATCCGCACCGCCATCACCGGCGTGGATAAGGGCATCCGCCTGATCTCCGACATCAACCTTTACCTGGCGCTGGCGCTGGTGGCCGTGGCCTTCCTGGTGGGTCCCACCGTCAATATCCTCAACATCTTCACCAGCGGCATGGGCCAGTACATGCAGAACTTCCTGGGCGACAGCCTGAACATCGACCCCTTCGGCGACAACACCTGGTTCAACGCTTGGCGCATCTTCTACTGGGCTTGGTGGATCGCTTGGGCTCCCTTCGTCGGCACCTTCATCGCCCGCATCTCCAAGGGACGCACCGTCCGCGAGTTCATCCTGGGCGTCATCGTCGCCCCCTCCATCGCCTCCATCATCTGGTTCTCGGTGTTCGGCGGCATGGGCCTGGGCGTAGCGGAAAAGCTGGGTCTGGACACCATCAGCCAGATGGTCACCGCTCCGGAGACCGCCCTCTTCCAGGTGTTTAACCTCTACCCCCTGGGCAAGATCCTCTCCATCGTCACCATCATCCTGCTCTGCACCTTCTTCATCACCTCGGCAAACTCCGCCACCTTCGTGCTGAGCATGTTCTCCTCCGGCGGCGACCTGGACCCCTCCAACCGCAAAAAGGTCATCTGGGGCGTGGTGCAGGCGGTGGTCGCCTTCGCTCTGCTGCTTTCCGGCGGCCTGAGCGCCCTGCAGACCGCTTCGGTGGCTGCGGCCTTCCCCTTCATCTTTATTATGCTCCTTTCCTGCTGGAGCCTGGTCAAGGCCTTCCGGGAGGAGAAATTCCCCGCTAAATCCGGCCCGGAGCCGTCCGCCCCCGCGCAGGACGCCCCCACCGAAGAATAATCATTCCCCTGAAATATCAATCTGGAGGTTTGTTATGAAACTCACAATCAACAATTTCCCGGTACATGAGATGCGCTTTGGAGAACAGGACTCCTACGTAAACGGCGTGCTCACCATCAACAAGGAAAAGGCCCTGGATGTGGTCCGCGGTGTCAAGGACATCGTGGACCCCGACCTGGAGATCGTCAACCCCGGCGACATGGTCCGCCTCTGCCCGGTCAAAGAGGTCATCGAGCCCCGCTCCCGTGAGGACGGCCGCTGCATCTTCCCCGGCGTCACCGGCGACACCACCTACTGCGGCGAAGGCGAAGTAAACGCGCTCAAAAACTGCTGCGTCACCGTCGTAGGCAAACACTGGGGCGGCTTCCAGGACGGCGTCATCGACATGGGCGGCGAAGGCGCAAAATACGTCTACTTCTCCCAGCTCATCAACCTGGTGCTGGTAAGCGACACCGCCGAGGAGTTTGAAAAACGCGAGCAGCAGAAGAAGAACCACGCCCTGCGCTGGGCCGGTATGCTGCTGGCGGAGCACGTCGGCTCCATCGTCCGCGGCCAGACCGCTCCCGAAAAAGAGGAGTACGAGTTTGAGCCGGTAAGCAAACGCAGCCCCCAGGTCCAGGCCCTGCCCTCTGTGGTACTGGTGATGCAGTTCCAGTCCCAGATGGAAAACCCCGGCTACAACGACCTGTACTACGGCTGGGACACCAACCGCATGGTGCCCACTTACACAAGCCCCACCGAGATCCTGGACGGCGCGGTCATCTCCGGCTCCTTCATGCCCTGCTCCTCCAAGTGGTCCACCTATGACATCCAGAACGCTCCCATTATCAAGGAACTGATGAACGAGCACGGCAAGACCCTCAACTTCCTGGGCGTCATCACCTCCAACCTGAACGTGGCTCTGGAGCAGAAGGAGCGCTCCGGCATCATCGTGGCCAACATCGCCAAAAACCTGGGCGCAGACAGCGCCATCGTCGCCGAGGAAGGCTACGGCAACCCCGACGCCGACTTCATCATCTGCCTGGTAGACCTGGAAGACCAGGGCATCAAGACCATCGGCCTGACCAACGAGTGCACCGGTCGTGACGGCGCTTCCCAGCCGCTGGTCTCCCTGGACGAAAAGGCCAACGCCATCGTCTCCTGCGGCAACGTTTCCGAGCTTATCGAGCTGCCCGCTATGCGCGTCATCGGCGAGCTGGAAGCTCTCGGCCGCGACGGTCTCTCCGGCGGCTGGGGCGGCGACGAAATCCTCGGCCCCTCCGTCCGTCCCGACGGCTCCATCATTATGGAAAACAACTCCATGTTCTGCGGCGACCAGGTTCTCGGCTGGTCCATCAAGACCATGAAGGACTTTTAACCGGCTCCCTGCCGTCACACATCAGGCAAAACAAGGAGGATCTCTCGAATGAAAAACGTAGTTCTGTATATCAACCAGTTCTTTGGACAGATCGGCGGCGAGGACAAAGCCGATTTCGCCCCGGTCATCACCACCGACCCCAACGGCGTTTCCCAGCTGCTGGACGCTTCCCTCACCGACGCCAAGGTGACCCACACCATCATCTGCGGCGATAACTTCATGGGCTCCCGCCAGGAAGAAGCGGTGAAATTCATCGTTGACAGCCTCAAGGAGGTGGAGTTCGACGCCTTCGTGGCAGGCCCTGCCTTCCAGGCTGGCCGTTACGGTTCCGCCTGCGGCAACGCCTGCAAGGCCGTTATGGAAAATTACCACGTACCGGTGGTCACCTCCATGCACGTGGAAAACCCCGGCGTGGAGATGTTCCGCTCCCAGATGCCCATCATGCAGGGCGGCCACAGCGCAGCCAGCATGAAGAAGGACGTCAAAGCCATGGCAAACTACCTGAACAAGGTGCTGTCCGGCGAGCCCATCGGCCCCGCTGACGAGGAAGGCTACTTCCCCACCGGCCACCGTCATCAGGTATGGCGCAAGGACGGCCTGACCGCCGCCAAACGTACCGTGGCCATGCTGCTCAAGAAGGTCCACGGCGAGGAGTTCGTCACCGAGCTGCCCATCCCCAAATCCGACCGCGTCGCCATCGCTGCTCCGGTCAAGGACCTGGCTCACGCCAAGATCGCCCTGGTCACCACCGGCGGCGTCGTCCCGGTAGACAACCCCGACCGCATCCAGTCCGCTTCCGCTACCCGCTGGGGCCGCTACGATATGTCCGGCATGGAGAGACTGGAGTCCGGCGTCTTCAAGACCATCCACGCCGGTTACGACCCGGCAGTTTGTGACGCCAACCCCAACGTCTGCGTTCCGCTGGACGCTATGCGCGACTTCGAGAAGCAGGGCGTCATCGGCTCGCTGGATAACTTCTTCTACACCACCGTCGGCACCGGCACCACCCAGGCCGAGGCCACCCGCATGGGCTCCGAGATCGCCAAATACCTCCACGACGAGCAGGTAGACGGCGTCATCATGGTCTCCACGTGAGGCACCTGCACTCGCTGCGGCGCAGCGATGACCAAAGCCATCGAGGCTACCGGCCTGCCCATCGTGCAGATCGCCAACCTGACCCCCATTGCCAAGACCGTCGGCTCCAACCGTATCGTCAACAGCTTCTCCATCCCCTACCCCATGGGCGACCCCAACCGCACCCCCGAGGAGGAGTACCAGATGCGTCAGCGCATCGTCCGCGAGGCGCTCACCGCTCTGACCACCGACATCAAGGAGCAGACCATCTTCAAAGCCGAGCTGTAAAAGCTCCCTCTCCCCCGTTTTCCCTTTTTTCCTTTGTGTGTCCCGGGGGACCACCCTTTCCCCCGGGCACCTATTCCCGCACGTTTTCTGTGAGAGTCACCCTTTCTCCCTCAGACCACGCTGCGGCCTAATGTAAGAACTCTGAGTTTTTCTCTCTTTCTTTCCTTATATCTCACCCCCATCCGGAGTTGCTGACCGGATGGGCCTAGTTGGAGCAAAGCTCCAACTAACGAAAGAAGCTCCCTTGGAAGGGAGCTTCTTTTTTTGCGGCGGGGAAGCCCCCGCTGGCATTTTCGCGGCGCAGGGCCTGCGCTGGCAATATCGCGCACCCACTTTTTTGAAAGCGGAAAACGAGTAACCCGCGGCGATATTTCTCACGATGCGGGAATTTTATTTTCCCTTTCGGAAAAACCAGGTGCGCGAAACAGGGAGCGCAGGCTCTGCGCCCCGCCGCAAGCGCCAACGAACGAAAGAACGCCCCTTGCGGGACGTTCTTTTCTCATGGAAAAGTGAAAAGTGAATAGTGAAGAGGGAAGAGGGAATAGGGAAGAAACAGTTACTGCTCCTCCACCGGGCCGTGGGCGATGGCGTATTCGCCCAGGGTGCGGGTGCGCAGGACAAAAGCTTCGTGTACCGGGTCGTACTCCGCCTGCCGCTCCACCAGCTCCCCGTCCACGATCTCATAAAGCACACTACCCTCGGCGGCCGGAAGGATCAGCTCCCCGGCGGCGCTGAACTGGTCCAGTTCCCCCAGGAAACGGTGGAAGTCCAGGTCGGCATCGTAACGGGCCAGGATGTCCCGGTCGTGCTCCTGGGTGTAGTCCAGCATGACCGCGTCCTCGCTGTACATCCGCACGGTGAACAGCGCCTCGTCGGCAAAGTTAAACACCGCGGTGCCGCTGTCCCCCGGGCGCACCTGCCACACCGCCGGGCCGTACACGTCGTTGGGCCAGTCGAAGGCCACCGGCCCCGGGGCGG
This sequence comes from Oscillospiraceae bacterium, assembly GCA_019423755.1. Taxonomy (GTDB): domain Bacteria; phylum Bacillota; class Clostridia; order Oscillospirales; family Ruminococcaceae; genus Negativibacillus. The sequence goes on from JAHZAU010000005.1 coordinate 12,654, forward strand.
AGGGGTTCTGGATGCTGCCGCGGATGGTCACCCGCTGGGTCTGGTTGGGGGTGCCGCGCTCCGAAAGGGCCGCCTGGTATTCCAGGGGCTGGGCTTCCAGGCTGGCAAGCTCCGTCTCCAGCTCCAGCCGCAGGTACCAGGCGTCTTCGGTCAGGCCCAGGTCCTCCGCTTCGGCGCGGTAGAGGCTGGATTCCTCCAGGGTGCCGTCCTCGGGCAGGGCGCCGGCCTCCCCCCGCTCCACCAGGCTGATCTTCCAGTCCTTGCCGGCGGGGCCGGTGTAAGGCTCCGTCCCCTGCATCAGCGGCAGGTAGAGGGTCTGCCCCGGCTGGGCGTGCAGGCCGTCCTCCCAGTCTACCAGGGCGCGCTGGCCCTGCCGGTCCTCCTGCACCATCTTTGTTACGTCCAGTTCCAGCCCCTGGGGCCAGGGGGTCTTGCCGTCCAGCCGCTCGCCGCTTACCTGCACATCCGCCAGCGCCGCCGTACTCAAAGCCAGGGCCAGGGCCGCCGCGGCTGCTGCGCTTACCATTGGTTTCATTGTTTTTTCCTCCTTGGGATAAAATGGTTTTGTCCGGTCCCGGCTGTCTGCAACCAGTATAGCGGCCCGGCCCGGCGGCGGCAATCGTATGTTTCTGGGAAAAATGGCGGCAGCTTCCTGCCGGGCGGCGGGTTTTGCAGGATCTGTTCGCCGGGGCTGGCAGGAGGTGGCGCCGCTGGGGTTTTCTGCGGCGGATGGCAGAACTTTTCAGGGAGGATGCCGCCGGCTTGGGGCAGACTAACCCTTGCAGCGGCCCGGCGCTTTGCCCGGCCTAATTTTTCGTCAAGGAGGTGCCGTCATGCCCGAATGGACCACCAAAGAGCTTTCCTGCATCCAGGAGCTGCTGGGACAGGAGGAGGTGCTGGTGAAGAAGTTTCAGTTTTACGCCCAGCTCACCGACGACCCGCAGCTGCGCTCCAAATGCGAACAGATCGCCTCGCGCCACCAGAACCACTACAACAAGCTGCTTTGCCAGCTGGGCCAGTAGCCCACCCACCGAAAGGAGCGATGCCCCATGGAACCTCACACCCTCACCGACCGGGAGATGATGGCCGACGCCCTGGCTTCCCAGAAGCAGGCCGCCTCCTGCTGCAACACCTTTGCCGGGGAATGCGCCTCCCCGGCGCTGCTGGCGGAGTTTCTCAACCTGCTGGGGGAGGAGCACCAGATCCAGTACGAGATCTTTGCCGAGATGCAGAAGCGCGGCTGGTACCCCACCACCCCCGCCACGCCCCAGCAGCTCATCGCCGCCCGGCAGAAGTTCCTCCCCACTACCAACAACTAACGCTAACGAAAGAACGTCCCCGACAGGACGTTCTTTTTTTGCGGGGAAGCCCCCACCCTATTCCCTATTCACTTTTCACTATTCACTTTTCCCTTTTCCCTTTTCATTATCTATCTTGTACCCTTTTAGTGGAGGTTTTTGGGCAATCGGGAGAAAATCCAAGAAGGGGACGCATTTTTTGTGAATAAAATGACAACAAAGCGGTTGATTTTTCCCCCGTTTTTCGGTACCCTTATATTAGAGAAACATGGGTTTCTTGGAAAATCCGGCGCCGGCGCAAGGCGGCTTCGTCCCGCCCCCGGCAGCCCGCCTTTTTATCCTTTCCAGTTTGCAAGGAGGTATTCCCCATGGAACATACCCAGGCTTTGACCCAACGCATCCAGGACGGCGCCTACGACTCCGTCCTTTCTTACCTGCATCCCGGCGCAGCGGACCTTTCCCGCCACCGCCAGCGTCTCTGCCAGGTGGCCGAGACCTTCCGCCAGCAGTTTGGCGACCAGCCGGTCCGCCTCTTCAGCGCTCCCGGCCGCACCGAGATCGGCGGCAACCACACCGACCATCAGCACGGCTGCGTGGTGGGTGCCAGCGTGGACCTGGACATCGTCTGCGCCGCCTGCCCCAACGGCACCAACACCGTCCGCATCCTCTCTGAGGGCTACCCCATGGAGGAGGTGGACCTGTCCGACCTGGAGGTCCACCCCGAGGACTACAACCGTTCCCGCGCCCTGATCCGCGGCGTGGCGGCGGGCCTTAGGGAACGGGGCTTTGCCATCGGCGGCTTCGACGCCACCATGACCTCCGACGTGCTGGGCGGCTCGGGGCTTTCCTCCTCCGCCGCCTACGAGGTGCTGCTGGGTACCCTCTTTAGCTGCCTCTTTAATGACAATACCGTCACCCCCATCCAGGTGGCGCAGATCGGCCAGTATGCCGAAAACAAATACTTCGGCAAGCCCTGCGGCCTGCTGGACCAGATGTCCTGCTCGGTGGGCGGCTTTGTGGCCATGGACTTCTACAATCCCGCTGCCCCCATGGTGGACAAGGTGGACTTTGACTTTGCCACCACCGGCTACGTTATGTGCATCGTGGACTCCCGCGCCGACCACGCCGACCTAACCGACGATTACGCCGCCATCACCCGGGAAAACCGTCAGGTGGCCCAGTTCTTCGGCAAGGAGGTGCTGCGCCAGGTACCGGCCCAGGACTTCTACGCAAACCTGGCCCAGCTGCGCCAGCAGGTCTGCGACCGCGCCATCCTGCGCGCCCACCACTTCTTCCAGGAGAACCTGCGCGCCCAGCAGATCGCCCAGGCCTTGCGGGAGCACGACTTTGCCTCCTTCCTGAAGCTGTCCGCCGCGTCGGGCCGCTCGTCCTTCATGTACCTGCAGAACATCTACTCCGCGTCCCAGCCCCTTTCCCAGGGCGTTTCGGTAGCTTTGGCCGCCACCGAACACCTGCTCCAGGGCCAGGGAGCCTTCCGCATCCACGGCGGCGGCTTCGGCGGCACCATCCAGGTGTTCGTCCCCCAGGCGATGGTGGAGGATTACCGCCGGGGCATCGACGCGGTGCTGGGAGAAGGCGCCTGCCACCTGCTTTCCATCCGTCCCGTGGGCGGCATTGAGCTAGTTGGCACCCCCGGTGCCAACTAACGAAAGAAGCTTCCTGACGGAATCTTCTTTCCCCAGCATCTCGGGAAACGATTTCGTAGCCAAAACTTATTTGTCACAACTTTCATCTTACATAAATGGAGGAATCTCACATGGCTGAATTAAGATGGCATCCCCTGATCCAGGACTGGGTCATGATCAACTCCAACCGCCAGAACCGTCCGGCAATGCCCAAGGACTGGTGCCCCTTCTGCCCCGGCTCCGGCAAGGTCCCGGACGATTACGAAGTCCTCAAATACGACAACGACTTCCCCGCCCTGTCCCAGAACCCGCCCCAGCCCGACGACGTGGCCAACGACTTCTTCAAGGTCCGCCCCAACTACGGCAAGTGCGAAGTGGTGCTCTACTCCCCCGGCCACACCACCACCATCCCCGACCTGTCCGACGCGCACATGAGAAAGCTCGTTGACCTGTGGGTGGAGCGCTTCACCGATATTTCCAGCGACCCCAACATCAAATACGTCTTCATCTTCGAAAACCGCGGCCGCATGGTAGGCACCACCATGCCCCATCCCCACGGCCAGATCTACGGCTACTCCGTGGTGCCCAAGAAGATCCAGCTGGAGGTCGCTTCCGCCAAGGAATACCGCGCCGAAAAGGGCCGCTGCCTCTTCTGCGATATGCTGGCGGCCGAGCATGATTTTGGTAAGCGCATCATCTTCGAGGACGAGAACTTTACCGTCTTCCTGCCCTTCTTCACCGAGTACCCCTACGGCGTTTACATCCAGGCCCGCCGCCATGTTTCCCGCATGGACCAGCTGACCGACGCCGAAAAGACCTCCCTGGCCGTCACCATCAAGCACGTGGTGGGGATGTTCGACACCCTGTTCCACAAGGAATTCCCCTACATGATGTGCATGCACAACGCCCCGGTCAACGGCGAGGACGTGTCGGAGGATTACCACTTCCACATCGAGTTCTTCCCGCCGCTGCGCTCCGCCGAGCAGCAGAAGTTCAACGCCTCCTCCGAGACCGGCGTTTGGGCCCACTGCAACCCCCGCTGCCCCGAGGAGACCGCTCAGGAGCTGCGCGACGCCTACGCCGAGTACATGAAAACCCTGTAACCGGCATTTTCCCAAAAACGCAAAAGAACGCCCTGCAAAGGGCCTAGTTGCCGCAAGCGGCAACTAACGAAAGAAGCTCCCTTGAAGGGAGCTTCTTTTTTTATGCTTTCGGATGGTTTTATGCGAAGAGGAAAGGAAAGTTTCCCCTACCGTTTAACCGAGTCGCGGGTTACCCATTTTCCGTTTTGTTTTAACTGAAAGCGCGAAAATGCCCGCGGAGGCTCCTCCGCTAATAATCCATGGGGACGTCGGAGCCCAGGGCGTAGACGGTGAGGTTTTCGGGGTCGTTCATATAGATGCTGCACTCGGTACGGGGGCAGCGGAAGCTGTTGAGGCAGCGGCCGACAGGTTTGCCGGTCTCGGTATAGGTGACCTCGGTGGGGACATTCTGGCGGACATAGGGGCAATACCGGGTCATAACATCTTTAAACTCTTTCATAAAAAGGACCTCCCAACAATAAAATATACGCAAGAGGGACCCGGTATTCCGGTGATTCCCTCCCAGTGGACCGAAAAGGGGGATGGCGATGGATTGGTTTTGGGCGGCGGCCGGCCTTTGGCTGGTGTGGCAGACCGGCGCGCTGCTGCGCCGGCGGCAGCTGGGGGCGCTGTTTGTAAGCGGAGCGCTGGGCCTGGGGCTGCTTTGGGGGCTGGGGGCGGCGGGCCTTCTGCCCTGGACCCCGGTGACCGCCACGGCGGCGGGGCTTTGGGGGCTTCCCGGCTGCATCGGGATGCTGCTGGCGCGGCTGGTGTGCTAATTGCTAGTTGATACTGGGACCGGTCGTGTGGTATAATACCGCCAAATGACCAAAGGAGGCGCTCCCCCATGAGAAGACAGACCGAATTTACCGCCAAATGGTTCCAGGGAAAGAAAAACAGCTCCGACGCCTTTTACGTCCGCACCCAGGTGTTCATCATCGAGCAGGGCTTCTCTCCCGAAGGGGAATTTGACGAGATCGACAAACAAAGCTGGCACGTGGTGCTTTACGACGGCGACGAACCGGTAGCCACCGGACGCACCTTCCTGCAGGACGGCGTTTACCAGATCGGACGCATCTGCGTGGTGGAGCGTTACCGCCGCCATCACCTGGGCCGCCGGGTCATGGAGCTTCTCGAGGAGAAGATCCGCTCCCTGGGCGGCGACCGCGTCCATCTGTCCGCCCAGATGCAGGCCAAGGGCTTCTACAAAAAGCTGGGCTATCAGGAGCAGGGCGAACCCTACCTGGACGAGCACTGCCCCCACATCGCCATGGAAAAGCAGCTCTAACCCTATCTTACAATACTTGCCACGGAATTTCAAGTACGGGCGCAGAGCCTGCGCTCCCTGTTTCGCGCTTTAAGCTTTATCCAACGGAAAAGAAAACTGCCCGCGTCGATAGCAGTACCGACGCGGTTTTCTTTATTTATGCACTTGGGTAAGTTTTTCGAGAAGGGAAAAGTTCTTTCTCTCAACCGAGTCGCGGGTTGCTTGTTCTCCGGCTGGTTTAAACCTCGTGCGCGAAAATTCCTGCACGGGTCCCGTGCCGCGATTATGCCCGCGGGCCTAGTTCCCGCTTTCAGCGGGAACTAACGAAAGAACGCCCTTTGCAGGGCGTTCTTTTTGCGTTATCGGGGTACTAGCCTTTTCTATGGGGACGCGGGGCGGTTTTGCGGCGGCCTCTGTCCTTGCGGTGGGGCTGTGTGCGCTTCCAGTTTCCGGCCTTGCGTCCATCGTTGTCTTTTTCGCGGGCGGCGCGGCCCTTGGGGGCGCGGGATTTGGGGGCGGGCTGGGTCTGCTCCTTCTGGATGAGGGCGCCCACCTCCGCCTGTCCGGGGACGGCGTCCGCCAGGGCGAAGTCCACCTGCCCGGCGGAAACATCCACCCCCAGCACCAGCACCTCCACCTCCTGGCCGATCTGGAATTTGCGGCCGGAGCGGGGGTCGGCAAGCTCCAAGCCCTCCTGCAGGACATATTCCCCGGCGGGCATATTGCGGGCGTGGACCAGGCCCTCCACCGTGTTGGGCAGCTCCACATAGATGCCGAAGGCGGTCACCGAGGAGATGGTCCCGCGGAAGGTCTGTCCCACGCGGGAGGACATATACTCCGCCTTGTAGCAGTCGTCGCAGTCGCGTTCGATGCCCACAGCGGCAAGCTCCATCTCGCTGCAGTGGCGGGCGGCCTGGGGCACATAGGGCCCGAAGCGCTTGAGCAGGGCTTTGCGGTCCATGCCGCCGGTGTAGCAGGAGAGGATGCGGTGGATGATCAGGTCCGGGTACCGGCGGATGGGGGAGGTAAAGTGGGCGTAATTTTCCAGCACCAGGCCGAAGTGCCCGATGTTCTGGTCGGAATAAGCGGCCTTGGCCATGGTGCGCAGGATCTGGTTGTTGATGATCTGCTGGCAGGGGGTGCCTTGGGACTGCTGCAGGAGGTTTGCAAGCTCCCGGGGCTCCGGCTGGCTGGAAAGCTCAGTCGTATCCAGTCCCAGGCGGGCCGCCAGGTCGTGGAGCACCTGGGCCTTGGTCACCGGGGGCTTGTCGTGGACCCGGTAGACAAAGGGCAGCTCCTGCTCCATGGCCAGGGTGGCGGCAGCTTCGTTGGCGATGAGCATGAATTCCTCGATGATGCGCTCGCTCTCGCCCTGGGTGCGGGGGATAATGTCCTGGATCTTGCCGTCCTCGATGACGAACTTCGCCTCGCTGGAGGAAAGCTCCATGGAGCCGCGCTGGGTGCGTTTCTGGCGCAGGATGCGGGAAAGCTGGTGCATCTTTTCGATCTCCGGCACAAGGCCCTGGTATTTGGCCAAAACCTCCGAGGAGGCGCTGCCGTCCAGGATGGCGTTGACCTCGCTGTATACCCCCTTGACCCGGGAGCGGATGTAGCTTTTGACAAACCGGCTGCCGACGATGTTGCCCTGGGCGTCCAGGGTCACCAGCGCCGAGAAGGTCAGCCGCAGCTCGTCGGGGTTGAGCGAACAGATGCCGTTGGAAAGGGCCTTGGGCAGCATGGGGATGACCTGGTCGGCGTAGTAGATGGAGGTGCCCCGCAGGTAAGCCTCCCGGTCCACCGGGGTATCCTGGCGGACGTAGTGGCTCACGTCGGCGATGTGTACCCCCAAAAACCAATGCTCGCCGTCCCAATCCAGGGAAACGGCGTCGTCCAGGTCCTTGCTGTCCGCCCCGTCGATGGTGAAGATGGGCAGGTCGGTCAGGTCCATGCGGGCACCGAGCTCCGAAAGGGGCACGCCGCCGTCCTGCAGCTTCTGGGCCTGCTTGAGGGTCTGGGGGTCGAACTCCCGGCGGGTGTGGTACTGTTCCAGCACCGCCTCGGCGCAGCTTTGGGCCAGCTGGGCGCTGCCGTAGCTGCGCACCACCTCCACCTTGTGGGCAAAGTGGCTTTCCCCGCGCTTGACCACCCGGGCCAGCACCTTGTCTCCCGGGCGGGCCACCCCGGTGTGACCGTCCAGCACCTCCAGCCCGATCCGCAGGTCCCGGTCGGGCAGCACCACCAGCCGGCCCTCCTCGTCCTTTTGGAGCACGCCGGAAAATTCCCCCGCCGCCTGCTCCAAAATCCGCACGATGACCCCTTCGGGGCTTTCGGTCTTGCCGGGGGCGGGCTTGACCAGCACCAGGTCGCCGGGCAGCGCGCCCAGCATCATCCGGCCGGGGATGAAGATATCGTTTGCCTTGGGGTCCTCGGAGGGGGGTTGTCCGTCCTTGGGCAGCGGCCGCACAAAGCCGAACTTGGGCAGCACCGACACCACCTGGCACCGCAGCAGCCCCAGGTTCGCGCTGAGCACCACCGAGTAGCGCTTCTGGTAAAGTTCGCCGTTTTCCTTCATGGATTCCATCAGTTCCCGGAACGCCGGACGCTCCTTGGAGCTGACCTTGGCCTGGGCTTCCAGCATCTTCAGGCTGATGGGTTCTTTTTTCTGCCGTTTGAGCACCGCCATCACCCGCTGGGTCAGGTCTTGCTGTTTCTTTGCCATGGATTTCCCGCCTTTCCTCGGGAGCGCGCGCGGCCTCCCGTCTTTGTTTGCCTCTATTATACCCTATTTTTCATCCTTGGGAAAGCATAGTTGGCGCTTTGGGAGCCAACTATGCTTTCCCGGCAGCCTTATCCGATTTCCGATTCCCTATTCACTATTCCCTTTTCACTTTTCACCATTCACTAGTTGGCGCCCCCGTCGCCAACTCGGAAGACCGCCACCTGGGGCGGCACCAAAAAGCGCACCGGCAGGCGGGAGGTCCCCAACCCGCTGTGGACGTACAGCTGCCCGCCGTCCGCCAGAGGGTACAGCCCCCGGATGTACCGCTCGCCCAGGGAGGTGGTCACCGGCTCCACAAAGGGCAGCCGCACCTGACCGCCGTGGGTGTGCCCCGCCAGCATCAGGTCCACCCCCTGGCCCTCGGCGTGGGCGGCCAGGTCCGGCTCATGGAAGAGCAAAATGGTGTAGCTAGCGTCCGCGGGGCGGCCTTCCAGGGCGGACTGGGGGTCCGGCGCGCCCAGCAGACCGTCGTCCAGGCCCGCTACATACACCGTCTGGCCCCCGGCGTCCAGGGTCACTCCGCTGTTGCAAAGCAGGGTGAAGCCCGCCGCCTCCATCACCTGGGGGTAGACCCACTGGGCGCCGCCGCCGTAGTCCCGGTTCCCCCAAACCGCCAGTTTCGCGGGCGCCTCCATGCGGGAAAGGGCGTCGGTCACTTCATCCACCGGGGCGTACTGGGCATAGTTGTGGAACAGGTCCCCGGTAAAGACCAGCAGGTCGGGCTGCTGGCGGTTGACCTCCTCGACCAGGCGGTCCAGCTGGGTGGTGTCGTAGCTGGGGCTGAGTTCCAGGTCGGAAAGCTGCACCACCTTCCAGGCGTCTCCCTCCCCGGCCAGGTCGTACTCCCGGGTGACCAGCATCCCCGGCTCGATGCGAAAAGCGTAGTACAGCGCCCCGGCTCCCAGCGCCACCGCCAGAAGCAGCACCCCCAGCACACGCAGCAGAAATTTTACCAAACCGATCTCCTCCATCTCCGCCCTTTTCCCGGGAAAGCGGGCACAAGAGCGGTGTGTTTTCTTGAGTGTAGCGCAGAGATTGCGCACAAAGTATTGCGCAGGACCTGCGCGGGCATAATCGCGCAAAAAGTCTTTTGGAAACGAAAAACGAGTAACCCGCGGCGGAAGTCCTTCGCCAGTGTGTATTCTTTTAGTTTATCATAAAATTATTGCCAAACTGTGTCAAACAGGGTCCGGACGCTGCCAACTTTCTGTTTTCCCGAATCCCAAAAAGAAACCCGCGCCGGAAATCGTACCGACGCGGGGCGCAGAACCTGCGCGGGCAATTTCACGCACAAGGTTTCATCAAGGCGGAAAATAAAAGTACCCGCGTCGATAGCAGTACCGACGCGGGACGCTTACTTTTGTTTTCAATCAGACTTTTTGCGCGATTATGCCCGTGCGGGCTGGCCGCACCGCGATTATGCCTGCGGAGGTCCTCCGCTTCCGTAGCGGTTCTGTTGGCCGTTGCCCGGACCATTTCCTTGTCCGGAGCCTTGGTCATAACCTTGTCCGTTACCTTGTCCGTTACCCTGTCCGTTCCCCGGGCCATAGCCTTGGCCGCTGCCGGGGGTACCGGCGGAGGGGGAAGTCTCGGGGGCCTGGGCGGCAGGGGTTTCCTGCTCCTGGAGCATCCGGCGGATCTGGGACATGGGCCAGCTGCGCACCTGCTGGGCGGTGATGGTGGGGTCTTTGAGCAGCAGCTGCTGCCACGCCCGGTACCGCCCCACCGAAAGCCCGGCCTCCTGGGCCGCCTGCCATTCCTCCGGGGTGGCCCCGTCGCAGACAAACGCCGTCTCGCCGCCGCTTTGGGCCAGCTCCCCGGCCATCTCCTGCTGCTGTTGGGGCGAATCGGCCTGCACCGTCACCCACACCTTGCCCTGGGCCTGGGCGGTCTGGGCCAGGCGCTCCACCGCCTCGGTCCAGCCGCAGTGGGTCAGATCGGTGTCCTGCAGAAGCTGGTCGCCCTGGGGGTCGTAAGCCTGGGCGGACACCACCCGGTCAAAGCAGTTGAGCTGCAGCTGCACCGGGCTTTCCAGCTCCACGCTGACGGCGCTCACCGGCACGCTGTACACCCCGTATCCCCCCAGGCAAAGCAGTAGCGACGCCGCCACCAGGGAATACCGCCACCCCCGGCGGGAGCCTCCCGCCCGCTTTTCCTCCAAAAAGGCCAGGGTGCGGCGGCGGCGCTCCTCCCCGGCGCGGACCGGTTCCAGCGCTTGTCGAAGTTCTTCCCTCACAGCCGTTCACCTCCCAAGGTTTCCCGCAGCTGGTCCCGCGCCCGGGCCAGCCAGGTGTAGATGGTGTTGGGGCGCTTGCCCAGCATCTGGGCGATCTCCACGGCGGAGTACCCCTCGTAATAGTGCAGGTAGATCACGTCCCGGTAGCGGCCGGGCAGGGCGCGCACCGCTTCCAGCAGCTCCTGGTGTTCCAGCTGCGAGGGCGCCGGCAGGCTCTCCCCCTCCTCCAATCCCACCGAAAACCGCCGGAAAAAGGAGCGCAGCCGGTCGCGGCAGGCGTTGACCGTCACCCGGATGAGCCAGGCTTTGCGGTGCTCGGGGCTTTGGAACGCGGTGGTACTGAGGGCGTACTTCAAAAACACGTTTTGAAACACGTCCTGGCGGTCGCTGTCCTGTCCCAGGTGGAGGAAGCAGAGCCGCTCCACCATATCTCCGTACTGCTGGATGACCTCTTCCAGCTCCTGGCTGCTGCGCATGCCCTCCCGACCTTTCCTTTGGCGAACTTAACCTCTGCGGCAGACGCCCGAGCCGTTTTTCAGGCCACGGCCCATGCCGCATCCGGTGCCCTGGCCGCGGTTTTTCCCAGCGCCCCGGCGCAGACCGGTGCCGTCCTGGGGACGCTGGCCCTGGTTGGGGCAGCCGCCCTCCTGGACATAGGGGCAGGCGCCATCGTAAGGACAGTTGGGGTTGGGGCAGGCGGTGGCAGTCTCGGCGGCGGCGCCCAGGCTCCCCAGGCCCACCAAAGCCGCAGCAGCAAGGGTAAGGATGATCTTTTTCATGACAAATACCTCCTGTATGGGTGTTTGGAAATGGTTGCTTTCACCTAGAATACGTTTCACCCTGCCCAATCCTTTCGTTTCACCAAAGAAATTTTTCGCGGGGAAACCCCTATTCACTATTCACTTTTCACTATTCACTTTTCACTAAAACAAGGGAGCTGCCCAACATCGAAACAATCCACCGACGCAGGCACTTTCTTTTTGTTTTCGGAAAAACCGGGCGCGCTTCTTTCGTTAGTTGGCGCTTGCGCCAACTAGGCCCAACCTTCCAATGGCGCCAGAGCGTCCAGGTCCACAAAGTCCAGTTTGCCGCCGTAGGTGTCCAAGATGGCCTGGTCCTCGGCGGTACGGGCTTTTGGCGGGCGGCGGCGAAGCTGCGCTGCCAGCGCGGCCATCATCGCCCGGTGGCCCAGATGCAGCCGGCTGTAATCGATGCCGCCCCGCAGGAAGAACCAGTCCTCCTCCCGGCAAAGCTCCGGGGGCAGCTGCCGCCGCAGACCCTGGGCAATATGGCGGCGGGTCTCCTCCTGCGACGGGTCGGAAAGGCCCACGGTAAACACCGCCAGCCGCTTGCCCGTCCAGTCCGGCAGGCGGCGAAGGGTCTGCCGAAGCCCCAGCACCCCACCGGCATACAGCCCGCCGCCGTAAATGAGGCAGTCGGCCTCCTGCAGCTGTTTTTCGGTCACCTGCCGGTACTCCACGCAGGGCCAGCCCCGCCGCCGGGCCAATTCCTGGGCGTAACGCCGGGCAGAACCGTAGGCGCTGCCGTAAACGATCAAACCTTTCATCTCATTTCCCTCCTGCTTGTGCTATGCTGCCTTTAAAACGAAATGAAACGCACAGAATCCTCAACCCAGTTTGGGGAAAACCGCTCGGCAAAGAAGCCCCGCCCCTTGGGAAAATGTTGGACGCGGGACACCCACTATCATTTTTAAAACAAACCCGGTGCGTAAAACAGGGAGTGCAGGCTCTTCGCCGCGACTTGGTTTAAGCGAAACGGGGGGTCCTCCCCGTTCCTATTCACTATTCACTATTCACTTTTCACTATTCACTTTTCACTTTTCACTTTTTCCCGTGCCGTTCGAGGAAACATCGCGCGTTCCCGAAATCCCCCGCCAATTAGAGCAGCGGGATGCCCGCCTGGCGGCAGAGGGCGCGGGTCTCGTCGTCCCAGACCGAGGCCTGCACCTCGCCGATATGGGCCTTTTCCAGCAACACCAAACAGAGCCTCGACTGCCCGATGCCGCCGCCCATGGTCTGGGGGAGCTTGCCTTCCAGCAGCTGCCGGTGGAAGGGGAAGCGCAGGCGGTCCAGGGCGCCGGCCTCTTCCAGCTGCCGCTGCAGCGCCGCCGGGTCCACCCGGATGCCCATGGAGGAAAGCTCCACCGCGCAGCCCAGCACCTCATCCCACACCAGCAGGTCGCCGTTGAGGGTCCAGTCGTCGTAGTCGGGGGCGCGCCCGTCGTGACGCTGCCCCGACCGCAGCCGCCCGCCGATCTGCATCAGGAACACCGTGCCGTACTCCTGGGCGCAGGCGTTTTCCCGCTCCTTGGGGGTCAGCTGGGGCCAGCGGTCTTCCAGCTCCTGGGTGGTCAGGAAGGTGACCTCCCGGCGCAGCGGGTGGCGCAGGCCGGGGTAGATCTGCCGCAGGTGGTCCTGGGTGTCGCAGATGGCCGCCACGATCTGCCGCACCGTCTCCTCCAGGTACTGGCGGGTACGGTCCTCGGGGAAGATGACCTTCTCCCAGTCCCACTGGTCCACGTACACCGAGTGCAGGTTGTCCAGCTCCTCCTCCCGGCGGATGGCGTTCATGTCGGTGTAAAGGCCCTTGCCCGCGGGGAAGCCGTACTCATGCAGGGCAAAGCGCTTCCACTTGGCCAGGGAATGGACGATCTGGGCCTGGGCCTGAGCGGCGGGGATGGAAAATTCCACCGGCTGCTCCACGCCGTTGAGGTCGTCGTTGAGGCCGCTGTCCGAGAGGACGAACAGCGGGGCAGTGGCGCGGCAGAGCTCCAACCGGCGGCAAAGCTCGCTTTGGAAGTGTTTGCGCAGGCGGCCGATGGCCTGCTGAGTCTGGTACAGGTCCAGCACAGGGGTGTAGCCCAGCGGGAGGATCAGATGGCTCATGGATATCATCCTTTCTGGGGAGAGATGGCGGCAGGCGGCGGACCGGACGTCAGGTTTTTTCCACCTTACCGTAGTAAATTGTTGAATATTATACCACATCCTCCTGCAAAAAGGAACCACTTTCCCCGGTCTTTTCCCCATTTTTGCCCGATTTTTGACGTGCGCCGAGAACCTCCGCTGGCATTTTCGCGGTGCGGCGCAGGGCCTGCGCGGGAATTTTCGCGCACCTGGTTTTTTACGAAAAGCAAAAGTAACGTGCCCGCGTCGTAAGCAGTACCGCCGCGGGTTACCCGTTTTCCGCCTGGATTAAACTTTTTGCGCGATTATGCCAGCGGGGGCTCCCCCGCATAACTATACCGGCGGGTGTAGGGGCAGACGGCAAAGCACAGGCCGCACAGGTCGGTTTCGATGCCGGTGGCGGCCTTCATCCGCGCAAGCTGCATCTCCTTGCAGCTTTCCCGGCAAAGCAGCTCCTCCCGGGGCAGGCCGGGGGTCCAGAGGGCGCCCCGCAGTGCATGGGCCGGGCAGGCGTCCACGCAGATGTGGCAGTTCCCGCAGCGGCTTTGGTTGACCGGGGGGTCCGGCGGCAGCGGCGCGTCGGTGATCAGGCTGGAAAGGCGGATGGCGCTGCCGTATTCCTCGGTGACCAGGAGGCAGTTTTTCCCGATCCAGCCCAGCCCGGCCCGGGTCGCCACCGTCTTGTGGGGCAGCGGGGTGCGCCAGGTGTCGTCCATCTGCACCGTCGTGGTGGTGTTGGCCTGGGCGGAGAAGCCCTCCCGCCGCAGGAAATCGGCCCCCGCTTCCATCATTCGGTCCAGCTGCCCGTTGAGACGGGAATACATCTCGTAGTAGGCCAGGGTGGGCGCTGTTTCCAGGTCCCGGGCGATCTCCCGCGGCACCGGCACCGCCGCCGATACCCCGATCTGCATCGGCCCGTCCAGCACCGCACTCAGGTCCCCGACCCCCGCCAACACCGCGCCCTGCTCCCGCAGCAGCTCCAGAAGCTGTTTTTTGATCTGCATCATACGTTCCTGCGAATCCATGGTCATTCCTCCTTTTCCCCCATTATACCACAGAGGACCCCCGCTGGGGGGCACTTGTTTTACGTCCGGGCAAAAGTTTAAGCGCGATTATGCCACCGCGGGCTGGCCGCGGCTGCCTTGACACTGTTGTACTAGAGTGCTATCCTTTGCTTAAACAAGCCATCATCTGGAAAAAGGAGGCTATCCCCATGCCAAACCAACTGACCTTCCGCTTCGCCCAGCCCAGCGACACCCCGCTCATCCTGCAATTTATCCGGGAGCTGGCTGATTACGAAAAGCTGCTGCACGAGGTGATCGCCGACGAAGCCACCTTGGAGGAATGGATTTTCCGCAAGCAGAAGGCCGAGGTCCTCTTCGCGGTGGTGGACGGCACCGAGATCGGCTTTGCGCTGTTCTTCCACAATTTTTCCACCTTCCTGGGCCGCGCGGGGCTTTACCTGGAAGACCTGTACGTTAAGCCGGAGTACCGCGGGCACGGCTACGGAAAAGCTATCCTGAAAAAGCTGGCGGCTATCGCCGTGGAGCGCAGGTGCGGCCGCTTGGAGTGGTGGTGCCTGGACTGGAACCAGCCGAGCATCGACTTTTACCGCTCGCTTGGCGCCCAGCCCATGTCCGACTGGACGGTCTACCGCATCACCGGCGACACCCTCACCAATCTGGCAAAATAAAAATATCTCTGCCATTCGAACCGGGTAATATTTTTTTAATACTACCTCTTTCTTGTATTAAACTATACTCAATTACAAAATATATGTTATTGGAGGGAAAACCCATTGTTCGGTCTTTCAACCAAGAAAGTATTAAGTAATGCTATTTTAAACGCGTGCAAAAACAAACTCCCTGACTACAAAAAAATAATATTAGACAACATCTTTTTATTGGAAGGACGCTCAGAAGAAGACTGTGAACAAATCTTCAAACTGATGCGGAGGGAATATTTGGATTCTGTAGCAAACTCCGTAGTTGAATCTTTTCAAATCAGTTCTCCTGTGATCGCATCCAAAATACAACTTGTACTTTTACGCCCCGATATGTGTGGCTATGAGGGTATTGATCTTGATAATGGGCTGATGGCCGGAGAATTATTTGCCATTTGCTTTTACGCCATGAAAAACTCCACCGCCAAACCGAAAGATTGCATTCGTCTGAACCACTTGCAAAATGACCTTATGGATCGTGTACTAGCAGAAGTAAACGCGGAAATGTCCTAATTTGCTATCAAAGTTGATATCTTACATAAAAAACACGCCTGGACAAGTTTCTCTTATCCAGGCGTGTTTTTTATCTATATAATTCCAGCAGGCTGTGCTTGAGGGAGTCAGGGGCGAAGGCGCAGGCTGCGGCGTTGCGGCAAAGCTGGCGCTGCTGCTCCGGGGTCAGGCCGGCGTGCTGCTGCAGCAGGGAAAACTCCCGGGTCAGGCTGGTGCCGCTGACGGTGCGGTTGTCGGTGTTGACGGTGGCCAGCAGGCCGTTTTCCAAAAAGCGCTGCAGGGGGTAGTCCTCCCAGCGGCGGACCGCCTTGGTCTGCAGGTTGCTCACCGGGCAAAGCTCCACCCCGACCCCCAGCTGGGCGCAGCGACGCATCAGCGCCTCGTCCTGCACCATGGCGATGCCGTGGCCGATGCGCCGGGCGCCCATTTCCAGAGCATCCGCCACGCTTTGGGCGCTGCCGCACTCCCCGGCGTGGATGGTAAAGGGCAGCTCCAACCGCCGGGCCTCGGCAAACAGCGGGAAAAATTCCCCGTTGGGACGTCCGGCCTCATCCCCGGCCAGGTCCACGGCGCAGACCCCCTGTCCCAGGTACTCCCGGGCCAGGCGGAGCATCTCCACGTTCTGCTCCGGGCTGTGGTGGCGCATGGCGCAGACGATGACCCCCCAGTGGGCGCCGCCTGCTTTCTGGGCGTCCTCCAAGCCTTCCAGCACCGCTTCCAGGGACTGGCGGGCGGTCTGGGCGGGCGTTTGGAGCAGCGCCGGGGAGAACCGCACCTCCGCGTAGCGCACCCCATCTTCAGTGAGGGATGCAAGGAAGCTCTTAGCGGCCTGGCGGGTGTGTTCGGGGGTGTCCAGGCAGCGGATGGGCAGGTCGAAGCGCTGAAGGTACTCCGCCAGGCTGGCGCAGTCCTCGGGGGCGCGCAGCCGCTCCATCAGCTGGGGCAGCTCCATCTCCTCGCCCTGGCTTCGCAGCACCTCCTGGACAAACGCCGGGTCCAGCGAACCGTCCAGGTGGCAGTGCAGCTCGATTTTGGGCAGATTCTTCGGATCGTTCATAATCAATCTCCTTCTGCGGTGCGGCCAGCCCGCACGGGCATAATCGCGCTTAAAGTTTTAGCTAACGGAAAACGAGTAACCCGCGACTCGGTTGGATGAAAAAGGAAAGTCTTTTTTATGCTTTCGGATAGATTGTACGTGGTTATCCTGCGCAGAAAACTTTAGACGCGGGACGCTCATTTGGGTTTTGGGAAAAAACGGATGCGCGAAACAGGGGGCGCAGGCTCTGCGCTTCTTTCGTTAGTTGGCGCTTGCCCCAACTAGGCCCCCGCGGGCATAATCGCGGCGGGGAAGCCCCCGCGGGCATAATCGCGCTTAAAGTTTTAGCTAATGGAAAACGAGTAACCCGCGGCGCAGTCAGGTGCGAAACAGGAGGCTTCCTCGCCCCTATTCCCTATTCACTCTTCACTTTTCACTAAAGCAAGCGGGCTCCGCGGCGCATCTGTTTTTTCCCGCCATTATATCACCTTCGGCGCCATCTGTCCAGCTTCCGCCGTGGGGCTATCTTTGGGGAGCCGCCAGGGACATGAGGTATTCCCCTACCTGGTAGGCCAGGAGCAGGGCGGTGTCGGCCAGCGGGTCGGGCAGGCGGTTCATATAGTTGTGTACCTCAAAGGCAAAGTCCCCCTCGTAGCCGATTTCCGGCAGCACCGGCATGACCTCCTGCCAGCGGATGGTGCCGGTCAGGGGCAGCACGTGCATGAGGGTGGGGTCGGTTTGGCTGTAGGTGTCGGAAACGTGGGTCGCCAGCAGGTGCCGTCCCAGGATGCGCAGGCACTGGGCCTGGTCCTGCTGCATGATGTCGGCGTGCTCAAAGTCCCAGCAGACGCCGATGCTCTCGTCGCCGAAGCGTTCCATCAGCTCCACCAGCTCCTGGGGATAGGCGCCGAACTTGCGCCGGGGGGCGATGCCGTAATCGCACATATTTTCCAGCGCCAGCTTCATGCCCATGCCCTTGAGCTGTTCCAGCAGCGGGGCGAAGTAGTCATAATTGGCCTGGATGGAGGGGCCGTAGTAGTCCACCCGTCCGGCCACCGTCTCGGGGTGCAGCACGCAGGTGTGGGCCCCCAGGCGGCGGCAGCATTCCAGCGAACGCTGCTGCAGCTGGCGGTGGCGCAGGCGCTGCTCCTCGCTCAGGCGCGGGTCCAAAAAGTTGTAAAAATAGGCGTGGCACTGGCCAAAGCGCACCCCCAGACGGCCGGCGGCTTCGGCGGCGTCCTCCACCCAGCGCTCCCAGCCGTCCTCCAAAAAGGGCGACCCCGGCAGGGCCCAGTCGTAGAAGTTCAGGTCAAAGACCCCAAAGCCTGCGGCGCTCACCCGGGTCAGGGTCTCCTCCAAGGTGGCTTTGCGCCCGTCGGGACGCAGAAAGAACAGGTTGGTCGAAGTAGCAAGCTGCATAGCGGGCCTCCTTTAGTCCAGGATGATCTGGCGGCTTTTTGCCACCGTAGCAAAGTCGATGCAGGCGGTCCAATGGTCCCGGGTGCCCCGGAAGTCCTCGCCGCCCAAAAGCTGGGCCAGGTGCCCCACCGCCAGCGAAACCGGTAGATAACCGGTCAACGGGTCCAGAAGAGGCTCCGTCCCGGCGGGCAGGCTCATGCGCCAGGGGCGTTCCGAAGGCTGCGCTTCCTCCGGCTCGTCGGTGAGCACCACCAGCGGACGGCCCACCTCGGCGGCTACGTCCCGCAGTTCGCAGCTGCGGCTGTAACCGCCCTCCTTGTGGCGCACGAACTGGAAGGTCGCGGTGCCTTCCACGTCCAGGATGAAGTAGTTCATGTGCAGCCAGTCCTCGGTGTTGTGGGCGCTGGCGGGCAGGCCGATGGTCTCCAGCTCCTTGGCGTAGGCAAAGAAGCTGTTGGCGTAGTCCCCAGCGGTGCCGATGAACTCAAAGGCCCGCGCCGAAGCAAGCTTCGGGGCCAAGGCGGCCGCCTGCTGCTGCCAAAGGGACATCATCCCTTCCAGCACCGGCGGCAGGGCCAGCAGCTGCTGCCAAAGGGCCTCGGCCCGGGCGCGGTCCTCGTCCTCCCGGGCAAGCTCCACCGCCAAAGCGTACAGCGCCATGACCGACGCCGCGTAGGAGCGCATCCCCGGACCGCCGCACAGGCGGGGGATCTCCATGGTCAGCGCCAGGCTGGACACCCCATACAGGGGGGAACGCTCGCTGCCGGTGACCGCCAGCACGGTGCCGCCCATGCCGGTAATGCGCTGGGCCGCCTCCACCATGCGGGAAACGGCGCCGGAGTTGCTGATGAAAACATACACCGTGCCGGGGTGACGAGTGAGGGCCCGGCGGCTGAGGCAGCGGGCCACGTCGATGGCGTAGCTTACCTCAGCGTCCAGGCCGGTGAGCTCCGCAAAGGCCGGACGGGCGGCCAGGGCGGCGCAGTAGCTGTCGCCGCAGCCGACGAGAACCAGCTTTTTGGCCTCCTGCAGACGGGGGTCGGCCGCCAGGGCCGCCGCCTTCTGCCGCAGGGCGGGCAGCAGCTCGGTCATAAGAGCCGGCACGCTTTCGATCTGTCGCATCATGGGGCTGAGTTCCATGTTATTCCCCTTCCTTTCCCAAACAAAACCGTTCACACGCTTCGATGACGCCTTCCCAGCAGGCGCCCTGGGCCACATAGTCGGCGGCCTCCTTGGCCGGCTCCTGGGCATTGCCCACGGCCACGCCGATGCCCGCCGCCCGGAGCATACCCAGGTCGTTGAGGTCGTCCCCCACCGCCATCACCTGCTCCATGGGGATGCCCAGCATCCCGGCCAGGCGTTCCACGCCCTTTTCCTTGGTGGAATCCCGGTGCAGCACCTCCAACGCCTTGTTGGCGTAGCGCTTGTAGCCGTACTCCTCGGGCAGACGGCGGCAGAGGGCCTCCACCGCGTCCAGGCTGCCGTCCCGCACCTTGGCCATGAAGATGATCTTCTCAATGCGGCCTTCCTGCCACATGGCCTCGGTAAAGGGGGCGATCTCCCCGTAGCGGCCGAAGTCCTGCTGCTGCTGGCGGACGTAGTCGGTGAGGCGGCAGGCGCGCTCCACGCCGCCCACGCTGTACAGCACCGACATTTCCAGCGCTTCCGCCACCGCCACCACCTGGCGCAGCGGCGCCAGCGGGATGGTCAGCTGGGAGAGCACCTCCCCGCCCCGGACGATGGCCCCGCCGTTGCAGGCGACGAAGGGGGTGTCCTCCAGCCCCAGCTGCCGGATGTAGTCTTCCACCTGGCTGTGTACCCGCCCGGTGGCGATGGTGTAGATCACCCCGCTTTGACGCAGCCGCTGGGCAAGCTGCGGCATCTGCGGGCGGAGGATCTCATCTTTGGGCACGATGGTGCCGTCTACGTCGGTTACCACCAATTTGATCATGGTTTGCTCCTCTCGTATTATATCCGTTGAAAAAAGGCAGGCCGCGGGCGCAGAGCCTGCGCTGGCATTTTCGCGCACCTGGTTTTTTTGCAAAACTTTAGAAAGATGCCCGCGACAAAAATCGTACCGACGCGGGCACTTTATTTTTTGTGTTGAGAAAACTTTGTGCGTGATTATTCCAGCACAGGTCCCGTGCCGCGGTGCGGCCAGCCCGCACGGGCAGTTTCGCGGCGGGGAGCCCCCGCTGGCATTTTCGCGCTTAAAGTCTTAACGAACGGAAAATGCATAACCCGCGACTCGGTTGGGGGGAAACGGGGGCTGTCCGTTTTCGGAAAACTTCCCCGAAACGGACAGGCTCCCTTGTCAAAGGGAGCTGGCACGCCAACGGCGTGACTGAGGGATTGGCGCAAGGCTACTCGCTTTCCGTTTCAAGAGAACGATTTGCGCGGTTATGCCAGCGGAAGCTTCTCCGCCGCGCACCCGGTTTTTTCAAAATATTAAAGTAAGTGGCCCGCGTCAGTCGTTATTTCCGCCGCGGGCCACTCGTTTTCCGTTATTCTAACACCTTTTGCGCGATTATTCCAGCACGGGTCCCGTGCCGCGGCGCAGAGCCTGCGCTCCCTATTTCGCGGCGGGGGAGCCCCCGCTGGCGATTTCACGCACTAAGTTTAATCAATGTGAAATGTGAGTCTCCCGCGCCGATACCAGTACCGACGCGGGTTACTCGTTTTCCGTTTCAAGAGAACGATTTGCGCGATTATGCCACCGCGGGCTGGCCGCGGACCGCTAGCCGTTTACGGAAACGTACTCGGCCAGTTTGGCGTTGATCTGGTTTACAATGTTGTCGTGG
This sequence comes from Oscillospiraceae bacterium, assembly GCA_019423755.1. GTDB lineage: Bacteria > Bacillota > Clostridia > Oscillospirales > Ruminococcaceae > Negativibacillus. The sequence continues at coordinate 33,378 of JAHZAU010000005.1, forward strand.
GTGGTCTGTTTGTCCTGACCGTTAGCGAAGTTGACCATCTCGGTGTCGATGATGGTGTTGATTTCGCCGGTAACCATATCAAAGGGCTCCTGGACGTTGGGGTTTGCGTTCTGCATTGCCTCAGCGGCAGCCTGCATGGGCTCGTTTTCCGCAAGGAAGGTCTGCATCCGCTCGCTGTCGTAGAGCTTGCTGTTGATCGGAATGTAACCACTGCCGGTGCAGAAGGTGTACTGGGCATCTTCGCCAGCCAGGTACTGCTGGAAGATCCAAGCGGCAGTCTTGCGCAGCTCGTCGTCCTTGTCGAACATAACCACGCCGGAACCGCCGACCGCGATGCCGCCTTTGTCGTCGGCGCTGACGGTGGGCAGCTGAGCGGTGCCGTAGTTGAGGGCGCCGCCGGTGAGCTCGTCTACCTTAGCGATACGGGCGGAGGACATGATGGCCATAGCGGTCATCTCCATCGCGAACTCTTCGTTGATGTTGTCCTCGATGGGCTTGTAGCCGCCGGTAGCGATGACCTTCTCCCACTCGTCCAGGAAGGCCATGAGGCTGCCGTCCTCGCCGATGGTGGTCTTGGTCATCAGCCCGGTGCGGCCGCCTTCGTTGTCGCCCAGGAAGTTATACTCGCCCATAGCGCCCAGGAAGTTGAGCAGCTGGTAACGTTTTACCTGGACTTCCAGGCCGTAGGTCTCCACTTCTTCGCCGTTCTTCACGGTCAGTTTTTCGATGTCTTCTACCATTTCAGCGATGGTTGCAGGCGGATTTTCGATGCCGGCAGCTTCGAACATATCCTTGTTGTAGTACAGCAGGATAGCGGAGTTGCTGAACGGCAGGGCGCACAGCTCGTCCATGTAGGTGAAGGTGCGCTGCGCGTTTGCCAGGATGTCCTCACGGGGAGTGATGATGTTTTCCCCAGCAGCGTACATCTCTTCGGGGGTGACCAGCAGGTCGTAGCCGGAGATAACCGGGATACCGGCGCTGGCTACCTGGCAGACGTCGGGGAAGTTGCCCCAGTCGCCGGCCTGAGCCAGGGTCTTGAGCTTCTCGGCGGTGTTGGTGCCCTGGAAGCTGGGGGTGACAACGATGCCGTATTCCTTACCGACGGTGTCGTTGAAGTTCTGGACGGTCTCCTCCAGAGCTACGGCGCTGGTGCCTTCCATGTGGTGCCAGAAGTCGATGTTGACGTCGGTGTCGCTCAGGCGCTTGCCGGAGTCGGCGGGAGCAGCGGTGGATTCCTCTGCTGCAGGCTCTTCTGCCGGGGTTTCAGCCGGTGCATTGGAGCCGCCGCAGGCGGTGAAGCTGGCGGTCAGCATGGCCGCAGCCAGCAGGACGCTCAAAATTCGTTTCATTTTCTTGACCTCCCAAATTCGTGACAGTTTGGTTTTCTTGTTTCACTCTTTTTCATTCGGATGGATATATTCTGCAAGGGTTAACCCTTGACGGAACCGGAAAGCATACCGCCGACGATCTGTTTCTGGAAGACCACAAACACAAAGACGGTGGGGACCAGCACCATGACAGCGGCGGCCATGATGGGGCCGTAGATGGTGCTTCCGTCGGCGGAGTTGAGCATGGTGATGCCCACCTGGACGGTGCGCATGCTGTCGTCGTTGGTGACCAACATGGGCCACAGGTAGGTGTTCCAGGTGCTGACGAAGGAGGAGATGTACACGGTGGCGATGACCGGCTTGGACAGCGGCAGCAGGATGCGGGTGAAGAAGGCCATGTTGCTGCAGCCGTCGATGCGGGACGCCTCGTAGATCTCCTTGGAGAAGGTGAGGTAGTACTGGCGCATCATAAAGATGTTGAGCACCGAAAGCAGGAACACCGCCATCATGCCCAGGTAGGTGTTGGTGAGCCCCAGGGAGGCGACGGTCTTGTAGTTGGTGACCAGCACCACGTCGCCGGGGATCATCATGGTGGACATGCAGAGCATGAAGAGGAAGTTCTTGCCGCGGAATTCAAAGAAGGAAAACGCAAAGGCCGAAAGGCTCGCCAGCAGCACGCGCACCAGGCTGGAGATACCCGCCAAGATCAGCGAGTTTACCATATACCGGCCCAGGGTGGTGATCTGCAGGGCTTTTATATAGTTGTCCCACTGGATGGCGTCCGGCAGGAGCTTGATGTCCCGGGTGAGGATCTCCGGCGGGCGCATGAAGGAAAGGGAGATAGCGTAAAGGATGGGGAAGATCAGCAGCAGGCCCACGGCGATGGCCGCCAGCTGGAACAGCGCGGACCCCAGTTTCTTTTTGGTACGGGCGGTCATGAATAATGCACCCCTTTCTTCTCAAAGGAAAAGCTGATGAGCATCAGGACCAGGGTCAGCAGGAAGGTGAGGATGGCCGAGGCGTATGCGTAGTTGTAGTTCATGTTGTTGAAGGCGTTTTTGTACATATAGTAGATCATCGTGGTGGTCGAGCCCTGGGGTCCGCCTTCGGTGAGGATGATGGGCAGCCCGGCCATGATGACGTTTTTGGCAAGGGAGCTGCAGATGAGGAAGAATACCGTCGGGGAGATCATGGGCAGGATGACCTTTCTCACCCGCTGGAAGGAGTTGGCGCCGTCGATGAGGCTGCTTTCCAGCAGCTCGGCGGGCACGCTGCGGATGGCCGCCAGCAGGAAGAGGAAGTTAAAACCGATGTTCATCCACACCGAAATGGCGCTCAGGGAGAGCATCGAATACTTGGGGTCATTGAGCCAGTTGATCTTCGTTTGCAAAAGCTTATTGATGATGCCGATGTTGGGGTTGTACATGATCTTGAAGATCATGGCGGTCACCGACATGGACATGGCCATGGTCAGGGAGAACATGGTCTCGTAGATGGAGGAGCTGCGGGTCTTTTTGTTGGCCACCAGAGCCAGCAGCAGGGCGATGATGATGGCCACCGGGGAGGCCAGCACCACGTAAAGCAAGGTGTTGAAGATGGACTGGATGAACAGCGGGTCTTTTAACACCTTGGCGTAGTTGGAAAGGCCCGCAAAGCCCTTGGCCACGCCGTTTGCGTCCAGCACAAAGAAGCTGGACACCACCGTGCGCAAAAACGGGTAGAAGGAAAAGATGGTAAAGTACACCAGCGCCGGGGTCAGATAGACATAAGGTTCCAGCTTACTGAGTTTTTTTCCCATAACGCTCCGCCTTTCTGGATTAGCGCGCCAGCTCCGCCACGCGGCGGGCCAGAGCGGCGATGTCAAAGCCGTTTACCTGGTCGATGAGGGGCAGGTACCGCTGGGGGATACCTGCGGTGCCGTTGTGGGCGCCCAGGATGGCGCCGGTCATGGTGGCGATGGTGTCGGTGTCGGAACCGATGTTCACCGCGCCGATGATGCCGTCCATGGTATTGCCCTTGGAGGCGATCAAAATACCAAAGGCGCAGGGCACAGCCTCGGAGATGTGCAGGCCGGAGCCGACCACGTCGGCAAGCTCGGTGGTGACGGCGTCCATATCGCCGGCGGTCAGCGCGATCTGTACCGCCAGACGGATGCGCTTCTCCACGCTGGGTCCGGCCAGGACGTTGCAGGTGCCCTTGGCGCGTTTGAGGCCCTCTGCGGCGCCGTAGAGGCCCGCCTGGACGATGGAGAACAGGTCGGATTTCGGGTCCAGAGCGTGGCTCACCGCCGCAGCGATGGCGCAGGCGCCGGAGATGGAAAGGTCATTGTTGTGGGTGGGACGGCAGATGGTGATGGCGCCGTCGATAGCAGCGTCCATATTGCCGGGGTTAAAGAGTCCCGCCGGGGAGATCTTCATGGCCGAGCCGTTGGAGGCCTTGGCGTTGTCGCAGCAGATGAAGGCGTAGGGGTTTTCCTTTTCTACGCCGCGGATCTTGTCCACCGCCGCGCGGGTGGTGGGGCCGACGTACTTGTCGTAGAACTGGTGGTCCTCCGACCAGCTGAGCAGCGCCTTCTGGGCGGTAGCGTCGTCGATGACGCCGCCGTTGTCGGCGATGGCCATCGCGGTGTGATAGATGAGGCTGAAGTCATCGGTCACGCTGCCGGCTGCCGCGCCGCGGGCGAAGGTGTCGTCCGGCGGGGGGATGATGTCCTGTACCGGGCCGCCGAAGCGCTGCCGGATCAGCTCCTTGGTACGCAGCTCGGTAGCCGCGCCCATAGCGTCGCCTACTGCAGACGCCAGCAAACTTCCCAAAATCCGTTCTTCCACAAAATCTCCTCCTAATCGGTTGCCATCAGAAGCTGATGGATTTGACCCAAGCCCCTTTGACGTCGGAGCTTTCGTAGTCCTCGCAATATTCAATGGGGCGGTTGTCCCCGTCGTAGGTGACGCGGCGCACGTAAAGCACCGGGTCCCCCTCCCCCACGGCGAAATATTCCGCCAGCTGACGGCTGGCCCGGATGGCCCGGAACTGCTCGTCCACATAGTTGAGGGTGATGCCGGCCTTTTCCCGCAGCACGGCGTAAAGGGAGTTCTCCTCCAGGTGTTCCTGCTCAAAATCGATCTGCGCCACCCGCTCCTTTACCAAAAAGGACCGCTGGAAGCAGGAGCACACCTGATTGATGTAGCGCAGCCGCTCGATGAGCACCACCGGGGCCTCCTGCGGGATCTGCAGGTGGCGGGAGAGGCGCACGTCGGCGGGCAGCTCCTGGATGGAGATGACCTTGGAGTGGGTGTGGACCTTACCGGAACCCACGTTGGAGCTGAAGCCGGAGACCCGCCGGTAGCTGTGGGCGTTGACCGCCAGCTCCTGGACGAAGGTGCCCTTGCCCTGCTCGGTCCAAAGGATGCCCTTGGCCACCAGATCGTCGATGGCCTTGCGCACCGTCAGCCGGCTGACGCCGTACTGCTTGGCGTAGTCGCTTTGGCTGGGGATGGACTCCCCCGGCAGGAACACCCCGCTCAGGATATCCTCCACAATGGCTTCTTTGATCTGTTTGGTCTTGGTTTCGGTGTTGAACTTTTCCACCTGCGCCACTCCTTTCTGCGTCCCATTATACGTGCTGCTGCTGTCCGGCGCAAACGAGCCGGGTCTGCTGTCCAAATTGCGCCCACTGTTTTTCCGGCAAAAAACGTCTTTTTCTTTTATTTTCTCACTATTTTCACGGTATCCGTTTTTTCGGAATGCCATGTAAAAAACTGTTTTCCTCCAGGTAAAATCCATGTTTTGCCTGTGTAAACTGCTGTCCGGAGCCGGGCGGCCTTTGTGCTTTTCACCAATTCTCCACCGCTGTTTTATTTGATTATTCACAAACCCCGAGTGGACTAGGTTTTACTTTTTTTCGGGTCCCCCTACTGTGAAAGTTTGCCGTTTCCTTATTCACTATTCACTTTTCACTATTCACTTTTCACTATTCACTTTTCACTATTCACTATTCACTAAAATAAAGGAGCTGGCACGCCAACGGCGTGACTGAGGGATTGTTCTGCCCCGCATCGGAACAAACCACCGACGCGGGCGCATCGGGGTAGCGTCCCGGAAAAACCGGGTGCGCGATTATGCAAGCGGGGGCTCCCCGCCACTCTTCACTTTTCATGAAAGCAAGCGGGGCTCCCCGCTATCATAACATGCTCCGCGCTCCACAGCCACCCCCAAATATTTTCCGCCCCGCCGCAAGGGTTCCCGCCCCCAAAAGAAAAAGAACGCCCCGCCCGGGACGTTCTTTTTGCTTTTTGCTATGTCGCTTAGCCGCGGGTCTCCTCTTCCACGATCAGGCGGGCGGTCTCGTAGGCCATCTCGCCGGTGAAGGCGATGCACTGGGCCATGTGCTCCGGGGAGCCCTTCTCCATGCCGCGGGTCAGCACCTTGCAGCAGCTGACCTTGTGCCGCTGGCAAAAGATCCGGTACAGCCGGGCTGTCATCTCCATGGCCTTGTTTACGCTGGGGTCGCCGGCATCCCTGCGGCCGTAGATCATCCCCAGCACCAGGATGCCGCCGGTGAGGGCGCCGCAGGTGCAGCCCATGCCGCCCATCCCCACCGGGAAGCCCGAAGCCATCTTGATGACGTCGTCCGGCACGCCCAGCTCAAAGGCGTCGATGAGGGTCTTCACCACCGCCTCGGAGCAGTAAAAGTCCCCGTTGCGGTAGTAGGTCTCGGCGGTTTGGCGGATCTGTTCCAGGTTCACGTTGGTGGTCATCGTTTCCTCCTTCTGCCGCCCGAAAGCGGCCAAAAAACATTCTCCCCCACAGTGTACCCCAATGATTAGTAAAAAGCAACTGGTTTCGACACAAAGAAAAATACCCCCAACCCCATAGGGAGTTGGAGGTATTTTCAAAACCGGTTGGGACTAACGCTGGAAGCGCTTCCACGCCAGGAGAACGCCGCCCATACCGGAAAGGATCATCGCCACGATCAGATAGATGGTGATATCCGATGCGGTCTGTGCCGCCGGTACGGTGGTATCCACCGGTTCCGATGCAGCTTCCTGGGCAGGGGGTTCCACTGCGCTGGGAGCACGGTCCGCCAGCGGGTCGGGAAGGGCGTAGGCCTCTACCTCCCACAGGAGGGCGCCGGTGTCGGGGTTCTGCTTCTCGGTGACGGTGACGCCATCCTCGGTCAGCACCGAGCTGACGTTGGCAGGTTTCACCGCTGCCGGAGCTTCTTCCTCTGCCACCACATTGGCCAGGCGTTTGAGCGCGCCGATGCGGTAGTATCCCTGGAAGCGTTCGCCGGTCAGGTCCTTGCCGCAGAGGACAAGGTCATCCTGGCCCTTGACCCGCAGGATCAGGGACACGTCCTTCCCCTGCAGGGCTTTGAGCACCGAGGCGGGGATGGTCAGCTCGTCGCTGTACATCTTGGCAATGACGGTAGAGCCGTCCTTGGCCGAGCGGATCTTGTCCTTGATCTTTTCCCAGAAGGATTCCACGGCCTTGTCAAACTCCCGGTCGCTGCTGCTGGGAGCCTCCCAGTCGCTGTCGGAAGAGCCGGAGCCGTGGCCGCCGCTGCTTCCGGAGCCGGAGCCGCTTCCGCCGGTGCTGCCGCCGCCCGCAGGAGGCGGAGAAGGCAGGTTGTACTGCAGGGCAAAGACGCCGTGCTCGCCAAACGGGAATTCCAGATAGTAGCCGTCGCCCGCCGCGCGGAAGGTCACGGGTGCGCTCTTCAGGGAAGCGGACACTTCGCTCCACGAACCGCTGTCCGTCTTAAACCACAGTTTAAACGGCTTCGCGGGGTTGAAATCGCCGGGCACGTTCATCCGGACGGTGATGGGAGCGCTCAGTTCCACCGAAGCGCTATCCTTCACCAGGTCGATGTCGTATGCCGCAGCTTTGGCATCGTCAGGCAGAGTGGGCAGGCCAGCGGGAGCCTCTTCCGGCTCCACCTTCAGCTGGACGTCGCTCTCGTTGGTACCCTCGGGCAGGGCTTCGTCCGGGATGACCGGCACCACCGGGTTGCTGGGGGTCGGTGTCTGGGTATCCTCGCCGGGTGCAGCCTGGTAGGAAACGGTAATTGCGCCGTCCAGGGTGAAGATCAGTTCCTTGTCGTTGATCTTGCAGACCCACTGGATTTGGGCGGTACCGATCTTCTCCGCTTTTGCGGTATTTCCCTCGATGGAGACGACATCGCTTTGGTCCTTCACGCGGTATTCGCCGCCCAGGACGGTGTAATCTGCGCCCACCATGGTGGCGGTGTGGCTCAAGGTGCAGGTATTACCCAAAGTCAGATTATTTGTTACATTGCCGCTGACCTGGATCTCCGATACCGCTACCGAAACATTTTCTTCCACTGGAGCGTAGTTTTCGGTGTCCGTGGGGGTAAAGATCGCCGGGTAGCTGGGGTTCTCATTGGCATTGTCGGCCTTCAGCTCGGTGGCAGGCTCTTTCCAAGCCCAGCCCTCCGGAAGCGAAACATCCGCCAGGGTCTTCTGCAGGTTGGTCAGGGCTTTCAAGTCGCTGGGAACGGTATAGGGCGGCTCCGCTTTCTGGATGGTGCCCACGCCGTTGGCAGTCAGGGTCTCCTGGGCAGGCTTGTAGTTGGTGTTATCCAACTGGATGCCGGAGAAGGTCACATTGCGTGTGCCGGCCTTTTCGCTGTCAAATTGGGCGCTTGTGTAGCTGACCCTCACCACATCCCCGTCCAGAACATCTTCTGCCGCGAGGCTGCCGGTGACATGCTTTTCCTCGACCGTTTTGCTGCCATCATAGGTCTTTTCCACCTTGATGTCGCCTGCGGTGATGGTGAGCGGTTTGGGGGCGATGGTGAAGGGAACCGCTTCACTGGTGCCCAGGTAGTCGTTATCCTCGTATCTTACGACCACGCTGTAGGTCCCCGCAGCGCTCGGGGCAGAAATTATCTGACCATCACTCGATTTGTAGGTAAAGGTCAGCTTGTCTTCGGTGAGCTTCTGGCTTCCGCCGGCTGTGACGCTGACGGCAAAGGCGCTGTCCGCTACAGGGGTCTTGCTGTATACCAGGTTTTCGGGCGCCGTTACCGTAACGGTGGCGAGCTCTTTGTCCACGACCTTTACGTTGAGGGTCACTCCATTAGATTCGGGAAGGGTCAGCCATGCCGGAGCATCCGGATAGGTCACCGTTCCGTTGAGGGTCTGCGGTTCTTTATCGACCTGTTCCTGTGTCAGGTCAAGTTTGCTGTCACCCCAATCCAGGGTGTAAGGTACATTGTGTTCCTCGTATCCGGTTACCGAAATTGTACCGGATTTGGGGATGAGCGGGATATCTTTGGGGGAAACGCTGTTCTCACCGGTCCATTTTACGTTGACATCAGCCAGGGTCGGCAAGGTTACCGATACCGGCTCAACGGTAACCGTAGCGGAAGCGGTTTTGCCCTCCGGAACATCAATGTTCTCGTTGCCGCTGATAGTACCGGTGTAGGTGTAGGTCTTACCTTTTGCGTCATAAGGTACGCTCGTGCTCCAGGTCACCGGCAGTTCTGCGGAGATGCCGTTTGCGGTGGTGACCGAAACTTTTTCCGGGAGCAGGCCCTTCAAGCCGTCCGCCGTGTTGCTGGGGTCGTCCGCTTTGATTCTCTGCTCACCAGGATTGGTCACATTATCTACTTTGGCCTGGTTGATGGTCAGTTCGACCTCTTTGGTCAGTTCGGCGTAAGCATTGGTAGTCATCTCAGGGGTGAATACTGCTGTTGCAGTTGTGGTGCTTACGGTCGGTTTCTCTGCCGCTTTATCCTTCCAGCTCCATGTACCATTAATAGGCTGTCCGTCCGGGGTAGTCACTTTGACTTTCGAGAAGTCAATTGTCAGCTTCTCCCATCCGTCGCCGTATGTACCGGTAGCGGTCAGAGTACCCTCTGCCTTCAGCTGGGTCTTGGTGGTGGTGAAGGTTGTTGTGGAAACACCGGAGCGGTTTCCGGCGGCATCCTCTGCATAAACATACGCGGTGTACCCGCAGTTTGCCGTCAAACCGGTCAGCTGGATACTTGCGTTTGTTGCTTCCTTATACTCGCCTTCGGCCAGCTCTTCCCCGCTCTTTTTCACCGCATAGTACAGGGTCGCGTTGGAATCCGTGGTGACCTTCAGGGTCGCCGTGGTGTCCGTGATGTCCTCTACGCTAAGCGCGGTGATTTTCGGCGGTACGTTATCGGTGGTGACGGTGTCTTTGGCCTCCTCCGTTGCCTCGTTGCCAGCCAGGTCCACCGCTTTTACGGTAACATCAGCATTCTCGTACACCTTATCGATGATATAGGTGTAGGTGAAGCCCTCGCCTTGGGTCATCTTTTCATAGGTGTCGCCGCCGACCTGCACCTGGACACTCTCCACGCCGCTGGTCTCGTCCGTAACGGTTACGGCTACCTTGACCTGCTTGTTGGTGACGATATTCGCCCGGGTCAGCAGATTGGTGGTTTCTTCCACACTGACCTCACCAATTACCGGCGCAGTCTTATCCACTTTCACGTTCAGCGTTTTGGTGGCAGATTCTACGGCTTTGTCATCCACTTTCAGCGTGAAGGTCAGTTTGTGCTCCCCATCGCTTTCGATAGTGACCGTGCCGGTACCACTCTCTGACAAAGTAATCTCCTGTGCTGCGCCATCGTTGTCAGTGTAGGTGCAGGTGGCTGTTTTCTCTTGCGGCACACCGGTCACCGTTACCGTAACGGTGACCGGGCCTTTTACCCAGCCTTCTCCGGCAGGCTCTGCCGTTACGCTCAGGGTAGGTTCTGTGGGGTCGGTCGGACCGGCGTATGGGGTGTCGCTCAGTTCCGGGCAAGTCAGACCCTGCAGCGGTTCCGGTCTATGATCCTCAAAGTCGGAAACCGGCTTGAGGAAGTAAGTATCTAATGTTCCCCAGTCCTGGTCGTCCCAGGTCACGTCCACGCCGTACCAGTTTCTATCCTCCATCTGTACGGCGTTCCACATGTGGGCGCCGCCCTTTCCGGTTCCGTTGATCAGGGCGCAGGGGATACCGGCTCTGTCACAAAGCATCTTGAAGGCGCGGGCATACCCTTCGCAGACGACTCCCTCAGCTTTTTGGGCAAAGACTCCATAGGGAGACCAGGCGTACAACCACTCGGTATCTTTCGACGGGTTCTTATCCAAAGCTGCGTCGTTGTACTCTGTCAGCTTCGCAACTTCGTCATGGAAGTGCTTGACCTGGTCGTATCGGTTTTTGCCCTGTGCGCCTGCCACAATACTGTTGATTACTTCGTTAATCGAGCTCAATTCATCATAGAAAGGAGGTTTTACAAATCCAACAGCAGCGGGTCCTAATGTTATAGTTGCAGTTAGGTCGTTGACATGTATCTCGCCTTGCACAGAATAGTCGAAGCCATATGAATAACCGCCATTCAGAAGCCAGTTCAGCTCCGGATGGTCCAGATACACCGCAGCGGTTGCCTTCTTGATGGATTCAACCAGTTTGTTCATATATTCTTCATAAGCGGCACCAGTTAGGCTGTAATAGTTTACGCCATCTCTTACTTCCCATTCGAGATCTACCGTTACAGTCAGCTCTCTTGCATAGGCACTCAAGTCAATGGGATATGTCTCAAAGTTTCCCTTCTCCGGGGGTTTCGGGTTGGTTGGATTCGCAACGACCCAATCATAGATTACCTTCTCCATGGGAGAAAGCTGCTGAGAATAGCTTTCAGAATATATTCCATTAGCAAAGAGGGAGATTCCGCTGGGTTCCGGACGGTCCAGAAAGGAATATTCTCCGTATACATACCGCTTTGCGGGCAGGATAATCGCTTCCTCCACCGTCACCGTTACCTGCGGCAGGGTGACAGCCTCGGCCAGAGCGTACTCCTCGCCCAGCTGAGCGGTGAACACGTAGGCCCCCGGGACCGCCGCGTCGTAGGTTTCACAGTTCCAGGTGACTGCGGCCTCTACGCTCTCTTCCTGACCGTCCAGCTGCACAGTGAGGGTCGCAGGCAGGGGCAGCTGCTCCCGCGCGGTGTTGGCCGGTACCGTGACCGCGCCTTCCGGCAGGACGATCTGGGTGATGGTTTTGGTTTCCGGATTCTGCTCACCGTCCGAGCCCTCGGGGGTGCTGGGCTCCGCCGGGACCACCGGGACCATCGGCTGGGTCGCTTCCGGGTCGGTAGGAGTCACCGGGTCCTTGGGCTCCTCATCGGGCGTTTCCGGAGCGGTTGGCGCTTCCGGGGCTGGTTTTGCTTCCGGGTCTTGCTTTTCCGGAAGGCTCTCTCCGGCCACGGGAACATCCAGGCTGGCCGGTTCGCTGGCAAAGCCCACCAATGCTTGTCCCGCCACATTGAAGATCAGCAGCGATGATAACAAAGCAGAGGTAAGCTTTTTCCATTTGCAATCCATTTGCTTTTCCTCCTCTTCTGTAACAGAAACCGAAAACACACCAAAATTTTTCGATTTCTTGTGTGATATACATAACTATTATAGCAGGGTGATTTTGGAAAAGCAACGCCGATGCATAAGGAAAACCGAAAGATTTTATCTATATATTCGTAAAAAAAGAAGGAAGGGACGCCAAGAGTTCCCTTCCTTGCAGTTACCAATTCAAAATATCACAAAAATCAATACGCTAGGCTTTAAAAGCAATATGTTCCAGTACAAATTCCAGCCGAACAGCAATTTTTCTTGCCTGAGAGAATCCTTTGCGGATTTTGGGCAAAGTGACGATATTGTTTCCCAAACAAGCCGCCGCAAACTATCTCCGCGCGTAGTAGGAATACTCGATCAGCCCCATCTGCGCCAATTTGGCCTCGATGGAGCCGCGGCTCCGCTGATGTTTCCGCGCAATCGCGGTCATGGTCATTCCAGAGCGGTACTCCTCAGCAACCTCGTTTCTTTCTTTTTCGCTCCAAGGTTTGCCCGCATTTTCCGGCTGCGATTTTGCCTTCTTCTCGGCAGGGGGCCTCACCTCGTTTAAAACGCAGTAGATGGCTCGCACCATCTCCACCTGGTTGCAGACGCAATCTTCCGGGAGGATCTCCCCGGTAAACGGGTTGACCCCTTCCGCTACGGTGCGCAGCAGTTCCATCGCTCTCGTGACATCCATCCTTTCCCCTCCTCCAACAGCGATACTGGTTATCTATACCATATCATAGATAAATCCCCTTCTCAACACCATTTTTCCATATATCGTGCCTTGCTGCGAAAAATAGGGGGAAATTTCCTGACTTTTGAGCAGGCAAGGGGCTTGTAACACGAACTCTTCACCATTCCCTCTTCCTTCTTCCCTTAAAAATCGGCCCTGCCAATTTCGTGAAGAGTGAAAAATGAAAAGGGAAAAAGAAAAATCGACAAGCCCCTGACGGTGCCTGTCGATTTTTAGTGGTGGAGGCGGCGGGAATCTACCCGCGGACTAAAAAACCTGCCACTGGCAGCCTTTTTGCGCGCTGCGGCGCGCCGTCCTGTTCTCTTCTCCGCCTTCTTGCCACAAAAGGAAAAGGCACCAACCTACGGCTGGTGCCTTTTCCTTTTGGTGGAGGCGGCGGGAATTGAACCCGCGTCCGAAAACCTCTCCACAAAAGCCTCTCCGAGTGCAGTTTGTCCTTTGCATTCCCTTACCCCAGCGCCGGCAAACAAGCTCTGGGGCTTAGTATCCTCTAGTACATCACAGGGCCCGAGAAACTGCCCTGAGACGTTCACCACTCATCGACGCCCTTTCCGGGACCGTGGTCCTTCCCGGCAGGACGGCTGCGTTAATTACGCAGCAAGTGCAACGTTATTATCGTTAGCGTTTGTATTTAAGTTTCCGGTTTTAAAGAGGTCCGGGCCTCTACTCGCTGCTCTTGCTTCAAAATCCCCGTCGAAAACCTTTACGCCCCCCTATTTAATGGTTGCGCTCCTTCATGGCGCGGTCCATATCCCGTTTGGCGTCCCGCTTGGCCATGTCTTCGCGCTTGTCGTAAAGCTTTTTGCCCTTGCAAAGCCCCAGCTCCACCTTCACCCGGCTGCCCTTGAAGTACAAAGACAGCGGCACCAGGGTCATGCCCTGCTGCTGTTTGAGGGTGCCGTAAAGCCGGAGGATCTCGCTTTTGTGCATCAACAGTTTCCGGGGGCGCAGGGGGTCGCGGTTGAAGATGTTGCCCTTTTCGTAGGGGCTGATGTGCATCTGCTTGACCCACAGCTCCCCGCCGGAAATGTCGCACCAGCTGTCCTTGAGGTTGACTGTGCCCAAACGCAGGGACTTGACCTCGGTGCCGAACAGCTCGATGCCGGCCTCGTAGGTCTCCTGCACAAAATATTCGTGCCGTGCCTGCCGGTTGACGGCGATGGTTTTGGTGCCGGTCTTTTTCACAGCCAAACCTCCTTTCTGCTGGATTTGTTTTCTAAAAAACTTGCGTGCGGGAGGGCTAGATCTCGCTTCTGCCCTCCAGCGCGCGGTATAAGGTGACTTCGTCGGCAAATTCCAGGTTGCCGCCCACCGGGATGCCGTAAGCCAGGCGGGTGACCCGCAGGCCCATAGGCTTGAGCAGCCGCGCCAGGTACATGGCGGTAGCTTCGCCCTCGACGGTGGGGTTGGTGGCCATGATGACCTCCTCCACCGAGCCGTCCAGCCGGGCGAGCAGCTCCTTGACGGTGAGCTGCTCGGGGCCGATGCCGTTCATGGGGGAGATGAGCCCGTGGAGCACGTGGTAAAGCCCATGGTACTCCCGGGTGCGCTCAATGGCCAGTACGTCCCGGGGGTCCTCCACCACGCAGAGGATGCCCCGGTTGCGGGCCGGGTCGGAGCAGATCCCGCAGACCTCCTGGTCGGTAAGATCCTGGCAGACCCGGCAGCGGTGGATCTTCTGCTTGGCGTCCAGGATGGCCTGGGCAAACTGCTGGGCCCGCTCCTGGGGCATGTTCAGCACGCAGAACGCCAGACGCTGGGCGCTTTTCCTGCCGATGCCCGGCAGGCGTTCAAACTGCTCCACCAGCCTTGCCAGCGGCAGAACTTCGTTTTTCATAAGAAAAACCGCCCCGTCCCCGGATTAGAAGATGCCCGGCAGGGAAAGGCCGTTGGTGATCTTCTCCATTTCGGTGGTGTGGACCTGCTCCACGGTGCGGATGGCTTCGTTGACCGCGCCCATGATCATGTCCTCCAGGATCTCCAGATCTTCGGGATCGACCACTTCGGGTTTGATCTTCAGGGAGAGAATCTCCTTCTTGCCGTTCATGGTGCATTCTACTGCGCCGCCGCCAGCAGAGGTGGTGTACTCTCTCTGGTTCAGGTCTTCCTGGGTGCTCTCCATCTCTTCCTGCATCTTCTGGGCCTGTTTGATCATGGCCTGCATGTTCTGGGGGCCTCCGCCGATTCCTTTGGGCAGTCTTGCTTTCATAAGTCGTTCCTCCTATATGGGGCGCCGCCGGGGGTCCCGGGGGCACACAAGGGTTTTCTTTTTTATATCAAGGCGCACAGCGCCCGGATGTCGTTTGTTATTCCTCCACCTGTACCGCCACGCCCTGCTGGGACGCCGACTGGATCATCTGTTCCAGCGGGTCGGGGGCGGCTGCGTCTGCGGGACGGTATTTGTCCCGGCGCAGCGGACCGATGCGGTAGTCCCGCCCGGCGGCCTGGATCAGCGCGTCGTGGATGGACTTTTTGGCAAAGTCGTTGTTGCGGATCAGTTCCAGGAAAAAGGGGTCCTGGCAGTCGATGAGCACAATGTCCCGGTGCAGGTAAGCGCCGGCGTCCACCAGCGCGCCGCTCAGGGCCTTGTTGGTGCGGCGCAGTTCCTCCAATACCTGGGCCCAGGGGCCGAAGGGCTCCACCTGGGTCAGCTCCACCTGCGGCGCCTCCACAAAGGCTGCGGCTGCGGGTTTCGGCTCCTCCTTGGCGGAAGGCTCGGCCTCGGCTTTCGGCTGGGCTTGGGCTTGTGCCGGTGCGCTGGGCGGGGCGGCCTTGAGGCGGGCAAGCTCCCGTTCCAAGGTTTCCAGCCGGGCCAGCACCCCTTCCCACGCCGGTCCCGAAGGGGCCGCGCCGGAAGCCGCCGATGCACTTGGGGCGGCGGCAGTTTGGGGGGTACACAGGCGGATGAGCGCCATTTCCAGCTCTACCCGGGTCTGGGCGGTGCGGCTCATGCGGGACAGGGCGTCCTGCAGCACCGTCAGGCAGGCAAGAATCTGCTCCATGGAGTACTGTGCCGCCTGCTGGCGCAGCCGGTCCAGGTCCTCCTCCATCCCCAGCACAAAGCGCTCGGGCTCCTTAAGGGCCCGGGCCATCATCAGGCCGCGGTAGTGGCCGATGAGCTGGGTGGTCATCTTTTCAAAATCCACCGAAGCCTCGTGCAGCTGGTCGATGGTGTCCAGCACAGCGGGGATGTTGTGTTCCAGCACCGCCTGGCCCATGGCAAACAGGCTGTCCTGCATAGCAAGACCGGCGGCCTGGTCCACCACCTGGACGGTGACCGTCTCGCCGTAGCTGCGGCAGACGTCCAGCAGGGAGAGCGCGTCGCGCATACCGCCTTCCGAAAGGCGGGCGATGCGCCGGGCGGCGTCCGGTTCCAGCTGGATGCCCTCCCGGGCACAGACCTCCTGCAGCCGGCCCTCGATGACCTCCGGGCGGATGCGCCGGAAATCGAAGCGCTGGCAGCGGGAAAGGATGGTAGCCGGGATCTTGTGCACCTCGGTGGTGGCAAGGATAAAGATCACATGCTCGGGGGGCTCCTCCATGATCTTGAGCAGAGCGTTGAAGGCGCCGGTGCTGAGCATGTGGGTTTCGTCGATAATATAAACGCGGTATTTGGTTTGAGCGGGGGTGAAGCTGGCTTCCTCCCGCAGCTGGCGGATGTTGTCCACACCGTTGTTGCTGGCGGCGTCGATCTCGGTAACGTCCAGGACGGAGCCGTCGTCGATGCCGCGGCAGATGTCGCAGACGCCGCAGGGCTCGCCGTCCTTCTGGTTGGGGCAGTTGACCGCCTTGGCCAGGATCTTGGAGCAGGTGGTCTTGCCGGTGCCGCGGGACCCGGTAAACAGGTAGGCGTGGCCCACCCGGCCCCGGGCGATCTCGTTTTTGAGGGTTTCGGTCACCTGCTGCTGCCCCACCACCTCCGAGAAGGTGCGGGGGCGGTAGGCTCGATACAGCGCCTGATACACCGTGGCTCCTCCTTCCCGCCTGTTGGAGATAGCAAAATAGCAGGGGCCCGCCGGCTTCGTCACACGGGAGTACCGGTTCCCTGCGGCGCACAAAGCAAACCGCTTAATGCTGCTCGGTTCCCCGCCTGACATGGTTCACGGTGCCCTGTCGCACAGGACCAGCACCCCCGCATGACGAAACATACGGTACTGCCCTGCTATTCTCCTCAAAAATGCCCCAGACCCTTTGCCCGGGACCTCCCTATTATAATATAGTTTGCCCAAAAACGCAAGGCCTTTTTGCGCCGCGGGACCCGCGGTGGCAATTTCGCGCACCCACTTTTTCCCGGGACGGAAAACGAGTAACCCGCGGCGGTAGTTTTATCGAAATGAGATATTTTCTTTCCCTTGCGGAAAACTTCTCGAAAATGTAAAAAGAAGCTCCCTTCTTGGGAGCTTCTTTTATTTCTATTTCTCTTCGCCGAAGAAGGAGAGGGCCAGCGCGCCGGGACCGGCGTGGGCGCCGATGACCGGTCCGATGAAGGAGATCATGGACTTGGCCACGCCCAGGCGCTCCTGCACCTTCTGGGCCACATACTTGGCATCTTCCAGGCAGTCGCCGTGGCTGATGTAGACGGTGTCATGCTCCTTGAGGAAGCTGCCCACCTTCTCCGCCATGTAATCCACCAGGGAATCCAGCGCCTTGCGGCGGCCGCGCACCTTGGCAAAGGGCACCAGGTTGCCCTCCTCGTTGAGCCGCAGGATGGGCTTGATACCGATAGCCGTGCCCAGGAAAGCGGTAGAACGGGACACCCGTCCGCCCCGGTACAGGTGCTTCAGGTCGTCCACAGTGGCGTAGAGGCAGAAGTGATTGACGTTTTCCTTCACCCAGGTGGCGATCTCGCCCAGGGTCTTGCCGGCCTGCTTCATCCGCAGGGCCATGTCCACCACCATGCCCTCGCAAAGGGTGCCCACCTTGGTGTCCACCACGACGATCTCCCGGTCGGGGAACTCCTCGCGCAGCTCCTGAGCGGCGATGCACTCGCTGTGGTAGCTGCCGCTGACGGCAGAGGTGAAGCCGATGTGCAGGATGTCCTTGCCCTGCTCCAGGATGGCTTTGAACTTGCTGTAAGCCTGGTCGGGGTTGACCTGCTGGGTCTTGGGCATAGCGCCGGCGCGCATGTCGGCGTAAAACTCCTCGGCAGGCTGCTGCTCGTCGCAGTAGGTACGGTCGTTGAGGGTATAGTAAAGCGAAAGCAGGGGGATCTGATGCTCCCGGATAAATTCCGGCGGCAGGTCCGCTGCGTTTTCGGTGGTGATGACAAATTCTCTCATAGGGGTCACATCTGCCTTTCTGCCGGCGGCGGGAAGGCCGCCCATCCGGCACATATTTAGAACTATTTTAACAGATATCCGCCCCAATCGCAAGGAAATATGTAACCTTCGTCACCTTTTCTCCCAACCAACCAAGAGACCGCCCGGATTTTCGTCAATATTCGACAGCCGCGGGCGCAGGGCCTGCGCTGGCATTTTCGCGCACCGGCTTTTTCCGAAACGGAAGGTGAGTAACCCGCGACTCGGTTGAGTGAAAAGGGAGACCTTCTTTCCCTTTCGGAAAGGTTCCCCGAAAGCACGGGAAAGAAATAGTGAATAGTGAAAAGTGAAAAATGAATAAGATAAAATCTCCCCAAAAGCACGGGAAAGAACGTCCCTCCAAGGTCCGTTCTTTCGATAGTTGGCGCTTGCGGCAACTAGGCCCCCCCTTGTGAAAGGGGGGAGGGCCACATCGTGGCGGGGAAATTGGCGCGGGCCACGCGCTCGTTCGTTGCTGCCCCGGTGTCAACTAGTCTCCTCTTGACCATACTTTAGAACAATATGTTCAATATATCAATGGAACAAATCGTTCTGAACTATACTGCCCCTAGGTGATGAAGATGAAACGCTACCAACGCATCCGGGACCTGCGGGAGGACCGCGACTTGACCCAAGCCCAGGTGGGCGCGGCGGTGGGGGTCTCCCAACGGACCTACGCGTATTACGAATCGGGCCAGCGGATGCTGCCGCCGGAGATTTTGTCGGCGCTGGCAGACCTTTACGGCGTCAGCGTGGACTACCTGCTGGAACGCACCGACGACCCTTCCCCAACAAAAAGGCCCTAGTTGGGGCAAAACTCCAACTAACGAAAGAAGCTCCCCTCAGGGGAGCTTCTTTTTTGTGCTATCGGAGAAGTGTTCTGAAATACGGAAAAAGAACGGCCCATAAAGGCCGTTCTTTCGTTAGTTGGCACCTCTAGTGCCAACTAGACCCCGCGCTATCTTTGGTCGCCCAGGAAGAAGAGGGCGATGGTGCCGGGGCCGGCGTGGGCGCCGATGACCGGGCTGATGTCGCTGATCAGGAAATGCTCGATGCCAAAGCGGGCTTTCACCTGCTCGGCCACGTAGTTGGCGTCGTCCAGGCAGTCGCCGTGGCTGATGAACACCACCTGGTTTTTGTCCCGGAAGGAGCCGACGGTGGCTTCCATCTTATCCACCAGGGCGTTGAGGGACTGCTTGCGGCCGCGCACTTTGGACACCGCTACCAGATGGCCGTCGTTGTCCACATGGAGCACCGGCTTGATGCCGATCATGCCGCCCACCAGCGCGGTAGCCTTGGAGATGCGTCCGCCACGCTGCAGGTAGGTCAGGTCCTCCACGGTAAAATAGTGGCACAGGTGGAGCTTGTTGTCCTCCACCCACCGGGCGATCTCGTCCAGGGTCTTGCCCTGCTGCTGCAGCCCGAGGGCATAATGCACCAGCAGACCCACGCCCAAAGAAGCCGCCAGGGTGTCGATGACCACGATGCGGCGCTCGGGGTACTGTTCCTGCAGGTCCTCGGCGGCGATGCGGCAGCTGTTGGTGGTGCCGCTCAGGCCGGAAGAAAAGCTCAGGTGCAGGATGTCCTTGCCCTGGCGCAGCAGCGGCTCGAACACCGTTTTAATGTGCTCCGGGTCCGCCTGCTGGGTCTTGGGGGCGCTGCCGTCGCGCATTTTCTGGTAAAATTCCTTGACGTCCATGTTCTGGGGGCAGTTGTAGCCGTAGGTGACGCCGTCCACGATGAAATAGAGGGTAACGAGATTCAGCTGGTGCTGATCGATATATTCCTGAGGAAGATCACTGGAAGTATCGGTGGTGATCACAAACGAAGTATCCATGCTGTTGGCTCCTTTCTGTCAAGCCAGGAAACGGCCCTGTGCCGGTCCTGCGCCGCCCCGAGCAGTTGTCCGGGGCATTTATTTTATCATTATACCACAATTGCCCCAGTATTTTCAACGGCGGCGGGGGAGCCCCCGCGGGCATAATCGCGCACCGACTT
>JAHZAU010000005.1:53224-131789 GCA_019423755.1 Oscillospiraceae bacterium
CAGTATTTTCAACGGCGGCGGGGGAGCCCCCGCGGGCATAATCGCGCACCGACTTTTTCCGGGACGGAAAATGAGTAACCCGCGGCGGAGAGGCCTCCGCTGGCATAATCGCGCACCGACTTCCTCCGGGACGGAAAATGAGTAACCCGCGGCGTTAGTTTTATGTGTTCCTTTTTTCGAGATGCACTGGGACGGAATAGTGAATAGTGAAAAGGGAATCAGAAAGAACATCCTGCCGAAACGGAAAGCCCCCCTTGGCAAAGGGGGGAGGGCCACGCAGTGGCGGGGGGATTGCAGGGGAGCCCCCGCGGGCATAATCGCGCACCGACTTCCTCCGGGACGGAAGGCGGGTATCACGCGGCGGTCGTTTGTTCCGATGCCGGGTAGGACAATCCCTCAGTCACGCCGTTGGCGTGCCAGCTCCCTTTGACAAGGGAGCCTTTCCGTCACGGGGAAGTTTTCCCGAAAGCACGGAAAAGAACGGCCCTCCCAGGGGCGTTCTTTCGTTAGTTGACGCTTTCAGCGGCAACTAGGCCCCGCGCTTCTTTCGTTAGTTGCCGCCCCGGCGGCAACTAGGCTTTGTTACTTGTTACTCTCCGCAAGCAGGACGCCATCCGCGATCTGCTTGAAGATGGGGGAGGCGATCTTGCCGCCGTACTCGCCGCCCTCCACCAGCACCACGGCGGCGTAACGGGGCTGCTGGGCGGGGAAGAACCCGGCAAACCAAGCGTGGACGATCTCTTCCCCGTCCTCCCAAATGCCGGTCTGGGCAGAGGCGGTCTTGCCCCCGGCTCCCCCGGCGCTGGGGTTGCCCGGGATGCCGCTGCCCTCGGTCACCACCCCGATCATACACTCCCGGATCTGGGCGGCAGTCTCCTCCGAAAGCACCCGCCGGGCGGCCAGCGGCTCCACCGGTTCCAGGGTCTTGCCGTCGGAGGTGGTGCCCCGCACCAGGGTCGGGGTCACCGCCATCCCCCCGTTGGCAAAGGTGCTGACCATAGCGGCGATCTGCAGCGGGGTGGCGGTGAGGGAACCCTGCCCGAAGGAAAAGTTGGCCAGCCCCTGCAGGCTTGCGATCTGGGAGCGGTCCGGCAGGCTCCCGGCGGCGGCGGTCATCCCCGGGGCCAGCTCCACCCCCTGCCCAAAGCCCAGCGCCCGGGCCATAGCCAGGATGTTTTCCCCGCCCACCTCCTGCCCCAGGGCGATAAAGTAGGGGTTGCAGGACTGCTCGATGGCCCGGAGAAGGTCGGTGTGCTGATGTCCGGCGCGGTTGGAGCAGTAAAAGATGCGCCCGTCCACCTGAGCCGCCCCGACGCACTCCACCGAAAACTCCGGCGAGACGCCCTGTTCCAGCGCCGCCGCCGCTACCGCCAGTTTAAAAGTAGAACCCACGTTAAAAGCGGAAAAGACCCGGTTGTAAAGGGGCGCGTCCGGGTCCTCCAGGCTGGCGGCCACCTCTCGGGGGTCAAAGTCCGGGCGGGACACCGCCGCCAAAATCTCCCCCGTCTGCACGTCCAGCACCACCGCCGCCCCCTTTTCGATGCCCTCGGTGGCCCGTTCCACCACCTGCTGCATCTCCCGATCCAGGGTCAGCACCACCCCTTCCGGCGGCAGGACGTCGCTGCCCTGGGTTTGGGGACGGTCCTCCATGGCCTGTCCCAGGCCGTCCACCCGGTAGGTGAGGGTCATCTCCTCCCCGGCGCGGCTCAAAAGCCCGTCATACGCCGCCTCGATGCCGGAAACACCCTTCCCCTCCCCGTCCAGGTAGCCCAGCAGATGGGGCGCCAAGATGGGGTCGGCGTACCGCGCCCGGCGGGTGATGTTCTCCACGTCCGCCCCGTAGACCTTCTGGCCGCCCACCGGCGCCAAAAACGGCCGCTGCCCCTGCATCTGGGAAAGCACCTGCTGGCGGGCCGGGCCGGTCACCTGCCGGGCCACCGCCTGGATGCTCCGGTCGGAGGGCAGCACCGCCAGCCAGTTTTCCTCCGCCGTGTCGGTGAGGCGGGTAAAGTTGCGGTCGTAGATGCCGCCCCGGGTCTGGGACACCTGCAGGGTGTAGCTGCTCTGCTCCCGGGCCGCTGCCACCAGCCCCGGGTTCTCGCTGAGGGCGTACAGCCGCAGGATGAGCACACTGTACAGCAAGATCACCGCCACAAATACCCCCACTGTCCGTTTTTCCACCGTCATCTCCCCCTTTGGTTTGGAATATCTTCTAGTATGCCCCGCCGCCCTTTTTCCCTATTCACTTTTCCCTATTCACTATTCTCTTTTCACTATTCACTTTTCACTATTCACTATTCACTTTCCGGTGCGTTCCCGAAATCCCCCTTTTCACCCAACCAAGTCGCGGGTTACTCGCTTTCCCTTTCGACGGAACCTTAGGCGCGATTATGCCCGCGGAGGCCTAGTTGCCGCTGAAAGCGGCAACTAACGAAAGAACGTCCCCAGAAGGGCCGTTCTTTTCCGTGCTTTCTGGGAACTCTTCCGAAAGGGAAAGAAAACCTCCCTTTTTACAAAACCAAGTCGCGGGTTACCCGTTTTCCCTTTCGACGGAACCTTAGGCGCGATTATGCCAGCGGAGGCCCCTCCGCCGCTGAAAGCGGCAACTAACGAAAGAAGCGCACTCCCATGCGCTTCTTTCCGGTTCTTTCGGGAAAGCGTTGCCAGGAGAAGCTTTGCAATATGGTTGTTTTCCGGGGCGGAAAAATGCTATAATAAAAAGAGCTATCGCCTATTATAGAAAGAAGGGATCTCTCTTATGGATACCATCACCATCCGTCAGGTCGTGGACCTGCTGGAGGGTCACGGCCTGCTGGCGGGCTTCTCCTGCCCGGAGGACCGCTGCGACCAGCCGTTCACCAGTCTGACCTTCGACTCCAAACAGGCCGGGCCGGGCACCCTGTTCCTCTGCAAAGGCGCCGCCTTCAAGGCCCAGTACCTGCAGGAGGCCCTGGACCGGGGCGCCGGGGCTTACCTGTCCCAGCAGTGCTACCCGGTGGACCCGTCGGTGCCCTATGTACTGGCCACCGATATCCGCAAGGCCATGTCTCTGGTGGCCATCGCCTTCTATCACCGCCCCTTTGAGGCCCTGACCACCGTGGGCATCACCGGCACCAAGGGCAAGACCACCACCACCTACTTTATGAAAAATATCCTGGACGCGCACGCCGGCTGCCGCACCGCCGTCCTTTCCACCATCGACGTTTACACCGGGGTGGAGGAGCACGACTCCCACCTGACCACCCCCGAGTCCGCCGACCTGCAAAAATACCTCTCCCAGGCCCGGGACAGCCACATCCCCTACCTGACCATGGAGGTCTCCTCCCAGGCCACCAAAATGGACCGGGTCTACGGCATGACCTTCGACTGCGGGATGTTCCTCAACATCAGCGAGGACCACATCGGCCCCACCGAGCACGCCGATTTTGAGGAATATTTCTCCTGCAAGCTCAAATTCCTCACCCTCTGCCGCACCGCCATCCTCAACCGCGCCTGCGACCACTTTGACCGGGTGCTGGCCACCGCCCGCACCCACTGCAGCCGGGTGGTCACCTTCGGCCCGGAGGAGACCCGCGACCCTGCCGACCCGGACAGCTACGGCCTGTCGGACATCGTCAAGGAGGAGGAAGGCTTCTCCTTCACCGTGCGGGCCTGCGGCTACGAGCAGCGCTTTGCCATCTCCATGGAGGGACGCTTCAACTGTGAAAATGCCCTGGCTGCCCTGGCTACCGCCCGTACCCTGGGCGTCGGGGACGAGGCCATCGCCCAAGGGCTTTTGCGCAACGCCGTCCGCGGCCGGATGAACGTCCTGCGCCGGGACGGCATCACCGTGGTGGTGGATTACGCCCACAACCACTTCAGCTTCTCCCGGCTGTACCAGTCGCTGAAGGCCGACTACCCGGGCCACCGCATCGTGGCGGTGTTCGGCTGCCCCGGCGACCACGCCACCCAGCGCCGCAAGGAGCTGGGCACCCTGGCCGGCCAGAACGCCAACTACGTCTACCTGACCGCCGACGACCCCTGCTACTGCGACCCTGCCGACATCTGCCGGGAGATCGCCTCCTTCATCGAGCCCTACGGCACCCCCTATGAGATCATCCCCGACCGGGCCCAGGCGGTGGAGACCGCCATCCGCTCCGCCCAGCCCGGCGACGTCATCATCCTGGCGGCCAAGGGCGAGGAGGTCTACCAGCGCATCCGCGGGCAGTACGTCCCCTACGAGTCGGACATCGCCATCGCCCGGCGGCTGCTGAATGATTGATCGTCATCGTAAGCTTCTTCCCTTTTCCCTATTCCCTATTCCCTATTCCCTTAAATCAGCCGCATATCCTGCGGAGAAAGGCGGCACCCTTATGCCTATTTTAAACCAAAACGACCCCCAGCAGGTGGCCCGTTATGAAGAATACGTCCGTACCTCCCCCTATGCCAACGCCACCCAGGACCTGGCCTGGGCCAAGGTCAAGGAGGGCTGGATCCCCGAGCAGGTCTACCTGGAGGAGGACGGCCGCATCGTGGCCGCCATGTCCATCATCATCAAAAAGGTCATCGGCAAAGCGTCCCTCATGTACGCCCCCCGCGGGCCGGTCTGCGACCTTGCGGACACCAGCCTGGTCTGCCGGCTCATCGAGGAGGCAAAGCCCCTGGTGAAGAAGTACAACGCCTTCGCCCTGCGCTTTGACCCGGAGATCCTCCGCGACCCCCAGCTGGAGGACCGCTACCGCAAGCTGGGCTTCCGGGTGCGCAACGACGGCTGCGACAAGTACGACCTGATCCAGCCCCGCTACAACATGATCCTGCGCCTGGACGGCCGCAGCTTCGAGGAGCTCATGCCCCGCTTCAGCGAAAAGACCCGCTACAACATCCGCCTTGCCGCCCGCAAAGGGGTCACCGTCCGCTGGTCCCGGGACGAAGCGGACCTTGCGACCTTCTACGAGCTTTACAAGATCACCGCGGTGCGCGACAAGATCGGCTACCGCCCCTATGAGTACTTCCAGCGGATGCTCCACGCCTTCGAGGGCGACGCCCAGCTGCGCATCTACCTGGCGGAGCACGAAGGCCAGGCCCTTTCCGGCGCCATCTGCATCCACTACGGCCCCAAGACCTGGTACATCTACGGCGCCAGCTCCAACGAAAAGCGCAACCTCATGCCCAACTACGCCATGCAGGCCGAGATGATCCGCTGGGCGGTGGAAAACGGCTCGCAGATCTACGATTTCGGCGGGGTGTTCGTCCTGGAAAAGACCAACGGCCTCTTTAAGTTCAAGGAAGGCTTCTGCCGCCAGGAAGGCGCCACCGAGTTTATCGGCGAGTTCGACCAGGTATACCATCCCTTCTACTACACCGGCTTTGCCAAGGTGGTACCCCACGTGCAGCGCCTGCGCGTCCAGCGCACCCGCCAGAAGGAAGCCGCCCAGGAAGCTGCCGAAAAAGCTGCAAAGGAAGCCCAGTCGGAGCGAAGCTCCAACTAGCAAAAGAAGCTCCCCGCAAGGGAGCTTCTTTTTTGTGAAAAGTGAAAAGCGAATAGTGAATAGTGGCGGAGGGGGTTCGGGAATACACCGACTTTCCCCGGGACGCACGGGAAAGAAGCATCCGTCAGGAAGGTTCTTTCGTTAGTTGGCGCCTTTGGTGCCAACTAGGCCCCCCTTGTAAAAGGGGGGAGGGCCACGCAGTGGCGGGGGGATTTGCGGAACGCGCCAAATGATTCCGAAAACAAAAGAACGTCCCGGACGGGACGTTCTTTTCTGTGCGGCTATTCTCTTTTCCGAAAACATCCGGACAAGACGCCGGCATCGTTTTTTCTTTGCGTTCCTTATATTAACCCTGGCGCCACAGCCAAGGGATGTCCGGGAAGGCCAGGTGCGCCAAAAAGCTCACCACCAGCAGCGCCGCCACCCCCAAAAGCAGGACGCCCATTGCTGTCATCCCCTTTCGGCACCAGTCCTTGGCCCGCTCCCAGTCCTGGTAAAGGGCGGCCACCTGCTCCGAGGTCTGGCCCCGGTCCCGCACGTCCTGGACGTCCACCCCCTTCACCAGCTCGTCCAGCGTCAGCCCGAAAAAGTCGCTGAGCAGCACCAGCCGCTGGAAATCCGGGTAGGATTGCCCCGCCTCCCACTTGGAGATGGTCTGCCGCGAGACCTGCAGCTCCATCCCCAGTTCCTCCTGGGAAAGGCCCCGGGACTTGCGCAGGCTCAACAGCCGTTCGTGAAATCGCATGATATCTGCTTCCTCCTTGTCTTTGATGCCCCCATGATACCACGGCGCCCTTCCCCGCCGCAAGCAACCATGGTTGACAATCTGTCCACGCTGCTTTCCATCCGGGCAAATCTGCTGCAGCCAAAACGGACTATCATAAATATGGGAAGTCTTTCCCGTCGCCACCACAATTTGTTGTGTTTTGCGGTCAAAGGGCATTGCAATTTCTCTCAAAGATGCGTATAATAGTACAAGAAGCATTGGAAAGGCGGGTTTATGATGGAACAGCGTTTTCACATCCTGGTGGGAGACATTACCCAGCAGAACACCGAGGCGATCGTCAACGCCTCCAACACCTCCCTCACCGGCGGCGGCAGCGTGGACGCCGCTATCCACAAGGCGGCAGGGCCCCAGCTGCTGGAAGCCTGCCGGGGGCTGGGAGGCTGTCCCGCCGGGGAAGCCCGCCTGACCCCGGGGTTCGATCTCCCCGCCCGCTGGGTCATCCACACCCCCGGCCCCATGTGGCAGGGCGGCGACCATCAGGAGGCCGAACACCTGGCCGCCAGCTACCGCGCCTGCCTGGAGCTGGCCCGCCGGGAGGGCATCCGCTCCCTCTCCTTCCCCTCCATCAGCACCGGCACCTTCCACTTCCCGGTGAACCAGGCCGCCGGCATCGCCGTGCGCACCATCCTGGACTTCCTCCGGGAGGACGACACCCTGGAACTGGTGCAGCTGGTCTGCTTTGACCAGCGCACTGCCATGGTCTACGAGATCGCTTTGCGTCAACTGACCAACTAATTGCCGCCGAAAGCTGCAACGAACGAAAAAAGCTCCCCCCAGGGGAGCTTCTTTTTTATATTCGCTGGAAAGTTTTTCGCAAAGCAAAAGAACGCCCCTTGCGGGACGTTCTTTTGTTCGTTCCTGCTCAAAGCGGGAACGGCGTTCTTAAGGAGGGGTATCCGGACTAATACTGGACGGTCTTGACGCCGTTGAAAACGTCGTGGTCCAGTTCGCCCAGCTTGTTGGCTACCAGCATAGCGACCATGACGTCCACGTCCACGTTCATCAGGGTGCGGAACATACCGGCAAACCAGTCGATGCCGATGAGCACCGCGATGCTTTCCAGCGGCAGACCCAAGGAGGTCGCCAGGAAGGTGTAGACGATGACCGAGCCGCCCGGCACCGAGATGGTGCCCATGCACATGAGGCAGGACAGCAGGATGGCCATTCCCATCTGATAGGGGGAAAGGACCAGGCCGGTGGACTGGGACATGAAGAAGATGGCCGCCACATAGCACTGCGCTGCACCGCAGCTGTTCATGGACATGGTGATGGGTCCGGTGAAGTCCGCCACGCGGCGGCTGATGCCGAACTTGGTCACCTCATCCTCCATCTTGGTGGGCAGACAGATGGCCCCCGAGGTGGTGGTCAGTGCCATAATGGACATCTTGGCGAATTTCTGGGGCATCTTCAGCAGGTTGACCCGGCACAGCGCTGCTGTGAGAGGCGTAAACAGCGCGAACTGGATCAGGTCGCCGAGGAGCAGCAGCCCCAGGAACTTGAGCATGGGGATGATAACCCCAAAGCCGGTGGAAGCCGAAACATGGGCCAGCAGGCAGAAGATACCGATGGGCGCGATCTTCATCACCAGCTTGATGATGTTGGTAACGGTGGCGTTGATCCCTTTGACCCAGTCGATCACCTGGCGGTTTCCGGTCTGCCGGGTGTAACTTCCCATTGCCACGCCGAAGAGCAGCGCAAACACGATACACTGGATCATGTTGCCCTCGGCCATGGCGTTCATCACATTACTGGGTACAAAGTTCACAAGGGTATCCTGCGGGGAAAGGGATTCCACCGTAGCCTGGGTGGTTTGCGCCGCGTCCAGCAGCTCGACCCCCCGTCCCGGCTGGATGAGGAGGGACAGTCCCATCCCCAAAAATGCAGCCACCGCCGTAAAGAGGATGATCCACTTGAAGGTGTGGTAGCCCATGCGTCCGGTGTCCTTGCCGTCGCCGTCTCCCACCGCCGCAGCGATGGCGGACATGACCAGCAGCACCACCGACATCTGGATGAGCCGCAGGAAGATGTCCCCAATAAACCGCAGCTGGATGGCCCAGGAGGACGCCACCGAACCGAAGATGATGCCTCCCACAGTCGCCAGCAGGATCTGCGTTGTCAACGAGATTTGTGTCAGTTTTTTCATAACGATCCCTACCTTTTTGGTTCCTGGTAAATCGGATTTATCAGAATGACAGCGCTTTTTCGCAAACCGAAACGTCTGCTTCCCGGCGGCTCCCGCCGCTGGTGTTCTCCTGCCGCGCCTGGGGAAAGGCAAGATCCCTTGACCGGGTCCGTGGCTGTCCTTGTCCCGCTCTGCCTTACTTGAGCAGGAGCTTCTGGGCCAGGTTGCTCATGATGACCGAAGCCTTGGCAAATTCGCTGTAACGGGTGAACTCCACCGGGCAGTGGCTTCTGCCGTCCTTGCTGGGTACAAACAGCATAACGGTGGGGATCACCTGGCCGATTTCCAGAGCGTCGTGGCCGGCGCCGCTGGCCAGGCGTTTGTAGCTGTAGCCCTGGGCCTTGCAGTCCTCCTCCATCATGTCCAGCATCTCCTGGGACAGATGAACGGGGGTGATCACCAGCTTGGTGTCGATCTCATAGCTGCCGCCCATGGCCTTCACTTCGTGGTCCAGGGCTGCGCGGATGCGCTTGGCAATGTCGTTGATGTTGTCGTTGTTGCTGGAGCGGATGTCCACGGTGAACTCCACCTTCTCGGCAACGATGTTCATGCCGCCGGGCACGGTCTTGATGTAGCCGGTGGTGGCAACGGTGCCGTCGGCTTTTTCTCTTGCCCAGTCAGCGATCTTGGAGATGACCTTGGTAGCGGCGTCCACAGCGTCCAGTCTCATGTCCATGGGGGTGGTGCCGGCGTGGTCGGCACGGCCATGAACGGTGACCATGTAGCGCTGGATGCCGACGATGCAGTCTACCAGACCCAGTTCCAGACCCTCAGCGTCCAGAACGGGACCCTGCTCAATGTGCAGCTCCAGGAAGGAGCCGATGGAGCCTTCCGGCCATTTGGCTTCGCCGATGCGCTCGGGGTCCAGGCCGTAGGTCTTCATAGCGTCGTAGATGGAGATGCCGTCTTTGTCCTTAAAGTTGCGGCAGTACGCTACGTCGCGGTTGCCCAGCATAGCGCCGGAGCCGAAGTAGCCGGTGCCGAAGCGCAGGCCTTCTTCGTCGCAGAAGCCCACAGCAACGAAGTTGCGCTTGGGCTGGATGCCCTTCTCTTTGAGCTGGCGGGCAACCTCAATGGCGCAGACCACGCCGGCAATGCCGTCGAAGTCGCCGCCGTTGGTAACGGAGTCGTAGTGGGAGCCCATCATGATGCAGGGAGCGGTGGGGTCCTCACCCTTGAGCACGCCGAAGATGTTGCCGGCAGCGTCCTCATGGACTTCCAGGCCAGCTTCGGTCATCACGCCGCGCAGGTAGTCAACCGCTTCCCGAGCCTCTTTGGTGAAGGGCAGACGGGTGCAGCCGTTACCCGGGGTGGCGGTGAACTGCTTGAGCGCTTCCAGGTTGGTAGCGATTCTACCGGTGATGGTTTCAATAGACATAGTTCCTATCCTTTCTATTGACAGATGAATCAAACACTTCTTCTTCCCTGTGGCGGGCTAGTCGGATTAGTCCGCCTGGATAACGGTGCCGGTCTTGCCTGCGATGCCGTCGGCAGCGCGGTCCAGCAGGGTGATGAGGGTGCGGCGTCCCTTGCCGGACTCGGCAAAGCGGATGGCAGCCTCGATCTTCGGCAGCATGGAGCCCTTGGCAAACTGCTCCTGGGCGATGTACTCCTTCGCCTGGGAGACGGTCAGGTCGGAAAGCCACTCCTGGTTTTCCTTGCCGAAGTTGATAGCCACCTTTTCCACCGCAGTGAGGATCACCAGGTAGTCGGCGCCCAGCTGGGCAGCCAGCAGGCTGCTGGCGTTATCCTTGTCGATCACGGCGTTGACGCCTACCAGCTTGCCGCCCTGGTCTACCACCGGGATACCGCCGCCGCCGCAGGTGATGACAATGTGTCCGGCGTTGACGAGGGTGCGGATGGTCTCCAGCTCCCGGATGCGGCGGGGCATGGGGGAAGCGACGACCACGCGGTAGCCGCGTCCAGCGTCCTCCATGCAGCGCACGCCGTTTGCCTCCAGGGCCTCGGCCTCTTCTTTGGAGAAGAAGCGGCCGATGGGCTTGGTGGGATTCTGGAAGGCCGGGTCGTCGGCGTCCACCTCGACCTGAGAGAGGATGGTGGACACCTTGCCCTCGATGCCGCGGCTGTGCAGCTCGTATTTGATGGCGTTCTGCAGGTCGATGCCGATATAGCCCTGGCTCATAGCCACGCTGGTGGGCAGGGGGACCTGCTTGCCGGAAGCGTCCTGTACGGTCATGTTGTCCATGGCCGACTGGATGAAGCCGACCTGGGGGCCGTTGCCGTGGGTGACGATGACGTCATAACCCTGCTGGCGCAGGTCCACGATGACCCGAGCGGTCTTGGCTACCGCTTCCTTCTGTTCTTCGATATCGTTGCCCAGGGCGTTGCCGCCCAGAGCGATGACGATCTTCTTCTGTTCCATGCGAACCCCTTTCTAAATTAGCCCTGGTATCCCAGCTTCTTGGCGTAGGCTACGATGGCCTTTTCGAAGCATTCCATGGGGGGACGGACGGTGCCGGCGCCGATCTGGCCGTAACCGGCGATCTTGTGGGCAATACCGGTGTTGATGACCGGGGTGATGCCCTTTTCCACTACCAGACGAGCGTCGATGCCCAGGCAGATGCCCTGGAAGTTCCAGGTGGGAACGGTGAAGTTGGGGTTGCGGTCCACAACGATCTCCATCATCTCGTTGCTGGTGCGCAGAGCGTCTTCATAGCCGCCGGCGCCAACGAAGCGGGTAACCGCGGGAGCCGCGATCATAGCCATACCGCCGACACCGAAGGTCTCGGTGATGGCGCTGTCGCCCATATCGGGGCAAGCGTCCTCGCCGTCGTAACCGGTGAAGTACAGGCCCTGGGGGATGTTGACCGGGCCGGTGAACCACTCGTCGCCCATACCGGCGATGCGGATACCGAACTCGTAGCCGTTGCGGCACATAGCGGTAACAACGGTACCATCGGTGCCCTTGCGAGCGTCGTCCATAACAGCTTTGGCGGTAGCCATCATAATATTCAGGAAGAACTGGTCGGTATCGGCCAGGAATTTGATGACATCATAGCGGTCTTTCTCGTCCATATCCATGGAGGTGATGATGGGAGCCATCTCCTTGAGGAAGGCCAGGGAAGCGGCGATGTTTCTCTGGTGGAACTCGTCGCCCATGGCTACGGCTTTGGCGATGAGGGGGTTGATGGCCAGGCCGTTTTCCATGGAGCGCAGCGCGCGGCCGAGGGTCGGGCCCAGGATGTCGCGCATCCAGCGCAGACGGTCAACAACCTCGGAGGAGTAAGCACCGAAGCGCAGCACCTTGCCGATGCCTTCGTTCATGGTGCAGTAAGCGCGGTTGCCGCCGGTTTCATTCTCTACCACAAAGACAGCCATGTTGGGGGAGGTGATACCGCCCATGGGGCCGACTGCGTTGCAGTGGTGGCAGGGGATGAAGGTGATCTCGCCGCTTTCCAGCATCTTGCGGGCGTCGGCTTCGTTGTCGGCCCACTCCTCAAAGAGGACGGCGCCGACGCAGGAGCCCTGGACGGGATCGGGCATGTTTTTGTATTCGATGGGAGGACCAGCGTGGAGGATGACCTTGCCGGCAGCCAGTTCGGGGATGACGTCCTTGGCGCGGACGTTGTCCTTGAGGACCGGCTGGCTGGCGACGATCTTAGCGATGACTTCGCGGTTCTTCTCATCGATGCCCTCGTAGGTGCGCAGGAAGTTGAGGACCTTGATCAGTTCCACGTTACCGCCTGCCGGAGGCATCCAGTCGAACTGGACCACTTCGCAGCCGAACTGCTCGCAAACCTCAGCAAAGCTCTTGAGGCCCACGTTGATGATCTTGGGTTTCTGGGAGAGCAGACGGCGCAGCTGCTCGGAGGGAGTGCCCTTCTTGCAGTCGGCAGCCTGACGGGGACGGATCTCCTTGACGGGCTCGTCAAAATCGCGGCCGATGGCACGGATAGCGGTGCGGCAGGCCAGCTTATTGTTTTCGCAGACGATAACGCCGGCGTCTTTGAGCTTCTTCACAGCCTCGTCGTAGCCCTGGTAGTCGCTGCGGGTACCGCAAACGGTAGCCACGAAGAACACCTTGCGGCCCTGAGCCTGGGCTTTTTCCTTGAGGGCGGTGATGGTGGGCAGCAGAGCGCCCGCCATATCGGGGTGAGAGCCGTAACCCAGCATGATGTCCAGCAGGATCACGCCGGTGGAAGGATCGTCCACAGCGCTCTGCATGCACTCGATGCGTTTTGCCGGGTCGATCATCGGGTGGGGTTTGCCCTTGGTGTAAGCGTCGTCGCCCAGGTCAACCACGATGTTGCCGTCCAGCTGGAGCATGTAGCCCTCGATGTCCTCGGGGGGTACGGTGCAGCCCATGGCGTCCTTGATGAGCATAGCGGCTTCGTTGGCCAGGGTACCGCCGGAGTAGTAAGCCTTGATGGTCTTGTTCTCTTCGGCTTTGAAGAACTCGGACTCGTCGATCTCCACAGTAGCTTCCGGGATCTCGGTGCCGCGGACCAGGCTGACAGCCAGGCGGGCAGCCTCGTCCAGGGTGTAGGTGTGGTAGAAGTTCTCCTCGTGGTAGGTGGGTTTCTCACCGACGAACAGGGTCACAACCGGCTTGGAGAAGTTGCTCAGACGAGCGGAGATGCGATCACGCACCTCTTTTGCCGGGGGCTTGGACAGGATGACCAGTACTTTAACTGCGCCGTCCTGCTCCATAGCGTCGATCATGTCCATCATGGTGATGCCGCCGATGGCAGCGTTCAGGTCACGGCCGCCGATGCCGATGGCGTTGGTCACGCCTTCGCCCAGACGGTCGATGATGGTGGTCAGCTCCTGGATGCCGGTGCCGGAAGCGCCGATGATGCCGATGGAGCCGGGAGCCACTTTATTGGTGAAAGCGACGGGCACGCTCTGGATGATACCGGTGCCGCAGTCGGGGCCCATAACGCACAGGCCCTTGCTGTGAGCTTTCTCTTTGAGGGCTTTTTCGTCCTCGATGGTGACGTTGTCGCTGAACATGAAGACGTTCATGCCCAGGTCCAGAGCACGGTCGGCCTCCAGAGCGGCGTAAGCGCCGGCGATGGAGATGACAGCCAGGTTGGCGTCAGGCAGCTTCTGGCAAGCTTTTTCCCAAGAACGAACGCTCTCGGCGCCTTTTTTGTCACCGTTGTCGGTGGACTGTTTCTGGAAGAAAGCCTCGGTCTCTTTGAGTATGACATCCAGCATGCTCTCGTCGTCAATGTCCGCTACGATAACCAGGTCGTTGGCAGTGGCCTGCATCAGCTCTTCGGTATCCAGGCCGCTCTGCTTGAAGATATCCTTGTTGGCGGGGGTTGCCATCATGATGGAGGCCTTGTTGACCCCTTCAATGGCGCAGATATGGTTGGTCAGCAGCATGAGCACTACCGAGTCATGGTAGCTGCCCTTCTGTACTACGGTTTTTAACATGGCGTCTCCTTTCCCTTTCGGTGACAATTAGTCAGCGAAGCGGTTCTTGTGGTCGTAACGGTCGAAGTGGATGGCGTCGCTGCGCAGGTAGTCAACCAGCTCGTCCACAACGTCGATGCCGCCCTCTGCATAGTATTTGTCGCGTCTCATAACAGCGCGCTCGCCGGGGTAGTAAACCTTGCCGTAACCTTCCGCAGCAGGCATAGCAGACAGCTCGTCGCAAACCTGGGACATTCTCTTCTTGAATTCCTCGGTGCCGATGAAGCGAGCGGGGTCGATAACGATGTGCATCTGGCCCAGGCATCTGCCCTGAGACAGGTCGTGGTACATGGAGCTAACGTGTTTGCCGAAGGGAACGCCCAGCAGCACGCCGGAGAAGATGTCCACCATCATCATCAGGCCGTAACCCTTGGCGCCAGCGATGGGAACCAGAGCGTTAACCAGGTGGGGATCGGTAACCGGCAGGCCCTTCTCGTCAACAGCCCAGTCAGCGGGGATGGAAGCGCCCTGGGAGCGTTTGTCCAGGATCTTGCCCCAAGCCTGAACGGTGGTAGCCATATCGAAGACAACGGTGCGGTCGTCAGCGGTGGGAGCAGCGAAGGAGATGGGGTTGGTGCCGTAGTAGGGCTCGGTGCCGCCGTAAGGAACAGCCATCGGGTCGGACTGGCAGAAGGTGATAGCCAGCAGGTCCTCTTTGGCAGCCATCTCAGCGTAGTAGCCGATGGAACCGCTGTGGGACATGTTGCTCATGCCGACAACAGCAACGCCGTTCTTCTTGGCCATCTCGATGGCCTTCTTCATGCCTTCCACAGCGACCACATAGCCGATGCCGTTGTCGCCGTCAAAAATACCGGAGCAGGGGCCGGTTTCCTTCCAGGTGAAGTTCGGTTTGGTGGTGATGCCGCCCTTGAAGATACGCTCGCTGTAGTATTCCACGCGGACTGCGCCGTGGGAAGCGTAGCCTCTCTCGTGGGACCAGGTCAGGATCTCCGCGGTAACTTCAGCGTGTTCCTCGCTGAGGCCGGCAGCCATCATCTTGTTCTTCATCAGGGTTTTCAGTTCGTTGCGGGAAAGTTTCATGGTTAGCCTCCTGTGCAGGTATTTTTAAGAAAAATGCCCATAATTTTTTCAAATTTACCTTTTGATTATGTCAAAATGGCCTTTCTCTTTCAATCGCCACCGTGGACAAACCGTCAAAAACTTTTTGTCTACCGTGCATCATCTATTTCCGGTATACTAAAGGTAAAAGACAAGACCCAGGCCTTGCTATACCAATTCTTCCCCAAGGAGTGTGCAACTATGTATCGGACCGAGCAATGGCGTCTGCCCCCGCAGCTGGGAGAACGCCCGCTAACCCGCTATACCCCCGCCGAAGCCGCGCCCTGCGCCCGGCTGCTGTATTTCCACGGCGGCGGCCTGCTGTACGGCTCCCGGGAGGACCTGCCCGAAGGGCACATCCGGCTGTTTACCGACGCCGGTTACGAGATCCTGGCCTTTGACTACCCGCTGGCCCCCGCCGCCGGGCTGGATGAGATTTTAGGCTTTGTGCGCTCCGCTGTGTCCTGGGCGGCCGCCGGGCAGCTCCCCTGGTCGGACCAGCCGCTGCCCTACGCCCTGTGGGGCCGCTCCGCCGGAGCCTACCTCTGCCTGCTCACCGCCGCCTACGGCGAGCTGCAGCCCCGGCCCTTTGCCCTGCTCTCCTACTACGGCTACGGCTTTTTGTGCGACGGGTGGTTCTCCCGCCCCAGCCGCCACTACCTGAGCCTGCCCCGGGTGGACGCTTCCTGCCTTGCGGACAGCTCCTCCGGCTCGGAAGGCTCCCTGCAGACCCACTTCCAGCGCTACGTTTACGCCCGGCAGACCGGCTGCTGGACCTCCCTGCTCTTTACCGGCCGGGAAAAGGACTTCTACCTGCGGGGCACCCTGCGGGCCTGCGACCGCCTGCCCTGCCCCCTCTTTGCCGCCCACGCCACCAACGACCCGGACGTCCCCTTTGAGGAGTTTTTGGCCCTCTGCCAGCGCTACCTGCCCCAGCGGTTCATCGTCAGCGGCGATGTCCACGACTTCGACCGCCTGGAATCCTATCCCTTTGCCGACGCGCTGGGCAAACAGTCCCTGGCGTTTTTGCAGCGGCATCTGCCCCACTAATCCGCGAGAAAGGAGCCTTCCGCCATGGAGCCGACCATCACCACCCTGACGGCCTTCGGCCAAGCACGCCTTAAGCGCCATCCGACCGGTACCGTCCACTCGGTCTACCGCAAGACGGTCAACCTCTGTCTCGGTGGCCAGCTGCTGGCGCTGCAGGCGGCAGGCTCCCCTCTCTCCCCCATCAGCCTGCTCACCGATCTGGAAGAAGCGGCCCTGGCCGCCCTTCCCCTTGCCATGGGGGACCCGGTGCGCCTGGTGGGGGATATTTTGCAGGTGGGGGGCTGCCGCTTCTCCCTGCGGGGGGCTGCGGTGCGCTCCCTAGCCCTTTCCCCGGCCCGTCCGGAGGACCTGACCGAGCTTGCCGCCCGGCTGCAGCAGGCGCTGGCACAGCGCCGCCCCGGCGGCTTGGAGCCGCTGCTCCTTTCGGACGCCCCCTTTGCGGAAGAACCGCTCTTCCTCACCGCGGCCCGCCGCCGTCTGGAAGGGGTGGGGCGCGCCCTGCTGGCCTCCGACTGGTCCGGCGCTGCTGCCGGTCTGGGGGGCCTGGTGGGCCTTGGCCCGGGGCTGACCCCCAGCGGCGACGACTTCCTCTGCGGCATGCTGGCCGGTCTTTTGCTGGCCGGTCTGTGGCAGCATCCCTTTGCCGGCTGCCTCATGCGGCAGATCGCCTCCCGCCTGCCGGACACTAACGCCATCTCCGCTGCCTTTTTGCAGTGTGCTCTGGAAGGCCAATACAGCGAAGCGGTGGTACAGCTTTCCACCCTGCCGCCGGTGGAGGAGATTTTGACGGCCTTCTCCGCCATCGGCCACTCCTCCGGCAGCGACACCCTTTGCGGGGTCCTTTACCTGCTGGAACGGCGCGGCGCGCTGCTGGCCGGATAATCCAGAAAAAGAAAAAAAAGTCTGGTCTCGTTTACACGAGATCAGACTTTTTTGTTAGCCTGAGGGGGGTTACTGGGCGTGCTCGGTGAGCATCAGTGCCAGCTGGATCTGGAAGCAGCTGGACATATCCGAAAGATCGATGTTTAAAATCTCCTCACACTTTTTGATGCGGTACTTGATGGTATTGCGGTGGAGGAACATGGTCTCCGCCGTTTTGGTGATGCTGCTGTTGCAGAACAGATAGGTGTACAGCGTCTTGCGCAGCTCCTCCTCCATCTGGTTGCCGGGGTAGGCCAGCTCCTTTAAGGTCAGCTCGCAGATGCCCCGGATCTCCCGCTCGGGGATGAAGCGGAACAGCTCCATCATGTTTTTGGGCCGGTAGGTCAGCAGGAAGGGATGCCCCTTGTCCGGGATGCCGTCCGCCATGCAGCGTTCGGCCTCCACCACCGAGCTTACCAGATTGAGCGGTGAGGACACCGCGCCGCCCTGGGCCGCCACCATGGGATAGCCGAACTTCTGCAGGATCATCTGGTAGATCTCCTCCAGCCGTTCCAGATAGGCGCTGCTGCTGCCCTGGATCAGGCAGACATACCGCCACTTGGACTGCTGGGGGAAGATAAGGATGTCGTTTTCGTCCTGCAGCAGCTGACGCACCCAATCGTAAATGAGGATGTACTGCTCCTCCTTTTTGGAGAAGTTGACGGTGTTGAATTTCCGCTGCTCCCCCTGCCCGATATCCAGCAGGATGATGCGGTATTCTCCGGCGCGCTTGAGACCGTAAAACTCGCCCAGGGTCAGCACCTGGCGCTCGTTCCAGCAGCGGCGCTCCAACTGTTCCAGCAGAAAACGCAGGTACTCCTCCGCCTGCTGCATCTCGTTGTACTTGACGTACAGATCCCGGTAGAAGTACAGCTCCAACACCAGGATCACCTGGTCCAGCAGCAGCAGGTGTTCGGTGGCGCCGCCGGGCTCAAAGTCCCACACCACCATGTAATTGGTGTTGCGGCCCACGCCCTTGATGGGGTAGACGCAGAAGGACACCCCGTCCTGATGGTAGCAGGAAAAGGACGCCTGGTCCAGCGACGGGTCCTCCTCCATCCACTGGCGCATGCGCTGCACTGTCTGTTCCCGATCGGGGCGGTTGTACAGGTAGCTGTACTCCACCACATTGCCGAACAGGTCCAGGATCATCACCGGCCGCTTGAGGATCATGGAGATATTCTGCACGATGCTCTTGACCGAAGCGCCCTGCAAAATCAGGTTGGACACCTTCTGCTGAGCGTTGAGGGCGCGGACCATGACGGCGTTCTGGCTGTTCCAAATAAAGGAAAGCACCTCCTGGTACACCTCGCCCAGGGTCTTTTCCATGGGGATGCGCAGCAGCGGGATGCCCAGCTCGTCGGCCTTGCGCAGCACCTGGTCGTCCAGCTTGTGGATAAAGCGGCCCAGCTTGATGGCCACTGCCGCGCAGGAACGCTGACTCAGGTCCTCCAACAGCTGGCACAACCGCTCCGGCTGGTCCTTGAAGGCCATACCGGTGAGCAGCAGCAGAGTATTGGGCGGGATATAGCGGGCCACATCGGGAGTCTCGGTGGACTCCACGGTGGACACCGTCCGGGAGCAGTCCACGCCTGGGTTGAGTACCGTCAGATACTGAAATTCCTCCCGGCCGAGGATATCCTGAAGCTCCAAAACCGCCTTCCTCCTTTCTTTCTTGTCTGTTTGGGGATGCCGCAGCAAGCTGCGGGATTTTTCTATTCTATTATCATAACACCTTATAACAAAATTGAAAAGTCCCAAATTGCATCCCTTGTGCAGATTCCCCGGACACAAAGCAAACTCCCCCCAAGGAGGCAAGCCTCCTTAGGGGGAGCGGAAGGGTTATCATCGCCGGGCCGGGAGTTGGAGGCCCGGGGGCCGGCGGAGTAGTTTACAGTGCGATGTCGCGGTTGCAGTCTTTGGAGTAGATGTAGGCGAACATCTCGTCTCTGCCTACGCCATAGGCTGCCTGCGGGCAGTATGCGCTCATGAACAGGTAGTCGCCCTTCTTCACCGGTACCCAATCGGTATCCAGCACGTACATACCCTCACCAGAGTAGATGTAAGCGCCGTGCTCCTGGACATGGGTCTCGATGTAGCCGTGGCAAGCGCCGGGCTTGAAGGCCAGGATGTGGAAGTTCATGTCGAAGCCCAGGTTGGTAGCAGCGGGCAGGAAGTCCTTGACCAGAACGTCCTCCATGCCTTCGTAGTGGACCCACTCCACATCGTTGATGTTGCCAACAACGGTGTGAGCCTCAAAGCCCTCTACGGGCTCGTATACTCTCTTGTACAGGAAGCAGCGAGCCTTGGTGTCGCCCACGTTTTCAAAGTGCAGCTGGGTGCCAGCGGGGCAGAAGATGTAGCCGCCGTCGGTCAGCTGGGCAGACTCTTTTTCGTTCCAGGCTTTGACGGTGCCCTCGAAGACGTAGAAGAATACTTCCTCATGGGGTTTGCCGAAGCCCACGGTGTTGCCGCCCTTGGGCTCCACGCCTACCAGGTAGTCCACGAAGGATGCGCCCATCTTGGGAGAAGCCAGGATGGTGATCTCGCAGCCAGTGAAGCCGGGGATGGTGTTTTTCACGATGCCATCGGGCTCGATGACAGCGTAGTTGCCTTTTTTGATGATGGAACGGGTTGCCAGCAGATCTTTGCGGTAACCGGTTGCGCCGTTGAGATAACTCATGTGATTTCCTCCAATCAATCTTTGGGTCTTATGATATCGTAGGAAGCGAAATCGTAAGCTTATGCTTTTTTACGGCCTGCGTTGGAAAGCAGGAAGAATACCGTACCAGCCAGCAGCAGAGCCGCGCCGATATAGAAGCCGACTACGCCGGAACCGGTAACGTCGATGATCTTACCAGTGAGGGCAGGAGCGACAACGGAAGAAGACATACCGAAGAAGTTGAGCACGCCCAGGGTGGTAGCCACGCT
The DNA here is from genome assembly GCA_019423755.1 of Oscillospiraceae bacterium. Taxonomy (GTDB): domain Bacteria; phylum Bacillota; class Clostridia; order Oscillospirales; family Ruminococcaceae; genus Negativibacillus. The sequence goes on from JAHZAU010000005.1 coordinate 73,065, forward strand.
CTTGGGGTCAGCTCTGTCGGATACGTAGGAGATGAGGACCGGGTCCACAGCCATTTTGCCCAGGAAGCCGTACAGCAGCAGGATGAGAGACAGCAGCAGGGCGTTGGGAGCGAACATGGAAACAGCAACCAGAACGAAGGATACCACTTCCAGGAAGGTGATGATGTTTGCTTTCTTGTCGCGCTTCTTGTCGGACAGACGAGCGAAGTACAGCGCGCCAGGAACAGCGGTAACAGAGATCATGGATACAACCAGACCTACCAGACCGCCGGAGACGCCGCGTTCGCTCTCCAGGAAGGAAGGCAGCCAGGTAACGATCATGTAGTAAGCGTAGCAGGTGGTGAAGTACAGCAGGTAGCAAGCGATCATGCCGATGCTCAGCAGGTTGCCCTTGCCCTTTTCCGCGGGCTGCTCGGACTTAACTTCTTCCACTTTGGGCTGTACGTTGGCGCGTTTTTCAGCCATGTTGTCCTTGATGGCAATAGCGAACCAGATAACCAGCAGCACGATGAGGCTGGCAGAGATGGTAACCATGGTCTGCCAGGGCAGGTTCAGGGTCTTAACAATGAAGCTGGAGCCGTTCATACCGAGGATCATACCGAGAGCAGAACCACTGTTGACGATAGCTGTTCCGACACCTTTCTTTTCCGGGGGCACATGAGCTGCAGTCAGGGAGAAGGCTGCGCCGTAGTAGGTGCCGCATCCGATACCGGCCAGCACGCTGCCGATGTAGATAGCAGTCAGGCTCTGCGCAGCGGCGATGCTGAAGGCGCCGGCAGCGAAGATCAGGAAGGCGGGGATCAGAACGCGCTTCTGGCCGAAGCGGTCAACCAGGAAACCGGACGGGATCTGCATGCCGGTATAACCGAAGTAATAGCAGCTGGAGATCAGGCCCATGGCGGTGTTGGTCTGTTCACCAATGGTACCCTGGATTTCTGCGTAGATGGGAGAGAGCATGGAGCGGTAGATCCAGATAACCACCCAGCCCAAGCAGAATGTGAAAACAATTGTTTTCCAATATGCTTTCTTGATTTCTTTTGACATAATGTTCCTCCTGTTCATCAGTCATATGCAACGATATACAAAACCAATAAAATGTATCCTCATTTCTCCCTGATTTCATTGATTTTATTGGTTTTTCGCATATCATAATCATATATATTTTGCCCAAAAATATCATTGTCCACCACCTCCAATTCCAAAAATTTTTTTTGTGCATTCCCGTCAGCCTCCTCTCCCCCTTTTCCCTTTTCACTATTCATTTTTCACTATTCCCTTTTCCGCAAAGCAAAAGAACGTCCCGCGAGGGGCGTTCTTTCGTTAGTTGGCGCCTCCCGGCGCCAACTAGGCCCCCGCTGGCTGTTTCGCGCAAACTGCTTTCAATTAAAGGAAAATAAGACGCCCGCGTCGGTACCTATTTCCAACTTCCTTACCTTATAAATAATACGGAAAACAAAAAAAGAACGCCCCATACCGGACGTTCTTCTTTCTCTTTGCATTTCGTGCAGCGCTTATTCGTCCGCTGCTTCCTTCCGCTCCAATGGACCGGCCTGACAGATCATCTCCCGCAGGCGCTCGGGCAGGGCGCGGATCTCCTCCCGGCTCATGCCCTCGGTGGGGACCGGCGGCAGGCAGGTCACCTTCACCTTGGCCGGGCGGATCCACATATGGTTGCCCTCCATCAGGCGGTAGGAGCCGTCGATGCACACCGGCACGATGGGTACCCCCGCCCGGGTGGCCACCCGGATGGCCCCGGCCTTGAATTCCTTCACCGGACCGCCCTTGCTGCGAGTCCCTTCCGGAAAGATTACTACAGAATATCCCTTCTGTAATAGGTTTTGGGCCTCTTTCAGCACCTCCATGGACTGGCGGGCGTCGTCCCGCTGCAAAAACAGGCAGTTCAGCTCCCGCATCCAGCTGCGGATCAGCGGCAGTTTTTCGATCTCCGCCTTGGCGATGATGGGGTTGGGCTTGTCCAGACAGGTGAGCATCAGCGGGATGTCAAAGTACCCCTGATGGTCCGCCACGAACACCACCGGCCCCTCTGGGATGTTCTCCTGGCCTTCCACCGTCACCTGCGCCCCGGCCAGCCGCAGCAGCCGCCGCGCCCAGCGGTCCACGTTCTCCCGCACCAGACGGTCGTGCTCCTCCACCCGGCCTTCCTCACGCAGCCGGCGGGCCTTTTTCAGGCGGGGCATCACCAGCAGCAGGTACATCCAAAAATAAGCAAACCACACCAAGGTCCGCATCTGCATCCGCTCCTCTTCCTAATAAGATACCATCCTATTGTACCACCAGCGGCCGCCGCTGTCAAAGGCGCCCCCTACGCAGAAAAACGCCCCCGAAGGCGGCCTTCGGGGGCGTTACCCATTACAAAGCGTAATATCCGGGAAGATTATGCAATAACTTCTGCATCACCGAACCAGAATTTGCCCATGGGGCTCAGGGTCCAGCCGGTAACCTTCTCGTTGTTTACCAGGACTTTGTTGACGTTGAAGTACAGAGGAATGATGTAAGCGTCATTCATCAGGATCTCTTCTGCCTGGTAGAAGGCGTCGTAACGCTCTTTGCCGGAAGAGGACAGAGCGGTCTCGATTGCCTTGTCGTACTCGGTGTTGGAGTAGCCGTTACCGGACTGCAGGTTGCCGGTTACGAACATATCCAGGAAGGTCTGGGGGTCAAGGTAGTCGCCGACCCAGCCGTGACGAGCGATGGAGGAGTAGGTCAGGTTTTGACGGGTATCCTGGAATACAGCCCATTCCTGGTTGGACAGTTTGACGTCGATGCCCAGGTTGGTCTTCCACATTTCCTGGATCGCCTCAGCCAGAGCTTTCAGGCTGTCGCTGGTGTTGTAAACGATCTCCAGCTGCGGGATGCCCTCGCCGTTGGGGTAGCCAGCCTCAGCCAGCAGAGCCTGAGCAGCCTCTACCTGAGCGGTCTCAGCCAGGTAGTAGTTGCCAGCGGTCTCACGGAAGTCGTTGCCGTCTGCATCGGTGAAGCCGTAGGGAACGTAGCCCAGAGCGACCTTTTCGCCGGCGCCGGTTACGTTCTCAACGATGGATTTACGGTCGATGGCCATGGACAGAGCCTGACGGACCTTCTGATCCTGCAGAGCTTCGATCTCGGTCTGAGCGTTGATTACGAAGAAGCTGGTGCCGATGTAGGGCATGATCTGCAGGCTGCCGGCAGCAACCAGCTGCTGGATCTCCTCGTTGGGTACGCAGTTGTCGCCGATGTACAGCTCGCCGTTGTTGAAAGCGGTGAGGCAGGTGGACTGGTCAGAGATCATCTGAGCAACGATGTAGTCGATCTTAACGTTCTCAGCGTTCCAGTAGTTTTCGTTCTTAGCCAGTACGAACTCCTGACCCATGGTGTAGCCAACCAGGGTGAAGGGGCCGTTGGAGATGGACTTGTCGGGGTCTTTTGCCCACAGACCATCGGTGTCCGCACCGATGATGTCCTCACGCAGAGGCATGTAGGTGGGGAAGTCCAGCAGCTGCTCGAAGTAGCCGCAGGGCTGTTTCAGGGTAACTTCCAGGGTCTTGTCGTCAACAGCTTTGACGCCCAGCTCGCTCTTGTCCTTTTCGCCAGCGGTGATCTCGTCAGCGTTGAGGATGGGGCTCATGATGTAAGCGTACTCCGAAGCGGTCATGGGGTCAACGGCTCTCTGCCAAGAGAAGACGAAGTCCTGAGCCTTTACGGGCTGACCGTCGGACCATTTGGCATCACGCAGGGTGAAGGTGTAGGTTACGGTGCCGTCTTCGTTTTCAACGATGGTGGGCTCAGCCTCTGCCATAGCAGGCTGGGAGCCATTGCCGTCGCTCTTGTCTCTCATCAGACCTTCAAAGGTGTTGAAGATCACGTGGCCGCCGTCAACAGTGGAGTTCAGGGTGGGGTCCAGAGTCTTGGAGTCTGCGCCCACGTTCCACATGAGGATGCTGCCGGAGATCTCGCTGCTCTTTACGCCCTTGGAAGAGCCGGAAGCAGCGGCATCGGTGGTCTCGGTACCCTCGGTGGTGGTACCCTCGGTGGTTTCGGTATTGCCCTCGGTAGAGGTGCCTTCTTCCTCACTGCCGCAGCCGGTGAACGCGAAGGACGCGGTCATAGCCAGAGCCAGGAGAAGTGCCAATGCTTTTTTCATGTTGTTTCCTCCAGAAAAATATGCATATTCTTAAACTTCCCGTCCGTGTACGGAGGCCGGATGCCTCCTTTTGGACGATGTTCCCCATTTTATCACTTTAGCGTAAATTTGTCAAAGGATTTAAGAATCCTTTCTGCAATTCGAGAGTTTTGTACAAAAAAATACCCGAAACCATGCAGGTTCCGGGTATTTTTGAAAATTCTCTTCACAAAGCGGTCAGATTCGAGCTGGAATCTTTATGCAGATTCGATCGTTATGCAACGATGTCAGCGTCGCCGAACCAGAACACGCCCAGGGAGTTGATGGACCAGTTGGAAACCTTGTTATTGTTGGCAATAACGGGTTTGGTGGAGAAGTACAGAGGAATGACGTAAGCGTCGTTCATCAGGATCTCCTCAGCAGCATAGAAGGCGTCATAGCGTTCTTTGCCGGAAGCAGCCAGAGCGGTTTCCATGTACTTGTCGAACTCGGGGTTGGTGTAGCCGCAGCCAGACTGCGGGTTGCCGGTCATGAACATATCCAGGAAGGTCTGGGGGTCAAGGTAGTCGCCGGTCCAGCCGTGACGGGCAACAGCCTCGTAGGTCAGGTTTTGACGGGTATCCTGGAATACAGCCCACTCCTGGTTGGAGAGCTTGGCGTTAACGCCGATGGCTTTCCACATTTCCTGGACTGCCTCAGCAACGGCTTTCAGACCGTCGTTGGTGTTGTACATGATCTCGATTTCGGGGATGCCTTCGCCGTTGGGGTAACCAGCCTCGGCCAGCAGAGCCTTAGCGGCTTCCACGTCTGCGGTCTCCTGCATGTAGTAGTTGCCAGCTTTTTCACGGAAGTCGTTGCCGTCGGGATCGGTGAAGCCGTAAGGAACATAGCCCATTGCCGGTTTCTGGCCGCCGCGGGTAACGTTTTCAACCAGAGCTTTTCTGTCGATCGCCATAGACAGAGCCTTGCGGACGTTTACATCCTGCAGAGCTTCGATCTTGGTCTGCTGGTTCACAACGTAGAAGTTGATGGAGATGTAGGGGAAGATCTGGCATTCGCCGGAAGCTACCAGCTGCTGCAGCTCTTCGGAAGCGACCTGGTCAGAGATGTCGACTTCGCCGTTCTTGAAGGCGGTGAGGCCGGTGCCCTGGTCAACGATCATCTTGATGTCGATGGTGTCGATCTTGATGTTCTCAGCGTTCCAGTAGTTGGGGTTCTTGGAGAGGATTGCATGGTCGGACATAACGTACTCAGTCAGCATGTACGGACCATTGCAAACAGCTTTGGCGGGGTCTTTGGCCCAAGCGCCTTCGGTGTCGGTGCCGACGATGTCCTCACGCAGAGGCATCAGGGTAGCGAAGCTGCACAGTTCCATGAAGTAAGCGCAAGGCTGTTTCAGGGTAACTTCCAAGGTCTTGTCGTCGATGGCTTTGACGCCCAGTTCGCTCTTATCCTTCTCGCCGTTCATGATAGCGTCAGCGTTGAGGATGGGGCTCATGATGTAAGCGTACTCAGAAGCGGTCATGGGGTCAACGACTCTCTGCCAAGCGAAGACGAAGTCCTGCGCTTTGACGGGCTGACCGTCGGACCATTTGGCGTCGCGGAGTTTGAAGGTGTAAACGACGGTGCCGTCTTCCTTCTCTTCGACGGTGGGCATCTCAGCTGCCATAGCGGGCTGCTGGCCGTTGCCGTCGTTCTTATCTCTCATCAGGCCCTCAAAGGTGTGGGCGATGACGTTGGAGCCGTCTACTGCGGAGTTCAGACCAGGGTCATAGGTCTTGGAGTCGGCAGCCAGGTTCCAAACCAGGGTCTTGCCGCCGCTGGTGCTGGAAGGAGTGGTGGCCGGAGCTTCTTCGCTGGAGCCGGTGGTGGTTTCTTCTGCGGGAGCCTGTTCGCCCTCGGAGCCTTCAGCGGGAGCAGAACCGCAGCCGGTGAATGCTACAGAAAGGGACAGAACCATCGCGAGAAGCAAAGCGAGCGATTTCTTCATAACATTTCCTCCTATTTCTCAAGACGCCCGTCCGCCCTCCCACCCATGGGATCGAAGCGGCTCAAGTGACAACCAAGCAACAAAGTGACTACCTTGCCCCCGGCTTGCCTACCCGGGCTGTCTCAACAGATTGTTGAAAGTATATCATCCCCATCTTGCAAATTCAAGGGTCGGGTGGTATTTGTAACTTATGTGTAACCATTCTCGATTTTTGTTTTAAAAAGATTCACATTTATTGGACATTTTGAATAAAATTTTGACATTTCCTCCACGCCTTTCCCAATTTGTTTTCCTTGAGCGCACAGATATTTTTGTCAAAAAGATTTCTTTCCACATCTTCCCTGTCAGATTTTAGGCCAACCGGCCAAAAACGGCCCGCTCCCCTCCCCGTTCTCCCGCCTTTCTTCTGCATAATATGAATGATATCCTTCATTTTTACCGAGATTTTCCCGCTTTATCACGAAAAACTGACACTCTTCGCCGAAATCCCTTTCCCGCCTGCAAGCCACCTTTCATGTTGGTAAATTGTAGACAATTTACTCTATTTTCCCTGGAAAACAAAAGCCGGGCAGCTGCCCTTTTCTCAAGGACAACTACCCGGTTCATTTCTTCTTTTTCTTATACGATCTTGGTGGTCCAATCTTCGATGTTCCACACCTGGCTCACCAGGTCCCGGTAAAATTCCGGCTCGTGGCTCACCAGCAGCACCGTGCCGGAAAACTCATCCACCGCCCGGTGCAGTTCCTCCTTGGCCTCGGTGTCCAGGTGGTTGGTGGGCTCGTCCAGCACCAGGAGGTTGATCTCCTTGAGCATCAGCCCGCAAAGCGCCACCTTGGCCTGTTCGCCGCCGGAAAGCACCCGCACCTGGCTGGTGATGTGCTCGTTGGTCAGACCGCAGCGGGCCAGGGCGGCCCGCACCTCGCCGTTGCTCATGCCCGGATACTGCCGCCAGATCTCCTCCATGGCGGTGCGGCGTCCGCAGTCCGGCTCCTGCTCAAAGTACCCGGCCTGCACAAACTGCCCGGTGGTCACCGTGCCGGACACCGGCGGGATGAGGCCCAGCAGCGTCTTGAGCAGGGTGGATTTGCCCAGGCCGTTGACCCCGCGGATGGCGATCTTCTCCCCGCGCTCCACCAGGAAGTTCAGCGGCCGGGTCAGCGGCTCGCCGTAGCCCAGCACCAGGTCCCGGGCCAGCAGCACCTCCCGGCTGGGGGTGCGGGCGGTGAGGAACTGGAAGGAAGGCTTGGGCTTCTCCCGCCCCAGCTCGATGAGCTCCATCTTGTCCAGCTTCTTCTGGCGGCTTTTGGCCAGGTTGGTGGTGGCCACCCGGGCCTTGTTGCGGGCGATAAAGTCCTCCAGATGGGCGATCTCCTTCTGCTGCTTCTCGTAGGCCTGTTCCAGCTGGCGCTTTTTCAGGGCGTACATCTCCTGGAACTGGTAGTAGTCGCCGGTATAGCGGGTGAGGACGGCGTTTTCCACGTGGTAGATGACGTTGACCACCTCGTTGAGGAAGGGGATGTCGTGGCTCACCAGGATAAAGGCGTTGTCGTAGTTTTTGAGGAAGTTTTTGAGCCAGGCGATGTGGTTTTCGTCCAGGAAGTTGGTGGGCTCGTCCAGGATGAGGATCATCGGGTCCTGAAGCAGCAGCCTCGTCAGCAGCACCTTGGCGCGCTGCCCGCCGGAAAGCTCGCTTACGTCCCGTTCCAGGCCGATCTCCCCCAGCCCCAGGCCGTTGGCGTACTCCTCGATGCGGGCGTCGATGACGTAAAAGCCGCCGTGTTCCAGCTGGTCCTGGATGTCGGCCGCGTCGGCCATCATGGCTTCCAGCTCCTCCCCTTCCGCCTCGCCCATGGCGTCGTAGAGGGCCAGCATCTCCTGCTCCAGGCGGTACATGGGGGCGAAGGCCTCCCGCAGCGCCTGGCGGATGGTCATGCCGGGGGTGAGGGTGGTGAACTGGTCCAGGTAGCCGGTGGTGATGCGGTTGCACCAGCTGACCTTGCCGGAGTCGGGCATGAGCTGCCCGGTGATGATCTTCAAAAAGGTGGTCTTGCCCTCGCCGTTGGCGCCCACCAGGCCCACGTGCTCGCCCTTGAGCAGCCGGAAGGAGGCGTCCTGCAGGATGCTGCGGGCCCCAAAGCCGTGGGAAACGTGTTCTACATTTAATATACTCATCTTTCGCACTTCTCCATCGTCAGATTGCTGCCCGCAGGCAGACTCGTGGCTCCATCATACCACAGCCCCTCCCCTGCTGGCAAGCCTTCGGGCCTACTGCCGCAGACAAAAAAGGAGAGAGCCCCTGGCCGGGGCCCTCTCGATGGGTGAGGTATATGAAAGTGTGCGAAGATGACGGGATTATTCTGCCACGATGTCGGCGTTGCCAAACCACAGCTTGCCCAGGGAGTCGATGCCCACCCCGGTGATGCTGGGGCTCATGCAGACCTTCATCTGCGAGTAGTACAGCGGGATAATGTAAGCGTCCTCCATGATGACCCGCTCGGCCTCGGCGTAGGCGGCGAAGTGTTCCTCGCCCTGGGAGTTGGCAGCGATGGCGATCTGCTCGTCATAAGCGGGGTTGGCATAACCGCAGGCGGACTGGACGTTGCCGCTGGTGTACATATCCATGAAGGTCATGGGGTCGGTGTAGTCGCCGCTCCAGCTGTCGCGGGCGATGGCGGGATACTGCAGGCCCACCAGGTTATCCTGGAAGACGGCCCACTCCTGGTTGACCAGTTCCACCTGGATGCCCAGCTCTTTCCACATCTCCTGGATGGCTTCGGCCACCGATTTGTTCAGGTCCTTGGTGTTGTAGAGGATCTGGATGGTGGGGATGCCTTCGCCTTCGGGGTAACCGGCCTCGGCCAGCAGGGCTTTGGCCTCATCCAGCTGGGCCTCCTCGGTCAGGTAGTAGCTGCCGGCGTAGTCACGGAAGTCGGTGCTGCCGTCGGCCACAGTCATGCCGTAGGGCACCAGACCCATAGCCGGAGCCTCGCCGGAGCGGGTGACGTTCTCCACCAGAGCCTTCCGGTCGATGGCCATGGACAGGGCCTTGCGCACCCGTACATCCTGCAGGGCCTCGATCTCAGTCTGGGCGTTGATCTTATAGTAGGTAGCGTTGAGCAGCGGGTACAGCTGGCACTCGCCGGTAGCGATGAGCTGCTGGACCTCCTCAGCGGGGATGGTGTCGGTGATCATATCCACCTCGCCGTTGTGGAAGGCGGTGAGGGAGGTGCCCTCGTCCACGATCATCTTAAAGACCAGCTGGTCCAGGTTGACGTTTTCGGCATCCCAGTACTCGGGGTTTTTGGTGAGTACCAGCTGGTCGCCCATGGTGTATTCGGTGAGGGTGAAGGGGCCGTTGGAGACGATCTTCTCCGGGTCTTTGGCCCACAGGCCGTCCACGTCGGTGCCGACGACATCTTCCCGCAGGGGCAGGTAGGTAGGATGGCAGAGCAGGCCTTCAAAGTAGCCGCAGGTGTGCTTCAGGGTGATCTCCAAAGTCTTGTCGTCGATGGCCTTCACTCCCAGCTCGCTTTTATCCTTTTCCCCGGCGATGATCTCCTCGGCGTTGAGGATGGGGGCCATCATGTAAGCATATTCTGCTGCGGTGGCCGGGTCGACCATCCGCTGATAAGCAAAGACGAAGTCCTGCGCCTTGACCGGCACCCCGTCGGACCAGTTGGCGTCCCGCAAGGTGAAGGTGTAGGTGACGGTGCCGTCGGCGTTCTCCACCACCTGGGGCATCTCAGCGGCCATAGCGGGCTGGGGGCCGTTGCCGTCGCTCTTGTCCCGCAGCAGGCCTTCAAACTCGTTGACCAGCACCTTGCTGCCGTCGGAGGAGCTGTTCAGGTTGGGGTCCAGGGTCTTGGGATCGGCGGCCAGGTTGTAGGTCAGCACCTTGGAGCCGGATTCGCTTTCGGTTTCGGTCTCGGACGCAGCGGGGGTCTCGGTGGTCTCCTGGGTGGATTCCTGGGAGCCGGTTTCCTCGGAAGCCGGTTCGGAACCGCAGCCGGCCATCATGGCAGTACACATTGCAGCTGCCAGAAGCAGCGCCATCCATTTTTTCATCTTACTCATTCCTCCTGGTGTTTTGCTTCGATGAATGGAGTATACCATGAATAAAAACACATTTCAATGGGTTTTATCAGTATTTTTATACACTACCCCTCTTTTTGTGCATTGGGATAAAAAATCATATTCCAGAGGAATAATTTTGTGATTTATTCTTATTTTGTTGTATAATTTCGCATATATCCCGAGTTATACAGAATATTATTGCATTTATCCCAATTTTCCTGCCGCACGTTCCTCTTGCCGCACCTTGCTTTATACCGGCATTTTTATTCAAGTATTCCCTCCCGGACAGGTCCTCCTCTTTCCCGCTCCTTCGCCGGGAAAACTGCCCTTTCCGGGAGGTTCTCCACCCTTCCCCCATATTTCCGGGGAAATCCCCCCAAAGCGCAAAAAAATCCCCCTCCCGAAGCGGGAGAGGGATTGGGATGGTTCGATTAGTCGAACAGGTGGCAAGCCACAAAGTGACCGGGAGCCACCTCTTTGAGCTTGGGCTCGCTTTCGGCGCACTTCTGGGTGCAGTATTTGCAGCGGGTGCGGAAGCGGCAGCCGGACGGCGGGTTGATGGGAGACGGAACGTCGCCTTCCAGCATGATGCGGTGCTTCTCGTTGCGCGGGTTGGGGATCGGAATGGCCGACAGCAGCGCCTGGGTGTAGGGGTGCTGGGGATTCTTGTAGATCTCGTCGGCGTCTCCGGTCTCCACCAGCTGGCCCAGGTACATAACGCCCAGCTTTTTGGAGATGTGCTTCACCATGGACAGGTCGTGGGCGATGAACAGATAGGTCAGGCCCATTTCGTCCTGCAGGTCTTCCAGCATGTTGACCACCTGTGCCTGAATGGATACGTCCAGAGCGGAGATGGGCTCATCGCAGATGATGAACTTGGGACGGACGGCAAGGGCACGGGCGATACCGATTCTCTGACGCTGACCGCCGGAGAACTCGTGGGGGTAACGGCTGGCGTGCTCGGGTTTCAGACCGACGCGCTCCAGCAGGCCGCCGATGATCTCGGCGCGCTCTTTGCCGGAAGCCAGCTTATGGATATCCAGAGCCTCACCGATGATATCGGATACGGTCATTCTGGGGTTCAGGGACGCATAGGGGTCCTGATAGATCATCTGGATCTCTTTGCGGAAGGGCAGCATCTCTTTTTCAGAGAGCTTGGTGATGTCCTTGCCGTCGTAGATGATCTGGCCGGAGGTGGGCTCGTACAGGCGGATGATGGTACGGCCGGTGGTGGATTTACCACAGCCGGACTCACCAACCAGGCCCATGGTCTCGCCCTTGGCGATGCTGAAGGTTACATCGTCCACGGCCTTGGTCACCAGTTTGGGGCCGCCCAGCAGGCCGCCGCCTTTGGTGAAGTATTTCTTCAGGTTTTTCACCTGAACCAGCGGAGCGTTGTTCTCTGCCATAGGGGTCTTGTTCTCTGCCATTATTCTTCAACCGCCTTTCCGATGGCTTCCACCAGAGGTGCCTGCTTATCCAGCAGCCAGCATCTGGACTTGTGGTCCGGGCCGCAGTTGTAGAACGGCGGCAGCTCGTCGTAGCAAACATTCAGGGCATATTTGCAGCGGTAAGCGAACGGGCAGCCCTTGGGCGGGTTGAGCAGGTCTGGGGGTGTGCCGGGGATGGGCACCAGACGCTCCTTGGTCTGGGCATCCGGGTTGGGCACCGACTGCAGCAGGCCCAGGGTGTAGGGGTTCTTGGGGTTGTTGAACAGGTCATCCACCGGGGCTTCTTCCAGCACCAGGCCGCCGTACATAACGATAACGCGCTGGCAGCTTTCGGCGATAACGCCCAGGTCGTGGGTGATGAGGATGACCGAGGTACCCAGGCGGTGCTGGATGTCCTTCATCAGGTCCAGTACCTGTGCCTGGATGGTTACGTCCAGAGCGGTGGTGGGCTCATCGGCCACCAGCAGCTCCGGGTCGCAGGACAGGGCCATAGCGATCATGGCGCGCTGTCTCATACCGCCGGAGAACTCGTGGGGGTAGTTGTTCATGCGGTCCGCAGGGGACGGGATGCCTACCAGCTCCAGCATATGGATGGCCATTTTGCGGGCCTCTTCCTTGCCGACCTTTTTATGCTTCATGATGACTTCCATGATCTGGTTGCCCACGGTGTAAACCGGGTTCAGTGCAGTCATGGGGTCCTGGAATACCATGGAGATCTGGTTTCCGCGAACGTCCTGCATCTCTTTGGCGTTCATGGGGACGATGTCCTTGCCTTTAAAGAGGATCTGGCCGTCCTTGATGCGGCCGGGCTCCTGGAGCAGCTTCAGTACGGACATGCAGGTCTGGCTTTTGCCGGAACCGGACTCGCCTACGATGCCCAGGATCTCGCCTTTATATACGTCGAAGCTGACACCGCGGACCGCCTGCACTTCTCCTACGTGGAGGAAGAAGGAGGTCTTCAGGTCTTTGACTTCGAGAATCTTTTCTTTGCTGGTTACAGCTTTGTTTTCTGTGCTCATCTTCTCACCTTCCTAACGATTCCGTCGTGTCCGTATCTTACTTTCTCTGCTGGGGGTCAAGGGCGTCGCGCAGGCCGTCGCCCACGAAGTTCAGGGCGATCATGGTCAGAGCGATGGCCACAGAAGGTGCGATCAGCAGGTAGGGGAAGGAGCGGATGCCGCCCAGGGCGTCGTTAGCCATAGTACCCCAGGAAGCCATCGGCGCCGATACACCCAGACCAACGAAGCTCAGGAAAGCCTCGGTGAACATGGCGCTGGGTACGCTCATCATCATGGATACCACGATGGGGCCCAGTGCGTTGGGGATCATGTGGCGGACGATGATACGCTTTTTGGAAGCGCCCAGGGTGCGGGCAGCCATGACGAACTCCTGTTCCTTCAGGGACATAACCTGGCCGCGGACCTGGCGCGCCATACCGACCCAGTATACCAAACCGATGGTTAGGATGATGGTGGTTGCGCCGGTGTCGTTGACGAATACGCCGATGAGGATGACGATGAGCATCAGCGGGATGGAGTTGATGAAGTCGACGATACGCATCATGATGTTGTCGACCTTACCGCCTTCGTAACCGGAGATACCGCCGTAGAACACGCCGATGAAGGCGTTGAACAGAGCAGCGGTAACGCCGACCAGCAGGGAGGTGCGGCCGCCGTAGAGCAGACGGACCCAAACGTCACGGCCCAGCTTGTCGGTACCCAGCAGGTAGGTCTTGTTCCACTTGGAAACGGTGTTGCTGGCGTCGATGGGCTCGCCGTTTACGGTCAGATCGTAGGTCAGCGCGTCGGAAGGCAGGCTCTTGTCGGCTGCCTTGCTGTAGTCGATGACCACTTCTTTGCCGTTCACGTCAAAGGTCTTGGTGCGGTTCATCATATCGTTGGCAGTCATCTCCGGTACGCCGAGCAGCTCGCCGTCCGCAGTGACCGAGATGAGTTTGTATTCCTTATGTACATAGACATAGTCGCCGTCGCCCAGGTCCACAATGTCCAGTACCGGCGGGATGTTGCCGTATTCCAGCTTCTGGTCGGAGTAGGAGACATCGGTGGTCATGGGGCCGATCACCACGATGGCCACGATGATGGCCAGCAGGATCAGGCCCAGGATGGCGATCTTGTTGCTCTTGAAGCGGTTCCACACGTCCTTCCAGTAGGTCAGGCTGGGGCGGGTGTCTTCGGCAACGGTTGCGGTACTTTTATCCACAAATTCCCATTTCTTGTTATCCATTGTCTTTCCTCCTGCCCTAGTCTTCCAGTTTGATCCGCGGGTCCACCAGCGCGTAGGCGATGTCCACCACGAATACCATCACGATGTAGAACGCTGCGAAGAAGAGGGTCGTACCCATGATGGTGGTGTAGTCACGGTTACCGATACTCTCTACATAGTATTTGCCCAAACCGTTGATGGCGAAGATCTTCTCGGTTACGAAGGAACCGGTGAGGATGGACGCGATGGCGGGGCCCAGGTAGGTCAGTACCGGGATCAGCGCGTTTTTCAGCGCGTGTTTGAAGATGACCTTCTTTTCGGAAAGGCCGTTGGCGCGGGCAGTACGGATGTAGTCCTGACCGATCACGTCCAGGAAGCTGGAGCGCATCAGACGGGTGACCGACGCCATGGAGAAGCCGCCCAGAGCGATGACCGGGCCGATGTAAGCTTTCCAGCTGCCCAGACCGCCGGCGGGGATCCACTTAAGCTTCTCACCGAAGATGTACATAATGAAGGTACCGATGACGAAGCTGGGGATGGTAATACCCAAGGTTGAGATAAAGGATATGGTGTAATCCTGCCAATGATTCTGCTTGAGCGCTGCGATGATGCCCATGGGGATACCCAGCAGCACTACCATGCAGATAGCCAGGCCGCCGACCTTTGCAGAGACCGGGAAGCCTTCTTTGATCATGTCGTTGACGCTGACGCCCAGTTTGGACATGGAGGTACCCAGATCCAGCTGGACCAGACCCTTCATGTAGTCATAATACTGCTTCATGATCGGGTCGTTGAGGTTGTACTTCTCCGCCAGAGCTGCTTCGATTGCCGGCGGCAGCTTTCTTTCACGGGAAAGCGGGCTGCCCGGGATGGCTCTCAGCAGGAAGAACACGGTGGTCGCAATGAGAAACAGTGTCAAAAGCATTGACAAAACTCGTTTTACACTGTACCTAAACATTTTTATCCCCCTTATTGACTGCGAAATTTTGTTTTGCAGGCCCAATTGTTACAAATCTGCAAAACAGTGATTAACTAATTACTGATTATACTTCATTATGAATGGTTTTGCAATACAAATTTTGAAATATCTAAAATTTTATGCGGACAAAATGAATTCTGTACATTTTCCGAAAAAACTGTACGAAAAATCCCAGTTTCGCCCGAACCTTTTATGAAAAATTCCAGTTCTTTTGTTTCTCGTTCCCTTTCGCCGGCGGCGTTTTGCTTTTTGGGGAGGGGAAATCCTGCAAGAATTCTCCCCTATTTGCGGTTTTGGCTGATTTCATCCCCTCCTGTCCCTCTATTTTTAACTGACACACTGACACGCTATGCAAAGTTGTGTTTTCCCCTTTTCCCACCTCAAAGACGAATTGCCAGCGGCGTTTTGTATCCAGCTGCCGGACACCTGTGCTGTTTTCCGGGAATTTCCGCTTCCTCCCCAGGGCCAGTCCTCTTTTTATGCATTTATAATGTATAAATATTATATTATATTTATACATAACGTCTCGCCGCCCCCTTTCCCGGGAAAACGCAGGAAACGCTTTTGATTACGCCATTTTTCCAGGCTTTTCCCTCCCGTTTTCCGCCGGTACGCCCGGGAGGAAACGGTACGATTATACAGTGAGCCTGTGTAACAGTGTATTTTATTGCGTTAAAGCAAAAAAGAAGCGGTATTTTTTCCTTTTCCTCTCTTTCCCCGCTTTTTTGCGCATATTCCCGGCCTTTTTCCCACCTTTTCCTCCTTCCAGAGACAAAAAAAAGCGCCCGGCCGCAGCCGGACGCTTGCTTGTGTTTTGGTTTTTTAGGGGAGCATCGGTTCCTCGGCGGGCGGCTCCGGCTGCTGCTGGCGCTGCTGCACCGCGTTGGCCCACAGGGCGCAGCCCCAGGCCAGCAGCACGGCGAACACCTCCACCGAAAGCACCAACAGGTCCGCCAGTTCCAGCGTCTGCCGCAGGGCGGACACCAGCATCCCCACCACAAACCCCATAAACAGGGCGCTGGCGGACACAAAGCCGCAGATCAGCTGGCCTGCCCAGTGGTTTCTGGGGGAAAACAGCGCCCCCCGGGCGGTGACCGCCGTCAGGTAGTAGCCCAGGGTCAGCAGCATGCTCCCCTGGATCAGTGCGTTTTCCGGCACCAGGGAGCTCCAATGGCTAAGCTCCAAAGCCACCCCGCACAAAACAAGCAGTGCAAAGAAACTGCGTACCCCGTAATGCCCCCGGATCTCCCGGCGGTGGCGCAGCTCCTCCTCGTGGGTGCTCATCCATTCCTGCATGATGATTCCTCCTTCGCGGCGGCCGCCTAGCAGCACGACGCCTGTTTTTTAAGTCCTTCTAAAGAAGGGCTGACTTCCTTTAGAAGGGCTGCCTTCCTTAGAAGGGCTGCCCCTTGAGGGAGCCGCTATGCAAAAAAGGGGCCGCACCCTGCGGCGCAGCCCCAGTTTCTCCGTTTAAAAAGGATTAGCCCCGGCAAGCGATGGCTTCGATCTCGACCAGTGCGTCCTTGGGCAGCTTCGCTACCTGGAAAGCAGCACGAGCCGGGCAGTCACCGGTGAAGAACTCGGCGTATACTTCGTTCATAGCGCCGAAATCGCCCAGATCCTGCATGAGGACGGTGGTTTTCACCACGTTCTGCATGCTCATACCCTCCGCCTCGAGGATAGCCTGGATGTTTTTGAGGGACTGTCTGGTCTGCTCGGCGGTGTTAGCGGGCATAGAGCCGGTCGCCGGGTCGATGGGCAGCTGGCCGGATACGAATACCAGATCACCGGCAGCGATAGCCTGGGAGTAAGGTCCAATGGCACTGGGTGCGTTGGTTGTTGCGATTGCCTTTTTCATGTGGGATCACTCTTTCTTTCTGAATTTATGCCAGCCTTACGGTCGGTAGAGAAACCAGTTTTCGGGAAAACTTACTTTTCCTGCTCATAATCTGGTTCGTCCAGCATCATTCTAGCACATTTGTACACATCTCCGCAACCCATCGTTATTACCAAATCTCCCGGCTGGGCATTGGCCATAACGTAATCGGCTACCTCCCGCAGCGTGGGGAACCAAACGCAGCCGGGGATCTTTTCGGCCAGGTCCTTGGAGTAGATGTTGTAGGTGTTCTTCTCCCGGGAGCCCATGATCTCGGAAAGAACCACCCGGTCGGCCAGCTGCAGCACCCGGGCAAAGTCGTCCAGCAGCATGGCGGTGCGGGAGTAGGTGAAGGGCTGGTGTACCGCCCACACCCGCTTGTAGTCCATCTCCTTGGCGGCCCGCAGGGTCACCTCCAGCTCGGCGGGGTGATGGCCGTAGTCGTCGGCGATGGTGACGCCGTTTTTCACCCCCATGATCTCAAAGCGCCGGTGGGCGCCTTTGAAGGAATCGGCAGCCTTGAGCGCCCCTTCCAGCCCGCAGCCGACCTCCAGCGCGGCGGCGATGGCGCCGATGCTGTTGAGGACGTTGTGCTCGCCGGGCACCGAAAGTTCCACGTGGCCCAGGAGCCTTCCCTGGTGCATCAGGTCGTAGCCGCAGCGGGAGCCGCCGTGGTGCTGGATGTTTTCGGGGTAGTAGTCGTTTTCCGGGCGCTTGCCGTAGGAGATGAGCTTCTTGCCAGTGACGCCCTCCACCGCCTTGCAGGTGTTGAGGTCGTCGCCGTTGTAGATCACCGCCTTGTTTGCCATCTGGGCAAACTTGTGGAAGGAGGCAATGACGTTGTCCAGGGTCTTAAAGTAATCCAGATGGTCGGCGTCCACGTTGAGGATCACCGCCACATCCGGGTCCAGCTGCAGGAAATGGTCGGCAAATTCGCAGGCCTCGCAGACCATCACCGGGCTTTTGCCCAGACGGCCGCTGCCGTGGATGGCGTCCAGCTTGCCGCCCACCACCGCCGACGGGTCCAGCCCGTTTTCCAGCAGGATCTGGGTGAGCATGGAGGTGGTGGTGGTTTTGCCGTGGGTGCCGCAGACGCAGATGCAGTCCTCGAACCACCGGCTGATGAGCCCCAGCAGCACCATCCGCTCGATGGTGGGCACGCCGCTCTGCCGGGCGGCCACCAGCTCCGGGTTGTCCTCCATAATGGCGGCGGTGTGGACGATCAGGTCCGCCCCGGCGATGTTTTCGGCCTTCTGCCCGATGGTCACCGGGATGCCCAGCGCCCGCTCGGCCTCGATGGTCTCGCCGGGGTTGTTGTCCGAGCCGCTCATGGTAAAGCCCAGCCCGTGGAGGATCTGTACGATGGGGTACATCCCCGAGCCGCCGATCCCAATAAAGTGGATATGCTTTTTGCCTTCCAAAATGGTGTCTTTGATGGAAATCATAATGGCATCCTTTCCGCCGCGGCGGCCCGTTTGGCTGCCGGTGCCGCGCTCTTCAAACTCGTTATCCCTATTATATTGCGAAAACCGGATAAAATAAACAGGAAATTTGCAAATTTCCTGCCATCTGTAAAATTTGCCGCCCCGGCGTATAAGCCGCCCCCGCCGGCCCACACTATCCAGCGAAGACCGCTACATCCCCACAAAGGAGACAAAAACCATGAACATCACCGATATCCGCATCCGCAAGCTGTACACCGAGACCCGCCTGCGCGCCCTGGTGTCCATCACCATTGCCGACGAGCTGGCTATCCACGACATCAAGGTCATCCAGGGCCCGGAGCGGCTGTTCGTCGCCATGCCCAGCCGCCGGGACGAGACCGGCGCCTTCCGGGACGTCTGCCACCCCATCCGCCCCCAGGCCCGCCAGCAGCTGGAACAGGCGGTGCTGGAAGCCTACGCCCAGGCGGCGGAAAAGCCCATCCCCCATCCCGCCTCGGATACCCCGCCCAGCCGGGACGCCGTCCGCCAAAGCGCCGGCCTCCCCCCGGAGGACGAACCTCTCCCCCAGGCCAGCGCCTCCATCGAGACCACCATCGGCGGCCACCCGCCCTACCAGTGCTGACCCCTCCCCCCTGCCCTGCCGGCGGGGGGATTTTTTTGCGCCCGCCGCAGGGGTTTGCGGGACGAGCGCCCGCCTTTCACCCCTTTTCCCCCGCCCTCATAGGATGAAATAGCCGCGCCGCGGCAAACACCATCGGAATGGGGGTCTTTTTTATGAGCAACGCTGCCTGCGGACCGCACCTGGCCGTGCTGGGCGGGGACCTGCGCCAGGCCGCCCTGGCCCGGGCCCTTTGGGAGCGGGGATCTTTCGTACATACCTTCTTCTTTGACGCGGGGGACGCCGCCCCGCCGCTGCCCGACGGCGTCTGCCGGGAGACCGACCCGGCCCGCCTGCCCCTTATGGACGCGGTGATCCTGCCGCTGCCGGTGTCCACCGACGGCGAGCATCTCAACGCCCCCTTCTTCCCCCAGCCGGTGCCCCTGGCCGACTGCCTGGAACGGGTGGGCATCGGCGCGGTGGTGCTGGGGGGGATGCCCTCCCCGGCGGTGCGGCAGCTGGCCCAGGACAAAGGGGTGACGGTGCTGGACTACGCCGCCCGGGAGGAACTGGCTATCGCAAACGCCGTCCCCACCGCCGAAGGCGCCCTGCAGCTTGCCATGCAGGAGCTGCCCATCACCCTGTGGCAGAGCCGCTGTCTGGTCACCGGGTATGGGCGCATTGCCCGGGTGCTCTGCCGGTACCTGCGTGCCCTGGGCGCCCAGGTGACGGTAGCCGCCCGCAGCCTGCCGGACCTGGCCTGGGCCCGCGCCGAAGGGATGACCGCCCTGCCTCTGGAAAAGCTGCCCGCCGCCCTGCCGCACCAGCAGGTGGTGTTCAGCACCGTGCCCGCCCGGCTCTTTGGGGAGGCGGAGCTTTCCCTGCTTCCTCCCGGCTGCCTGCTTATGGACCTGGCGTCCCGGCCCGGCGGGGTGGACCAGGAGGCCGCCCGCCGTCTGGGGGTGCGCACCATCTGGGCCCTGGCCCTGCCGGGCAAAACCGCCCCGGACACCGCCGGGCAGATTTTGGCCAGCACTGTCCACACCATGCTTACCGAGCGGGGCGTGCTGTAACCCCCCCACCAAAAGAGAAAAGGAGTCAACGTTATGAGTCAATCTTCCACCGCCCCCGCCCCGGCCCTGCGGGTCGGGTTTGGGGTCACCGGTTCCTTCTGCACCTTCCGGCAGGTCATGGAGCAGCTCCAGGCCTGCGCCGCCCAGGACGGCTGGGACATCCAGCCTCTCATGTCCGCCATCTCCTACGAGACCGACACCCGCTTTGGCAAGGCGGAGGACTTCATCCGCCAGATGGAGACCCTCACCGGCAAGCCCGTCTGGCACACAGTGGCCCAGGCCGAGCCTATCGGACCCAAAAAGCTGCTGGACGTGATGGTGGTGGCCCCCTGCACCGGCAACACCCTGGGCAAGCTTGCCAACGGCATCACCGACACCTCCATCACCATGGCGGTAAAGGCCCACCTGCGCAACGCCCGCCCGGTGGTGCTGGCGGTCTCCACCAACGACGCCCTTTCCGGCTCGGCCCGCAACATCGGCCAGCTGCTGGGCACCCGCAACCTGTACTTCGTGCCCATGCGGCAGGACAGCTTTTCCGGCAAGCCCACCTCCATCGTGGCGGATTTCACCCAGCTCATCCCCACCATCCAGGCGGCGCTGGAAGGCCGGCAGCTCCAGCCCCTGACCCTGCCGCCGCTGTAAAGCCGCAAAAAGAACCGGCCCGCCCCCCGCAAAGCAGCTGCGCTTTGGGGAGACGGGCCGGTTTTATGCCGCAAAAATACCGCCCGCAAAACAAGGGGCGGTATCGCTTTTCTCGGGAAAGGTTATATCCTTCCGCTGCTTCTTCTTTTTAAGGCGCGGATGTCGGTGCTGTGCCAGGAAACCACGGCCTTGAGGGTCTGCACATCGGAGCGGACCTCCTCCAGGATGCGTTCCATCCGGTCGATCTGGGCAAAACGGCTTTGGAGGACCAGCTGACCCTCAAACAGGATCTTGATCTTGGGCGCGATCTCGTTTTCGATGGTAAGCTGGGTCTTGGTGGCCAGCGTTTTGACCTCGTCCACCTTGCGGTCCAGGTCGTCCAGGCGTTTGTCCATGTTGTCCAGACGTTTATCCATATTGTCCAGGCGCTTGTTGATGGGCGCTACGGTTTCTTCCAGCATCTGGCGCATGGCCAGCAGCAGTTCTTGGTTGTCCATGACCTCACCTCCTGGTTTTATTGTATCACAGTCCCCCTGCCTGCCGCAAGCCCCGGCAGACAGAACGGCCCGCCCCCCGCAAAGCAGCTGCGCTTTGGGGAGACGGGTCGAATTTTATTTTCGGGTCAATTTTTCTTACAGGGAAAGCTCGTTGAGTCCCAGCAGGGCCAGGATGTAGATGCGTACAGCCTTCATCATGTAGTCCACCGAGGTGCACTCGTCGGGCATATGCTCGCCGCCCTTGCCTTCGCCGGCCGGGTTGGGCATCTCCTCAAAGTGGGGGCCGAAGGCGATGGCATTGGGGAAGTGACGGGCATAGGTGCCGCCGCCGATGACCACCGGTACGCCTTTTTCGCCGGTGACCTGCTCGTAAGCCTGCATGAGGCACTGGACCTCCTGGGTGTCCGCAGGACGGTAGGAGGGCTTGGAGTCGTGGTCTAGGACAGCGGTGAAGCCCATGGCAGCCACGTGCGCCTTGACCTTTTCCATCAGTTCCAGGCCGTTGCAGGTAACCGGGTAACGGATATCAAAGGAAAGCACCACTTCGTTTCCTTCCAGGTGAGCCAGGCCGCTGATGTGGGTCAGCTTGCCGGAGGGCTCATCCTCTACCGGGATGCCGATACCGGCGCCGTTGTAGTCGGACAGTACAGCCAGCACGCCGCGGGCGGTCTTCTTCTCCATTTCGGAAGCCTGGGGCAGTTTTTCCAGCAGGGCAAAGAGCAGGGCGATGGCGTTGACCGAGCCTTCGGGCTTGGCCGCGTGGGAGGTCTTGCCCTTGGCGGTGACGCGGATGCCGCCTTCCATGGCTTCTACGGTGTAGACTGCCGGGTCATAGCTGCCCAGGTCGCTTTCGCTGACGCCGGTAAGCTCTGCAGTCACCTCGCCGCAGACCGCATTGGGAACGGTGCCGCCCTGCAGTGCGGTGAGCACCTTGCCGTCCACCGGGAAGCGGATAGCAAAGCTCAGGCCGCCTTTTTCACCGATGATGCCGGGGAAGTCGGCGTCGGGGGTGAAGGCGAAGGTGGGGATCTTCTCCACCTCCATAAAGTGCTTCATGTCGGCCATGCCGGTCTCCTCGCTGCAGCCCAGCACCAGACGGTAGGTGTAGTTGAGGGGGATGTTCTGCTCCTTGAGGAATTTGAGCGCGTACAGGCCCAGCACGGTGGGGCCTTTGTCGTCCGAGACGCCGCGGCCGTAGATGTAGCCGTCCTTCTCGATCATATCATAGGGGTCGTGGCTCCAGCCTTTGCCCTCGGGCACTACGTCCAGGTGGCCCAGCAGGGCGATCTCCTTCTCACCGCTGCCGATGGAAGCAGAACCGCAGTAGTAGTCGTAGTTTTTGGTGGCAAAGCCCATAGCGCCGCACATTTCCAGAGCGGTGTCCAGCACCTTGTGGCAGCCGGCGCCAAAGGGAGCGTCCGCCCCCTCGGGAGCGCCGCTGACGCTTTTGATGTCCACCAGTTTCTTAATATCCGCCACAATGCTCGGGCGGTTTTCTTCCACAAAGCGCTCGATGCGCTGCATCATTTCATTGGAAACCATAGGTATCGTCCTCCTTATTGAAAGTGGAAACCCCCGGCGCGGCCAAAGCCAGCAGGGAGCTTTCCTTCTGATTATAGCACGCCCCGGCGGCTGCGTCCACCAGGCGCAAAATTATTCCCACTCCAGGACGGTGCCGGTGGGGATGTAGCGGATGCGCTCCCCCAGCACCTGGGCCAGGTTGGCGCAGGCCACCGAGCCGGTACAGTGGCAGGTGTACACCCCGTCGCTCACCCGATCCCGCAGGTACTGGGCCATCTGGCGGGCAAACTCCTCCGGGCAGTTCATGCACTCGGTGGGGACGCCGTTGGCGTCGGGCCGGTGGGCCATCATATGAAAGCCCCCCACCACATGGCAGACCGGCTCCTCCCCAAAGCGCCGCCGCACCGATTCCAAAATATTGACGATGCCGTTGTGGGAGCAGGAGGACAGGACGGTCAGCCCCTCCTTGCCCCGGATGCAAAGGAACTGCTCGTGGGTAAAGTCGTCCGGCTCGTAGCCGCTGCCGTCCTCCCGGGCGCGGCAGAAGCGGGCGCGGTCCCGGCAGTAGCGGCTTTCGTCCTTCACCTGGTTGTGCATGACCCAGACGCCGGGCAAAATCTCGGTGTCCTCCTCCAAAAAGACGAACCGCTCCGGCGCCTCCTCAAAGACCCCTTCCGGCTCGCCGTGGTAGCCGTACACCCCGTCCACACAGCGGTAGTAGCGGCGGCGGGCCTCCCGGCGCAGGTAGATGGGGGCCGAATGGTTGCAGCCAAGCAGCGCCCGGATGCCGCCGATGTGGTCGTAATGGTTGTGGGAGATGACCACCCCGTCCAGCCGGGACAGGTCCAGCCCCAGCTTTTTGGCGTTTTCGGCAAAGGCCCCGGTGGTGCCGGTGTCCAGCAGCACCCGCCCGGCCTCGGTCTCCACCAGCACCGAAAGCCCGTGTTCGGCCACAAGCTCCGGGCGGCCAGGAGCGGGTTTGTTTTCGATCAATACCGTCAGTTTCACGCTTGGCGTTCCTCCTTTTGTTCCCCTTTTAAAAACGGCGCAAAGGCCGAGGGCAGGGCGTAGTCCTTCTGCCGCTGCTCTCTCCCGGCCCAGACATAGCCCTCCGGCAGCGGGGACGGCGCTTCTTGGGGCAAAGCGACCGCCCAGCCGGTCATCTGCCACTCCACGTGGCTGAAAATGTGTTTGGCCGGGGCCAGCGGCTCCCAGCTGGCAGCGGACAGGCCCAGCTCTTCCAAAAGCCACTGCTCAGCCTGGGCGGCGTCTGCCCGGCCCTCTAAGGCGGGCAGTTCCCACAGCCCGGCCAGCAGGCCCTTGGCAGGACGGCGGTGCAGCAGCAGCTCCTCCCCCCGCCGCACCAGCAGCACGGTACGTTCCTCCACCCGGCGGGGCTTTTTCGGGGGCTTGTAGGGGTAGTCCCCGGTAGAGCCCGCCTGCCCCGCCTTACAGATGCCCCGCAGCGGGCACTCGAGACACCGGGGCGCGCCGTTTGGCAGGCAGACCATGGCCCCCAGCTCCATGATGGCTTGGTTTAGGTCGCCGGGGGCGTCGGCCGGTTCCACCTGCAGGAGCATCTCCC
Organism: Oscillospiraceae bacterium; assembly: GCA_019423755.1. GTDB lineage: Bacteria > Bacillota > Clostridia > Oscillospirales > Ruminococcaceae > Negativibacillus. Next base: position 97,139 of record JAHZAU010000005.1, read on the forward strand.
GCACCCGGTCCTTCTCCTTCTTTTTGGAGAAATCCGCCCCGTCTTCCAGCAGGCGGGACACCACCCGCAGCACGTTGCCGTCCACGGCGGGCACCGGGATACCGAAGGCGATGGACGCCACCGCCCCGGCGGTATATTCCCCGAAGCCCGGCAGCGCCAGCAGCTGCTCATAGGACGCTGGAAGCGCCCCGCCGTACTGCTCCACCACCTGGCGGGCGGCCTTCTGCAGGCTGCGGGCCCGGCTGTAATACCCCAGCCCCTCCCACAGCTTCATCAGCTGCTCTTCGGGGGCCTCGGCCAGCGCCTGGATGGTAGGCAGCGCCTGCAAAAACCGCGCGTAGTAGGGCTTTACCGCCTCCACCCGGGTCTGCTGCAGCATGATCTCCGAAAGCCACACATGGTAGGGCTTCGGGTCCCGCCGCCAGGGCAGGTCCCGGTTTTGGGCGCGGTACCAGGAAAGCAGCAGCGGCACCATCTTTTCGAGGCGCTGCGGGTCGGTCATTGGGGTCATGGGATCTCTCCTTTTTGTTTTTTGCCCTACCAGAATAGCACAGCCCCACCCAAAGTACAACCGCCCTTCCTTCTAAGCGGCCCAAACATAGAAAAAACCTATCCAGAACGGGCTGGATAGGCTGTTTTTTCTATCGGTTTTCCTGCGGGACGGCTGCGTGTCCGGCCACATAATCCTTGATACGGGAGAAGCTCTCCTGGCTGATGACATGCTCGATCTGGCAGGCGTCCTCGGCGGCAACCGCCTCCTCCACCCCCAGGGTCATCATCAAAAACTGGGTCAGGCAGCAGTGGCGCTCATAGACCTGCTCGGCCCGGGCGCGTCCGGCCTCGGTGAGGAGGATCTGGTTGAACTCGTCCATGCGGATCAGCCCGGCATCCATGAGGATGTGCATGGCCCGGCTGACGCTGGGTTTGGAAAAGTCCAGGGCGTTGGCAATGTCGATGGAGCGGACGTTCCCCTTCTTCTTTTCTAAGATGAGGATCGTCTCCAGATAATCCTCGCCCGATTTCTGGATCTTCAAAGAATACCATTCCTTTCTTCGGGAACTCGTCTTGCGATATCCCTATGATACCATATCCTCCAAAAAGCTGCAAGTCCGCGCCGTCCTTTTTGGGGAAAGCGGCTAACCCTTGCGGTTGAAGCTGCCCTTGGGGCCGGGGCCCTTGCCGGAGCGGGGGCCTTTGCCGGGACGGCCTGCGGGTTTGCCGAAGGGCTTTCCTTCCCCTTTATCGAAGGACTTGGGAGCGGGTTTTGGGCCACGGCCTTTGGGAGCGGGGCGGCTGTCCTCCTCCCAGCGGCGGCGGGGGCCGTTTTCCGGGCGGGGACGGGCGGCGTCCCGACGGTCCCGGGAGGGAGCGGCCTTGGGCGCCTTGGGGGAAAGGACGGTCTCGTCCAGGTCGTTGAGCACCTCCGGCGCACCGGAAGCGGCCCGCACGGCGTTGCGCAGCATACCCACCTCGCCGGGTTTGAGCTCCCGCCACTTGCCGGGGGCCAGCATACCCAGTTTCAGCGGGCCGATGGCGGTGCGTTTCAGACGCGCCACCTCCAGACCCACCGCCTCGCACATTTTACGGACCTGGCGGTTGCGGCCCTCGTAGATGACGAACTGCACCACCACGCGGCCGGGCTGTTTTTCCAGCACGGTGATGTGGGCGGGGCTGGTTTTTTTGCCGTCGATGACCACACCGGTGGAAAGCTGGATGGTCTGGGCGTCGGTGATATCCGGCCGGACGGTGACCCGGTAGGTCTTGGACACATGGTGGCTGGGGTGCATGATCATGTTGGCGAAGTCGCCGTCGTTGGTCAGCAGCAGCAGGCCCTCACTGTCCTTGTCCAGGCGGCCGATGGGGTAAACCCGCTCGGGCAAGTCTTCCACCAGCTCGGCCACGCAGCGGCGGCCCAGCTCGTCGCTCATGGTGGTGACGTAGCCCCGGGGCTTGTTGAGCATGATGTAATATTTGTGGGTCTCCCGCCCGATGTACAGGCGCTGCCCGTCGATGGTAATCAGATCCCGGGCGGGGTTGACCTTTTGGCCCAGCTGAGCCGGGTGGCCGTTGACCTTCACCTGTCCCTGGCGGATCATCTCCTCGGCCTTGCGGCGGGAGGCGACGCCCTGGTCGGACAATACTTTTTGCAGACGGATAAGATTTTCCATATTTTCTTCCTTCCTACGATGGCCCGCAAAAGGGCCGTTCCCTAATATACAATACTATGGATGGCCCGGGGCGCACCCAGGCCGGGGATGGTTCCTATCCTATTGTAAGGCATAAGCCAGCAGCCTGTCAATGAGTCCGCCGGTCCGGGGGTCGTCGATTTCCAGACTTTGGGCCGCCGCCAGCGGCAGCTCCACCACCGTCCCCCGCCGGCCCTGGGGGTCCACCGCCCAAAACTGCGCCTGCCCCAACGGCTGCCCCTCGTACACCGGCGCCGCTACCACCGGCGGGCAGAGCAGCTGACTTTCAATCCGCTCCCCCGGTAAGAGCGGATAGCGCCCGCTGGCCCCCAAGCGCAGGGGCAGGGCCTCGGGGGTGGTTTTGTCCCCGGCGGCGGGCGCCGTCTCCTCCCCTTCCAGGGCAAGCTCGGTCATGGTGATCTTTGGGAAAAACGCCTCGTAAAGCTGCTCGTGCAGCTCCCAGTCCCCGGCGCAATTGAGGGTGACGCAGATGAGGCTCACCCCGTCCTTTTCGGCGGCGGACACCAGGCACCGGTAGGCCGCCTCGGTGTAGCCGGTCTTAACCCCGATGGCGTTGGGGTACAGTTCCAACAGGCGGTTGTGGTTTTTGAGCCACCGGTCGTAGGGCGGATTCCCGAAGCAGACCTTGGCCGAGGACTGGCGGCAGATCTCGGCAAACTGCGGCACCTGCAGGGCGGTGCGGGTCAGCTGGGCCAAATCATAGGCCGAGGAATAGTGTCCCTCGGCGTCCAGCCCCGAGGGGTTTTGGTAGTGGGTGTCGGCAAGCCCCAGCTCCCGGGCCCGCTGGTTCATCCGTTCCACAAAGGCCGGGATGCTGCCGCTGATGCGCACGGCAGCGGCGTTGGCCGCGTCGTTGCCGGAGGGCAGAATCATCCCGTAGCTCAGCGCCTGCAGGGTCACCCGGTCGCCCTCCTGCAATCCCATGGAGGAGCCTTCGGTCTGGATCGCCTGGGCGTCCACGGTGAACCATTCCTCCTGGCCGGGCTGTTCCAGCGCCAGCAGGGTGGTCATGATCTTGGTGGTGCTGGCCATGGGCAGACGGGTGTGGATCTCCTTGCCGCAGAGCACCCGCCCACTTTCTGCTTCCATCAAGATCACCGCCTTGGCGGGAAGCTCCCGCTCCCAGCCCTCGCCGTCGAAATCCTCCGGCTGAGCCGCAAAGGCCGCCAGTCCCGCCGTCCATACCGCTGCCGCCAGCGCCCCCGCCAGCCACGCCATCTTCCGCTTCTTCATAGCCGTTCCCCCTTGCCGTCGTTCTCCTTTACGGTATGCCCCAGGCGGCGGGGGATATTCCAGAGCAGCAAAAAGCGGCCCCCGCCTGGGAGCCGCCGACTGCGGGGGTTATTCCGCTTTTTCCAAGGAGAGCTGGTTTTTCTCCAGCTCCTGCTCCACCTGCTGGACCTCCTCGGTGTCCGCCAGGATGGTGGAGGTGACGATCACCGCGCCGCCGATCAGCATGGTGAGGGTGGGGTCGTCGTAGCCCAGCAGCACCGAAAACAGCGTGCCGAACAGCGACTCAAAGGAAAGCAAAATAGCCGCCCGGCTGGAGGGCACGTATTTTTGCGCCATGGTCTGCAAAAAGTAGCACAGACAGGTGCTGAACAGGCCCAGGTACACCACCGACAGCATGCCGCCCAGGTTGCCGAAGCTGCTCAGGTCCCGGTCGGTGAGCACAAACAGGACGAGCGACCACCCGGTAGCCACCGCGAACTGCATGAACACCACCACCTGGGGCGGGATCTTCTCCGCCAGCACGCCGGTGGCCACGATCTGGCAGGCAAAGAGCACGGCGCAGCCCAAGGTCAGCAGGTCGCCCAGGTTGAGGGCAAAACCCTCGGCGGGGTTGAGGCTCAAGATGCCGATGCCCACCAAGCACGCCGCCGAACAGAGCACCAGCCGCAGGGTGGGGCGCTTTTTGCGCACCAGCCACCACAAAAACGGCACGATGACCACGTTGGCCGCGGTGATGAAGGCGTTTTTGGAAGGGGTGGTGTACTGCAGGCCCACCGTCTGCACATAAAATGCAAAGAACAGGAAGCTGCCGATGATGAGCCCGTACTTCCAGTGGGAAAGGGTCATCTGCCGGCGCAGGGTGCGAAAGCTCGCCACCCCGAACACCATGGTTGCGATGGCAAAGCGGCACAGCATGATGAAGGCCGAGGAAAAGTTGGCGTCCAGGGCCATCTGGCTGCCGATGAAGCCGGAGCCCCAGATCATGGCGGTGGCCAGCAGCCCCAGCTGGGCCAGCCTTGTGGTTTTGTTGTGCATAGCGATTCTCCTTTTTTCCGTTTTGGCCCGCGCGGGCGCCCCCGGCGGCCAGACTGCCTTCTATACTACGAAAGCCGGGAAGGTTTGTCAACCCCTTCCCCCGCCCGGCTGGTTGCAGCTGGAAAAATCCGTGGACGGGTGGTGCGAATCGTGGTATAATGATAGCATCGATGATAAAAGAATCTTCCTCTTCCTCCCCCATGCGGGAGCGCAAGGGAAATGGGAGGCATCTTATGGCTGATAAATTGGATCTCTATCTTCTCACCGGCTTTTTGGGCGCCGGAAAGACCACCGTCCTGCGCCATATCCTGGAACTGATGCAGCACGAGCGCGTGGGCATCCTGCAGCACGAATTCTGCCGCCAGCAGGCCGACCCGCAGGAAGAAGGGGTCATCCACGGCCGGGAGGACATCCTCCTGCGCCAGCAGGGCGACTCCTCCCTGGTGTGCGCCTGCCCCCAGGCGCTGTTCCCCCAGGCGCTGGCCGACCTGGCCCAGCACCCTATGGGCCTGCGCTACGTCTTTGCCGAAGGCTCCGGCCTGGGCGACCCGGCTTCCATGGAAGCCATTTTGCAGGAGGCAAACGCCCTGTGCGGCGACCGCTACCAGCTCAAGGGCATCCTGTGCCTGGTGGACGCCAACAACTTTATGGACATCCGCTCTATGGAGCCGGTGGTGTGGCAGCTGCGCCACTGCCACCTGGCCATCCTCAACAAAGCCGACCTGGTAGCCCCGGAGCTGCTGGGGGTCATCCAGCAGCAGGTGCGCCGCATCAACCCCGACTGCGGCATCCTGGCCTGCTCCTTCGGGCAGTTTAACCTGGACTTTTTGGAACAGGACCTGCTGGCCCACCAGTGGTCGGACGAGGACTACGCCCACGAAAGCGACATCGCCCTTTCCCTGCCGCTGTTCCTCTACTGCCGGCAGCCGGTGCCCCGCGCGGCCCTCACCGCCTTTTTGCGGGAGATGCAGCGGGAGGTCTACCGCATGAAGGGCGCCTTCCTGCTGGAAAACGGCTGGCACCAGGTGGACGCCGTCGGCTCCCGCATCGACTTCCGTCTGGGCAAGCTGCGCCAGATCTCCTACCTTATGTTCCTGCCCAAGGAAGGCCCGGCCATCACCGAACCCATCCAGCAGGCCTGGGACAGGACCGTCGGCCTGCCTATGGAGCTCAAATACGAATAACCGCTAAAAAACAGCAGCCGCCCGAGAGTCACGCTCCCGGGCGGTTCTTTTGTTTGTGGGTAAATTTAGTCGGTGCAGTGGATGTAGTCCTTCACCTGGTCCCAAGGGACGTAAAAGCCCGCCCCGTGGGCGCAGAACACCGAGCCGGAGGGGTTTTCGGCGTCCCGGTCCTTGTCGTAGCCGATCTGGGCGATGACCTCCGGGGTGTTGTGGCAGGCAAAATACCCGGCAAACTGGGCCGACAGGGTGCCGCTGCCCCGGGTGAAGGCCGCCAGCTCCTGGCCGTAGTTCATAAGGGTGGCCAGCGGGGCCCGTCCCCGCACCAGGCACCGCCCGCCGGGCAGGGTCTCGGGGGGCTGGGCGTCGGCGCTCATGCGCTGCAGGTCGGAAAGGGCCCGCCCCAGCTGCTCCTGGGGCAGGGTAAGGCGGAAGTCCTCCCAAGGTTCCAGCAGCTGCAGCTGCCCGGCCTGTCCCAGCTGTTCCAGCCCCTGGCGGATGGCCCGGTAGACCGCCTGGCGGAAGTCCCCGCCCTCGGTGTGTTTGAGATGGGCCCGGCCGGTGACCAGCGTCACCACAAGGTCGGTGACCGGCGAGCCGGTGAGCAGGCCCCGGTGCTCCCGTTCCAGCACGTGGGTACCGATGAGGTTCTGGTAATGGCGGTCCAGCAGGTCGCCGGAACATTCGCTTTGGAAGGTAATTCCGCTGCCGGGCGCGCCGGGAGAAAGGCGCAGATGGGCCTCGGCGTAGTGGCGCAGCGGCTCAAAATGCCCGTAGCCCACCGCCGTGCCGGTGACCGTCTCCCGGTAGAGGATGCGGCTGGGCCCAAAGGACAGTTCCAGCCCCAGCCGCCGGGCGGCCAGCTCCCGCAGCACCTCCAGCTGGATGGGCCCCAAAAACCGCAGGGAAAGCTCCTGGCTCTCCTCCTCCCAGCGAAACTGCAGCGACGGGTCCTCGTCCTCCAGCTGCCGCAGGCCCTCCAAGGCGGTGCGGGCCGGGGTCCCTTCCGGCAGCAGCACCCGGGTGGTGAGCATGGGGACCGTCTGGTAGGTGATCTGCCGACGGCAGGCGCCGACCCCTTCGCCGGGGCGTACCCCGTCCCAGCCGGTGACGGCGCAAAATTCCCCCGCTTTTGCTTCCGGGATGGGCAGATATTTCCCCCCGTGGCAGCGGCGCAGCTCGTTTGCCTTGGCCTGGGTGCCGTCGGGCAGCTCCACCGGGTCCCGTGCCGAAAGCTTCCCTTCCAGCACGCGAAGCAGCGCCACCCGCGCGCCCCGGCTGTCGTGGCGGATCTGGTACACAAGCCCGGCGAAGGGCTTCTCCTCCCGGCTTTGGTAGTCGGTGACCAGCAGCCGGTCCAGGTCCCGCAGTAGGCCCTCCACTCCGTCGTCCAGCAGCGCCGAGCCGCCAAAGCAGGGGAAGATGCGCCGCCCCCGCACTAGTTGCCGCAGGCTTTCCCAAACCTGTTCTGCCTCTACATTCCCTTCCAGGTAGGCTTCCAGCAGGGCGTCGTCCCGGGCGGCGGCCTCCTCCGCGACCCCTTCCGGCAGCGGTTCCAAGCCGCCAAGGCAGTCCACGCAGTCGGGGCTCAGCCGCTCCTTTGCCTCCTGCAGCAGGGCCTGGGGGTCGGCGCCGGGACGGTCGGTCTTGTTCAAGAACAGCACCGCCGGTACCCCGCTCTCCTCCAACAGCCGCCAAACCGTCTCAGCGTGGCCGGGGATGGGCTCGTTTGCGTCCAGCACCAGCACCGCCAGATCCAGTACCGCCAGCGTCCGCTCCATCTCGGCGGAAAAATCCCCGTGGCCGGGGGTGTCCACCAGGGTATAGTCCGAGCCGTTGTAGGAAAACTGCGCCTGCCCGGAAAAGATGGTGATCCCCCGCTCCCGTTCCAGGGCGTCGTTGTCCAGGAAGGCGTCCTGGTGGTCCACCCGTCCCCGGGTGCGCAGCGCGCCTGCGTGGTAAAGGATCTGCTCGGAAAGGGTGGTCTTTCCGGCGTCCACATGGGCCAAAATGCCGATGCTCTTCTGCATGGATGCTTCCTCCTGCCGTTTTCGAGTTTCTTCCCCCTAGTGTACCACAGCCGCCGCCGTCTTTCCAGAGGCAGCAGCGTCCCTCTTGCATCCTGCGCCGGAAGTGGTATGATAAAGGACAAAGAAACGGCGGGGCCCACCCCCGCAAAAAAGGAGCTGACCATAATGCAACCACTTTCTCAAACCATCCTCGACTACCTGGAAGCCCACCGGGAGCGCTATCTTTCCGGCCTGCGGGAGCTGGCCCAGATCCCGGCCCCGTCGGGACAGGAGCAGCAGCGCGCCGCCTGGTGCAAAGAGCGGCTGGAAGCCCTGGGCGCCAAGGGGGTCTATATCGACTCGGCCTGCAACGTCATCTTCCCCTATTACGCCGAGGGCTGCGACGACCTGACCGTCTTTAACGCCCATTTGGACGTAGTCTTCCCCGACACCACCCCCCTGCCCATCCGCGAGGAAAACGGCCGCCTCTGCGGCCCCGGTGTCGGCGACGACACTGCCAACGTCCTGGCGGTCATCGAGCTGGCCGCCCTCTGCCTGGAGCTGGGCCTGCGCCCCAAAAAGGGCACCGGCATCCTCTTTGTGCTCAACAGCTGCGAGGAAGGCCTGGGCAACCTGAAGGGCGCCCGCCAGCTTATGGCCGATTACGCCGGGCGCATCCGCCGCATGGTGGCGGTGGACGGCGGGGTAGACGAATTTGTCAACGACGCCGTGGGCTCCAAGCGCTTTGAGGTGACGGTGCGCACCGAAGGCGGCCACTCCTACGGCTCCTTTGGCAACCGCAACGCCATCCGCTACCTGGCCCAGATGATCGACACCCTCTACACCATGAAGGTGCCGGACATCGGCAAGACCACCTACAACGTCGGCACCATCCAGGGCGGCACCTCGGTGAACACCATCGCCCAGGAGTGCCACATGCTCTTTGAGTACCGTTCGGACAAGCGGGAAGGCCTGGAAGCCATGGACCGTCTGTTCTGGGCGGTCATCGAAGCTTACCGCGCCATGGGCATCCAGGTGGAGGTGGAGACGGTGGGCGACCGTCCCTGCGCCGCCGAGGTGGATGTGGAGCCTCTTTCCCGCCTGGTGATGGAGGCCGGCGCCGCCCAGGGCCTGACCATGACCGCCGAGGCCGGTTCCACCGACTGCAACATCCCCCTTTCCCAGGGCATCCCGGCGGTGTGCTTCGGCGTCTACCGGGGCCACGGCGCCCACACCCGGGAGGAGTGGATCGACCTGGAATCCACCCGCCTGGGCCTGCGGCTGCTGACCCAGTTCTTCCTGGAATGGGTGGAATAACCTTACCCAAAACCGAAAAATCCGCACAAAAAAGCCGGTATCCCGCTTATGGGATACCGGCTTTGCTGCCGTTACAGGTTTTTTATAAAAAAGGTCTTTCTGCCGGTGCGGGGGAATTCCTCCAGCGCGAATACCTCCCGGTACCCAAACCGGGGGTAAAACTCCGGCGCCTGGAAGTCCAGCGTGTTTAAAAAAGCATATTGGCAGCCCCGGGCACGGGCTTCCTCCTCGGCGTACTGCAGCAGCCGGGAGCCGATCTTCTGTCCGCGGTAGCCTTCGGCCACCCAAAGGAACTCGATCTCCAGCCACTTTCCGTGGGTCTCTGCCAGGATACCGCCCTGGATCTGCCCCTGCGGGTCCCTCGCCAAAACATTCAGCTCGGCCGCATGGGTGTCCTCCCAGCGCGGCAGGTTATACTCCCGCAGCCCCTGGCGGACGGTCTCCCGGTCCTGGGGGGCGATCTCCTCCGCTACCTGGTAGCAGATGCTGCCCTTTTCCTGCGGCGCGTCCATTACTGGATGTGGTTTTCGGCTTTGTCCACCCAAACCTTATCCATGGTGACCTTGATGGGAGCGTTTTCCGCAGCGGCAATCTGGTCCACCACGTCCATGCCCTCGAACACCTGGCCGAAGACGGTGTGCTTGTAGTCCAGCCACGGAGTGCCGCCGACCTTCTGGTACTGCTCGATGACCTCGTCGGGGAAGCCGTTGCCGGCCTGGTTGACGCCCACCTGCTTCATCTGCTCCACCAGTCCGGGGTCCACGTCCTTGGCCTGGACGATGAAGAACTGGCTGCCGTTGGTGCAGGGGCCGGCGTTTGCCATGGACAGCGCGCCGCGGAAGTTGCGCAGCTCGACGTGGAACTCATCCTCGAAGGGACGGCCCCAGATGCTTTCGCCGCCGCAGCCGGTGCCCTGGGGGTCGCCGCCCTGGATCATAAAGTCGTTGATGACCCGGTGGAAGGTCAGGCCGTCATAATAGCCTTCCTTGGCATGGGTCACAAAGTTTTCCACCGCCTTGGGGGCATACTGGGGGAAAAGCTGGATCTTGATGGTGCCCATGGAGGTCTCCATGATGATGACTTCGCTGTCTTTTGCGGGTTTTTCAAACTGGATCATATTGTATCCCCTTTTCTTTCTGAAAATATCGGGTCTAGCGCGATGTTAAGCCTGGGCCTCACCGTAGGTGGTGATCTCCACCGACTGGATCTTGGGCTGGTTTTCCGGCAGGACGGTGCCGTTGGAGTCCTCTACCTTGGCGTCCTTGACCATCTGGTCTACCACGTCCATGCCCTCGTACACCTGGCCGAAGACGGTGTGGACAAAGTCGAGCCACGGGGTGCCGCCCACTTCCTCATACTTGGCGATGCAGTCCTTGGAGTAGCTTTCCTCCCCGGCCTGCTTCATGGCGTCGATAAACTGCGAGGGGGTCTCGGTGGCCTGAACGATGAAGAACTGGCTGCCGTTGGTGTTGGCGCCGGAGTTTGCCATGGAAAGCGCGCCGCGGAAGTTGTGCAGCTGGGGGGTGAACTCGTCTTCAAACGGCTCGCCCCAGATGCTCTCGCCGCCGGTGCCGTCGCCGTTGGGGTCGCCGCCCTGGACCATAAAGCCGTCGATGATGCGGTGGAAGGTCAGGCCGTCATAGTAGCCGTCTTTGGCGTGGGTGGTGAAGTTCTCCACCGCCTTGGGGGCCTGCTCCGGGTAAAGCACGATCTTGATGTCGCCGGCGTCGGTGTGCAGCACCGCTACCGGGTCGTCGGCCTCAGGGGTAGAAAACTGCAGCAGGCTGGATTCGCCCGACTGCTCTGCGGTGCCGCTTTTGGCGCCGCAGCCGCCCATTGCCAGCACAAGGCAGCCAGCCAGCAGCGCCGCCGCCCATTTCTTTGCCAATCTCATGGTGTTCATTCTCCTTTTTATCAGAACTCAAGCAAAACGCCGTGCAGCCCCTCCCCCAAAAGCGGGAGGAAGCCGGGACGGCGTCCGATGCTTTATTGTACCGGATTTTTCCGGGAAAATCAACCTTCTTAGGTTCCCTCAGCCTATCCCACAGCCAGCAGGCTGCTGGATTCCACCGTCAGCTCGCTTTGGGCGTCGGCGCTGGCCCCTTCGGTAAGGGACGCGTCGCCTTCCCCGTAGTGGGAAAGGGTGACGGTGCGGATCTGGATGGGTTCCTCCGAGGAAAGCTTCTGCAAAATGGCGTCCACCGTCTCCATCCCGTCGATAACCTGGGCGAAGATGGCGCTGTTGAGCCAAAATTCCGGGTAGCCGCCGCAGCTTTCAAACCGGTCGACCACCTCATCGGGGTAGTTTGCTTCCTCCAGCTGGTCCAGAATATCCTGGGGCACCTGGCGGCTGCCGAAGATCAAAAAGCCCACCTGGTCCTTGTCCTCGGGCTGGTAGAGGGACACCGCCCCGGGGAAGGGCCCCAGGTTATAGGAGATCTCCTTCTTCCAAGGCAGGGACTTTTTGCGGCCTACCACCACACCAGCCGCCATGTCTGACTCCGGCACCGACTGGGTATTCTCTAAACTGCTGTCCAAAAAGGCCGGTTCCACCTGCTTGCCGTCCAGCCGGCCGTCCTTGACCAGCTCCAAAAAATGCTCCACCGTGGCCGGGGCCTCGCTGGGGAAAAAGCGCAGGGTAAACTGCCCGGCGCTGGTGTCCACCAGGGCGATCTCCTCCCCGGGGTTCATCTCCTCAAACTGGAGCAGAACGATCTTGTCCGGGTCAAAGGGGGTGATGCTCTGTGCCGAGGCGCAGCCCGACAGCAGGGCCGTCGAACAGGCCAGCGCGGCCAGCTGCATCCAAAGTCTTCCCATAGTCGGCTTTCTCCTTTCCCTTGCGGCGCAGCTCTCGGCTGCCTTCTCCGCTTTTGATTCCATTATAGTATGGATTTGCCCCGGGCAGTTAAACAAATTGTGAATTTTACGAGAATCCTTTCCAGAAAAGCGCATTTTTCCGGTTGACAAGGGCCCCCGCTTCGACTAAAATCTAATTATAAATACGGCACAAAATAGTTTTTGATACTATATTTTCGGAAAGGATCTGGTTTTGTGAATCCTGAAAAAATCGCCATCCTGGTGGATTCCGGCAGCGACGTGCCGCCGGAGCTGCTGCAAAAATACCATATGTACGTCGTCCCGCTGCAGATCCACTTCTCCCACGGCAACTACCTGGACGGGGTGGACATCACCCCCCAGCAGGTCTACGAGGGCCTGGAGCACGAGATCCCCAAAACCTCCCTTCCCTCCGGCGAGCAGGTGCAGAGCATCCTGGAGCAGATCGCGGCCGACGGCTATGAGAAGGTCTTTGCCGTCTGCATCTCCAGCGGCCTGAGCGGCACCTTCAACATGGTCCGCCTGGTGGCTGAGGACTTCCCCGGCCTTACCACCTTCATCCTGGACACCCGCAACATCTCCATCGGCAGCGGCATGCTGGCCATCCAGGCCGCCCGCCTCATCGAAGAAGGCATGGGCTGGGAGGAGCTTTGCCGGGTCATGCCTCAGTATGTGGAAAAGAGCAAGGTCTTCTTCTGCCTGCGTACCCTGGAATACCTGCAGAAGGGCGGCCGCATCGGCAAGGTAGCCGCCGCAGTGGGCACCGCCATCGCCCTCAAGCCCATCATCACCTGCAACGAGGAGGGCGTCTATGTGGTGGCCGCCAAGGCCATCGGCCACAAAGCCGCCGTGAAAAAGGTGCTGCAGATGGCCCAGAACTTCTCCCAGAACGGCAAACAAGCCCTCGTCGCCGTCATGCACACCAACGCCGCCGAGGAGTGCGCCGCCCTGCTGCGGGAGGTGCAGGCCCTGCTGCCCCACGGGCAGTTCGTGGTCCAGTGCGGACAGATCAGCCCGGCGCTGGGCGTCCACACCGGCCCCGGCCTGCTGGGCATCGGCATCTGCCTGCTGTAACCTTCCAAAAAAACGCGCAAAAAGCCCCCTGTCCCCGGAAAGCCGGGCGGCAGGGGGTTGTTTTTTTGTTTTGCTACGCTTGGATGCGGTCCGGCTGCTTGCCCCGCGGCGCAGAAAGCCGCAGCCGCACGGCCTGCGGGTCCGGTTCCCGGCTGGGGGCATCCGGTCCACCAGGCTCCCCGCCGGCGTTTTCCCGGCGGAAGCGGGAGACGAACCCCAGCCCCGCCAGAATGGGCAGGTAGAAGGTGAACAGCCGCCACAGCAGCACCGAGATGCCAAGGCAGGCCGATGGGAAGAACATGGCAAACATGGCGTGGAAGCTCAGCTCCGCCCCGCCGGACGCGCCGGGCAGCGGCACGAAGGAGGAGACATTGAGCACAAAGGCCTCCGCCGCCAGCATGGAAAGGGCCGAACCCTTCCCCAGCCCGAAGGCCGCGCCAAACGACCGGAAGATGCCGTAAGGCACCAGGAAGAAGCAGGTCAGCTGCACCGCGGAAAGCAGCGCCATCTGCACCACCAGCCCGCGGCTTTTGCCCATAGAACGAAAGCTCTGGTAGAAGCTGTCCAGCTCCTTTTCCCAGAAGGCGCGGGCCGCCGCCTCATCCTTGACTAGCCCCATGCGGGCCAGCTTGCCGATGAGCCAGTTGCCCAGGGCTTTGGCCTTGGGGGAAGCAAAGCACACCCCCAGCAGACCCAAGATCACCGCCAGGTTCACCCCGAAGCCCACCAGCACCAGCCAGCTAAGCCCCGACACCTGGGCAGAAAACTCCGAAAACTTCCAGATGAGCGTGACGCCGGAGTACACCGTCAGCACAAACTGGTAGATAATAAACTTCATCATCAGCGCGCTGGACGCCTTGCCCAGCGGCACCCCCGTTACCACCATGTGGCAGGCCTGCATGGGCTGGCCGCCGCTGGCAAAGGGGGTGATGCAGTTAAAGAACTGCCCCACCATGGCGGTGTGGAAGGTGGTGGAAAAGCGCTGGGCCGGGTAAAACCGGCGCACCGCCAGGTGCAGGATGCCGGCTTCCAGCACCCAGTAACCCACCATCAGCCCCAGGCAGAGCAGCAGCCACCGGGGGTCGGCCTGCCGCAGGGTGTTGGCCAGCTGGGCCGGGCCTTCTTTCCACAGCAGATACCCGAAGAACGCCCCGGCAAACCCCAGCACGATGGCGATATTCCATTTCTTTCCTTTCACATTAAAACTCCTTCCCGAAGGGGAGCTTCCGGTTGATACGGGCGCGGAAGCTGGGCTTTTCCTGGAGGATGGAGGTGTAGAACTCCTTCCACAGTTCCAGCACGTGTCCCCGGCTGTAGAATGCGTGGCCGCGGCGGGAGGCGTCGCAGGCCTGCTGCCGGTAGCTGGGGTCGCTTTCCAGACGCTGCAGGATGGCGATGAACTCCTCCTGGTCCTTGCCCTTCAGGTAGAAGTCCATGAGGATCTTTTCGTAGATGGGAATGTCCCGCAGCAGGATGGGGATGTTGGCGCTCATGGCCTCCAGCACCGTCATGGGGAACAGCTCCTCGTAGGACGGCAGGAACATGACGTCCCCCAGGTTGTAGATCTCGTTCATCTGCTCCCGCTCGATCATGCCGGGGAACACCAGGTTTTTGGGCGGGTTGTCCAGCAGCTCTTTGATCTGGCGGTAGCCATCGGTCATCTGGCCGAAGGAGAAACCCCCCGCCCAGATAAACTGCACCTGGGGCATGCGGCGGGCGATCTCGGCAAAGTCCATGACCCCTTTGCGGGTTTGCAGCTGCCCGGCGCACATAACAGTGAAGCGGTCGGGGTCCAGCCCCCAGCGCTGGCGGGCCTGGCGCTTCTGCTCGGGGGTGTAGGGGTAAAACTCCTCATCCGAAACGAAGTTGGGGATGTAGGTGATCTTCTCCCGTGGCACGCCGTACTCCTCCAGCCGGTCGATGAAGTAGGGGTTGACCACCACCAGGTGGTCCAGGCTCTTGTAGAAGCCGATGAGGTATTTATAAAACACCTGCCGGAAGAGCTTGGGCAGATTGAGGCTGTTTTCCAACGTCTCGGGCAGGAAGTGGACGTAGCCCACGGTGGTGCCCCGCAGCTCCAGGAAGGGGATGCTCAAAAAGTAAGAGGGGTTTACGGTATGGATGTGGGTGATATCCGGCAGCGAGACCCGGTTCTCGGTGACCTCGAACCGGTCGGAAAGGCCGTTTTTCACCAGTCCCACCTGTTCTTCGTAGGCAGAGAGCACGCCCTGCCCTTTGACGCGGTGCGCCTGGGAAAGCATATTGATGCGGATCTTTTCTTGTGCCTGCTTCATAAAGCGGTCCTCCTTTGGTAGGAATCCTCGCGCTGTCCGGGTTTCATCCAGTCAAAAATACGACAAATTCCGTGGTCTGATTTCTTATACCTCTATCATACCGCGAAACCCTATGAGATTACCAGACCTAAAAAGGAAACTTTTCTTTAACTTTGCGCAAGAACCTGGTAATTTTACCGGTTTTCCAGAGGGTTTGACCCGGTTTATAGATAAAACGACGGCCTGGGCAAACTTTCTTCAAAAATTGCCCCCGCCGGGCGAAATATTCTCCCCGGTCTGTTTTTTTTGCCGGGCTTTGCCCAAAAGCAAAAACAAAAGTGCCCGGCCTTCCTCGTGTTGGGGACGGCCGGGCGCCGGGGGTCTATTTGGGGGTTGGGGTTACTCCTCCACCACGCGGTACATCTGGGGAGCGCTTTCCTTGGTGGCGAACTCGCTTACCGAAAGTACCTCCACCGTCAGCGGGCGGGTACCCATCTGGATCTGGATACGGTCGCCCTCCTTCACCGCGTAGGAGGCGCGGGCCTCTTTGCCGTTGACCAGGATGCGGCCGCCGTCGCAGGCGTCGTTGGCCACGGTGCGGCGCTTGATCAGACGGGAGGTTTTGAGATATTTGTCCAGTCTCATGGTGTTCTCCTTTGGATATCTGTCGGATATTCGGATAAAGAAAGTACCAGGCCGCAAAGCCTGGTACCAAAAAGCAAAATGGGAGCCGATCTTATTTGGAGACGGTTTCCTTCAGAGCCTTGCCAGCTTTGAAGACCGGCAGTTTGGAAGCCGGGATCTCGATCTTCTCTTTGGTGCGGGGGTTGATGCCCTCTCTAGCCGCACGCTCTTTTACTTCAAAAGTACCAAAACCGACCAGGGCAACCTTTTCACCGGCAGCCAGGGTCTCGGAGATTGCGTCGATCACGGCGATAACAGCTTTTTCGCTGTCCTTTTTGGATAATTCCGCTTTCTGCGCAACGGCATTGATCAGTTCTGCTTTGGTCATTTGTAACATCCTCCGTACATTCAATCTTCAAACGCCCTCGCCCCTCCTCTTTGGGAAGGCCGCGGGCCCTTTTCGCTTTGTACCGTACTGCTGCCAGTACAGCAAGGGCTGTGAAAACGCCTGGAACCCGAGTCCCCCCGCCGTCCAGACGGTATTTGCCGCCCGGCTTTGGCCGGGGAAGTGTTCGCTCCCCTGGTTTTTTTCATCTGCCCGAATTAAAAAAGCCTGACGCTCCGGCGGACGGCCGGCGCTGCTTTTTCATTGCCTTCTTTTACTTTTCGCGCGCCCCGTCCCAGGCCTTGGCTTCCTCCCAAAGGTCCTCCAGGACGCTGATCTCCGCCTGGGCCATATCGATGCCGCGCTGGCGCGCCATCTCCTCCACCCGGGCAAAACGGGCGATGAACTTTTCGGTGGAACCGGTCAGGCTCTCCTCGGCGTCGACCCCCAAAAACCGCGCCACATTGGCCGCGGCAAAGAGCACGTCGCCCAGTTCCTCCTGACAAGCCGCCTTGTCCTGCTGGTCCATAGCCTCCTGCAGTTCGTCCAGCTCGCTTTCCAGGTCGTCCATGGCCCAGTACACGTCCGGATAGCAGAAGCCGCTTTTGGAAGCCCGTTTCTGCACCTTCTGGGCCCGCATCAGGGCCGGAAGGGTCTTGGGTACGCTGCGCACCGCCTCGGTCTGGGTCGTCTGGCCCTTGCTCTGCTGCTTGATGGCCTCCCAGTTTTCCAGCACCTGGCCGCTGCCCTCCACCTGCACCTGTCCAAATACATGGGGGTGACGCTGGATGAGCTTTTTGCAGATGCCGTCGCAGACCTCCGCAAAGCCGAAATGCCCGGCCTCCTGCTCCATCTGGCTGTGGAACACCACCTGCAGCAGCACATCGCCCAGCTCCTCCCGGAGCAGCTCCTGGTCCTCCAGGTCGATGGCTTCGCAGACCTCGTAGGTCTCCTCGATGAAGTTTTTGCGGATGGACTGATGGGTCTGTTCCCGGTCCCACGGACAGCCGCCCTCGCCGCGCAGCAGGCGCATGATGGCAAGCAGGTCCTCCATACCGTAGCTTTCTTTCGTCTGGAAGTTCACGCTCATGGTTTTTCATCCTCCCTGACCAAATATGCTGGTTCGGTCCGCCGGGACTTCCCTGGCAGTGACTTTATATATATTACCCCAAAAGAGCGCGTTTTGCAAGTATTTCCGCCAATTTTTCGCCTCCCGGCAGCAGCAGCGCCTCCTGCCTGCGGATGCCCCGGAGCAAAAGGATCGCCCCGGCGTAGACCGCTGCCCCCGCCGCAGCGCAGGGCAAAACCGCCAGCGCCGAAGGCCAAACCGGATGCAGCAGCGCCCACAGGAGGCGGGCCGTCCCGGCGCAGAGGACCCCCGCCAGCACCGGCTTTGCCAAAAGCTCCCCAGCCCGGCAGCGTACCCCCGTCCGCCGCCGCAGCAGCCACAGCCCCAGGAAAAACGCCAGCCCGTAACCGCAGAGGGTGGCCGCCGGGGCCGCCCGGATGTTCCACTGGGGCTGTGCGATGCCAAAGTAATTGACTGCCAGCTTGATGCCGCTGCCCGCCAGCAGCACCACCACCGGCGCGCCCGGCTGCCCCGCCGCCTGCAGCACGCTGTTAAGCGACCCCACCAGCGCCAAAAAGATCCCCCCGATGCCCAGCACCGAAAGCAGCGGCGCCGCGATGGCCACCCCCTGGGGGTCGCCGGCGTAAAAGAGGCTTGCCACCGGCTGGGCCAGGGCGCAAAGCCCCATCCCCGCCGGGACGCTCACCAGCGCCGTCACCCGCAGCACGGTGCCCACGCTTTCCTCCCGGCGGCGCCGGTCCCCCCTGGCCCAGGCAGCCGCTACCATAGGCAGGGCGCTCACCGCAAACCCCGCCGTCAGCGACACCACCATATTGGAAAGGTTCTCCGCGATGCCCAGATAGTAGCCATATAACTCCGTGTGGACGGTGCCGGCTTCGGCATGGCCCGGCCCCAGCAGCGCCCCGTACTGCGCCAACAGCACCTGCGGGGCCTGTTCCATGACCTGGGCCAGGCGGTTTTGGATGGTCAGACTGTCGATAAGCCCCCCGGCGCTGGCCGCCAGCGACGCCAAACACACCGGCAGCCCCAGCCTCAGCACCGCCCGTATCATCTGCCCGGCGGGCTGGGGCGGCGGGGCGGCGCGCACCGCCTCGGGGGAGATTCCGTCCCCCCACAGCCTGTGCCGCAGCCCCAAAAAAACGCACCCCGCCACGGTGCTCAGCGTCACCCCGGTGACTGCCGCGGCGGCGGTCAGCTGGCTGATGGCCGAAGCCGCCTGCCCCGCCGAAAGGCCCCGCCCCAGCACGGTACCAAAACGCCGGTATTCCCCCACCAGCTCTGCCCTGGCCCAGCCGGTGAGGCTCAGCCCCAGCACCACCTTGGCCACCGCTTCCGCCACCTGGCTCAAAGAGGTGGGCAGCATATTGCCCAGCCCCTGGTAATACCCCCGGTAGGAGGACAGCACGCAGCAGGTGAGCACCGCCGGCGCCATGCACCAGATGGCCAGCTTCGCCCCGGGGCTGCAGGCCGCCCGGGCAAAGGCCCCGGCCCCCAGCAGCATCCCCAGCGTCCCGCACAGCCCCGCCGCCCAAAACATCCGCCTGGAAAGGCGCAGCAGCTGCCGCACGTCCTGCCAGCGGCCCTCGGCCCGGTACCGGCTCACCAGCGCCGCCACCGCTACCGGCAGTCCCGCCGTGGCCAGCGCCGAAAGCGGTCCGAACATATGGTACGCCGTGCCGAAATACGCGTACCCGCTGCCTCCCAGCAGCGCCTGCAGCGGGATCTTGAAAAACATCCCCACCGCCTTTACCGCCAGCGTCCCGGCGGTGAGGATCACCGCCCCGCCCAGGTAGCCCTGCCCCGTCTCGGTCCGTCTCCTGTCTGCCTGCACACCCGCCGCCCCCTTTCCTTGGCTCTCCTCCCCAGTCTATGAGGCCCAGCGGCGGATTATCAGCCCCCGGCGGCCAAAAAGAAAAAGCCCGGGCCGCCTTGGGGGCAGTCCGGGCCGGGGATGGGGCGTTTTGCGGTTACAGGATGCAGTATTTCTCCATGTACTGCTCCATGAGCGCCAGTACGTCCTTGTACTGGTCCTCTTTTTCCTTCAGGTACTCGTGAACGTCGGCCACGGTGATGATGGCGTGGACGTCGATACCGAACTCCTCTTTGACCTCCATAACAGCGGTCTTGCCGGGAGTCTGGCCCACTTCGCAGCGGTTGACCGAGATGAACATATCCTTGAGCTTCACGTCAGCAGCAGCGCGCAGCACCGGAACGGTCTCGCGGACAGCGGTACCAGCGGTGATGACGTCCTCGATGATGATGACGCGGTCGCCGTCCTGGGGCTTGTAGCCCACCAGGCTGCCGCCTTCGCCGTGGTCCTTGGCTTCCTTGCGGTTGAAGAAGTAGGGCTTGTCGATGCCGAAGTCCCGAGCCAGGGTAGCAGCGGTGGTGGTAGCCAGCGGGATGCCCTTGTAGGCCGGGCCGAACATGGCGTCAAACTCATCGCCGCAGGTGTCTTTCACCAGCTGGGCGTAGAATTTGCCCAGGGTGGCGATCTGTGCGCCGGTCTTGTAGTTGCCGGTGTTGACAAAGTAGGGGGACAGGCGGCCGCTCTTGGTGGTGAACTGGCCGAAGCGCAGCACGTCGGCGCTCATCATAAATTCGATAAATTCGCGTTTGGCGTTGGACAGCATGGGGTTCAACTTCCTTTCCGTATCCTTGCCTCCCCGCAGGGAGGGATGTTGTCATTATCAGTTTACCACAGCTTTCCTTCCTGCTCAAGACGGGGGCGGGGTTTCGGGGCGTTTTTTTGCCTTTTTCGTGGTAAAGGGCAAAAAATTATGCAACTGTAATAAGAAATTCCTTCATTTTTCCCTGAAAACCCTCCCTCTCCCCCCTTGACGGCGGGGCCGGGGGTGTGTATAATAAAATCCAGTTATTACAATACCGCAAAAGACTGGGAAAAGATGAGTACGGCGTGGTAGCTTGACAGAGAACCCTGGTATGCTGAGAAAGGGAAAAGCGTTTCACCCCGGAAGATGGTCTTGGAGTTGCGCACCGAGCCGCCGTTTTCTTCGGCGTTTAGGCTGCGACGGGTGTGCCCGTTACTGCACTATGGCATAACCGCACTGTGC
This sequence comes from Oscillospiraceae bacterium, assembly GCA_019423755.1. Classification (GTDB taxonomy): domain Bacteria; phylum Bacillota; class Clostridia; order Oscillospirales; family Ruminococcaceae; genus Negativibacillus. The sequence continues at coordinate 117,476 of JAHZAU010000005.1, forward strand.
TGCTGCACCGTCGGCGTGCCGGAGAGGCCGGTTTCCGCAAGGGACCGGTAAATTGAGGTGGTACCACGAAGCGTTACGCTCTCGTCCTCGAAGTGGATTCGAGGACGGGGGCGTTTTTTTCTGCACTGCCCCTTTTGAAAGGATGTATCGAAACTATGATCGAGATCAAAAACCTGTCCAAGGTGTTCCAGGCCGGCACCGACGTCGCTGCCCTGGGCGGCATCGACCTGACGGTGGAGGACGGGGACATTTACGGCATTATCGGCATGAGCGGCGCCGGCAAGTCCACCCTGCTGCGCTGCATCTCCCTGCTGGAGACCCCCACCACCGGCACCATCTCGGTGGACGGGCAGGAACTGAGCCAGCTGCGGGGAAAAGAACTGCGGGACCTGCGCAAGCAGGTGGGCGTCATCTTCCAGGGCTACAACCTGCTGATGCAGCGCACCGTCACCGACAACATCGCCTTCCCCATGGAGCTGAGCCGCCGCCCCAAGGCGGAGATCGAAGCCCGCTGCCGGGAGCTTTTGGAGATCGTCTCCCTGTCGGACAAAGCGCGGATGTACCCCTCCCAGCTTTCCGGCGGACAGCGCCAACGGGTCGCCATCGCCCGGGCGCTGGCCAACCACCCCAAGGTGCTGCTTTGCGACGAACCCACCTCCGCCCTGGACCCCATGACCACCCGCTCCATCCTGGACCTGCTGCGGGACATCAACCGCAAGCTGGGGGTCACCGTCATCATCATCACCCACGAGCTGGGGGTCGTCCGGGCCATCTGCAATAAAGTAGCCGTCATCGACCAGGGCCGCATCGTGGAGCGGGGCCAGACCCAGCAGGTGCTGGACCAGCCCCAAAGCCCCATCACCCAGCTGCTTTTGCAGCAAGCCAACCAAGGAGGCGAGCTTTAAATGATCGAGTCCATCACCCAAAACCTCCCCATGCTGCTCAAGGGCACCGGGGAGACCTTATACATGACCTTCCTCTCCATTATCTTTGCCTATGTGCTGGGCCTGCCGCTGGGCGTGCTGCTCATCGTCACCGGCCCCAAGGGCATCCGCCCCATGCCCCGCTTCAACGCGGCGCTCAGCTGGGTCATCAACATCGGCCGCTCCATCCCCTTCATTATCCTGATGATCGTGCTGCTGCCGCTGGCCCAGCTGATCACCGGCTCCCTCATCGGCCCCAACACCGCTGTGGTGGCGCTGGTGGTGGCGTCGGCGCCCTTTGTGGCCCGCATGGTGGAATCTAGCTTAGCCGAGCTTGACCAAGGCGTGGTGGAAGCCGCCCTGACCATGGGCGCCACCCACTGGGAGATCATCTGGAAGGTGCTGCTCCCCGAGGCCATCCCCTCGCTGGTGCGCGGCCTTTCCATCACCACCATCACCCTCATCGGCTACTCGGCTATGGCCGGAGCCATCGGTGCCGGAGGCCTTGGCGACATCGCCATCCGCTACGGCGTCCACCGCTACCAGTACGACGTGATGATGATGACGGTGGTGCTGCTCATCATCATCGTTCAGGTGCTGCAAAGCGTCCTGGATGCCCTGGCCCGCCGCATCGACAAGCGGAACCTTCAGTAACCCCTATCCCCTTTGCCCTGACCGCCTCCGGGAAGCATGCGCCCGGGCGCGTTTTTCGGGAAAACCCGTATCCCTTATAAAAACGATATTATAATGAAAGTAGGTATTTTCTATGCGTCTTTCCCATAAACTTCTCGCCGGCCTTTGCGCCGCCGTCCTGACCTTCTCCTTTGCCGGCTGCGGCGCCGCCGCTCCCGAAGCTTCCGCCGAAGGCTCCGCCAAACTGGTGGTCGGCGCCTCCCCTTCTCCCCACGCCGAGATCCTGGAAGCCGTCCGCGACCAGCTGGCCGAGCAGGGCATCGAGCTGGAGATCGAAGAGTTCACCGACTATGTCATGCCCAACAAAGCCCTGGCCAACGGCGACCTGGACGCCAACTTCTTCCAGCACAAGCCCTATCTGGACAACTTTAACGCCGAAAACGGCACCAAACTGACCTCCGCCGGCGCTATCCACTTTGAGCCTCTGGGCGTTTACGCCGGTACCACCTCCGACCTGTCCCAGGTACCCGACGGCGCCAAGGTAGCCGTCCCCAACGACCCCACCAACGAAGCCCGCGCCCTGCAGCTGCTCCAGGCCCAGGGCCTGCTCACCCTTAAAGAGGGCGCCGGTCTCAACGCCACCGTTCTGGACATTGTGGAAAACCCCCACAACCTGGAAATCAGCGAGCTGGAAGCCGCTCAGCTGCCCCGCGTCCTGCCCAGCCTGGACTTTGCGGTAATCAACGGTAACTACGCCGTAGACGCCGGCATCACCGACAAGGTCATCGTCTCCGAGGATAAGGAGTCCGAGGCCGCCCAGACCTACGGCAACATCATCGCCGTCCGCGAAGGCGACGAGTCCCGCCCCGAGATCCAGGCCCTGGTAAAGGCCCTGCAGTCTGAGGAGTGCCGCGCCTTCATCGAGGAGACCTACGGCACCACCGTCGTCCCGGTCTTCTAACAGAAGATTCCCTTTAAAACCACCGATCCAAACCGCACATCCCCGGCCCGGGACGCTCTGGGCCGGGGATGTCTGTTTTTGTTGTCTTTTCGGGGGTTTTCTGCTACAATGGTTACAAAATCTTCCCCCCGCCCTGCCCGGCGGGATTGTTCATCCCCGATTCAAACTTCCGCCATGAAAAAACCGGCTTTTTGTGGTATGGTGGAGGGGACGGGGTGGAAAACCATCAAGGAGGGACCCGCCTTTCACCATGAATATCATCAATCTGGGCCACAGCATGAAATATGAAAACGAGTGCGTGGCGATGCTCTTCTTCCCCGAGGAAAAGATCGTCACCGTGCAGCCGGAGGAGGAAGCCGCCCGCCAGCTGGCCGACGCCCGCCAAAACGGCAGCGACTATATCCTCACCCAGCTTTCCCCCGAAGGCGCCCTGCTGGTGCAGGTCCGCCTGGCCGGACAGGAGCGCACCGCCGAGGGTCAGGTCCCCGCTGGGGAGCCGAACCCCCTGGACTGGGCCGAGCACTGGATGGCAAAGCAGATGTACCTGCTGCTGGAAGAACTCACCGGCAGCCGCCCCTCCTGGGGCATTATGACCGGGGTGCGGCCCATTAAAATGTTCCGCCGCCAGCTGGAACGCATGAGCCCCGAGGAGTGCCGCCGCTTCTTTGCGGAAGAATATCTCATCACCCCGCAGAAGATCGACCTTGCTATGGAGACCGAGCAGCGGGAGTCCCCCCTGCTGCGGCAGGTGACCCCCGACAGCTTCAGCCTCTATCTTTCCATCCCCTTCTGCCCCACCCGCTGCAGCTACTGCTCCTTTGTGGCCCATTCCATCCACACCAAAAAGGCCCGGGACCTGCTGCCCCGCTACGTGGACCTGCTGTGTGAGGAGATCGCCGCTACCGCCGAAGCCGCCCGCCGCGCCGGCCTGCGGCTGGACACCGTCTACTACGGCGGCGGCACCCCCACCACCCTTTCCGCCCAGCAGCTGGACCAGGTGTGCCAGGCGGTGGCGGAGCACTTTGACCTGTCCTCCTGCCGGGAGTACACCGTGGAGGCCGGCCGCCCCGACACCATCGACTTAGAAAAACTGCTGGTGCTCAAAAAACACGGCGTGGACCGCATCAGCATCAACCCCCAGACCCTCAACGACCGGGTACTCGAGGAGATCGGCCGCCACCACACCGCCCAGCAGACCATCGACGCCTTCCATCTGGCGCGCCAGGCGGGCTTTACCAACATCAACATGGACCTGATCGCCGGTCTGCCCACCGACACCCTGGAAAGCTTCCGCAGTACCGTAGACCAGGTGCTGGCCCTCGACCCGGAAAACGTCACCGTCCACACCCTTTCCATCAAACGTTCCGCCAACTACGGCTCCTCCCCCGAGGCCCGGCAGAAGGCCCTGGAATCCGCCCAGCAGGTGGAAGCCATGGTCTCCTACGCCCAGCAGCAGCTCATGTCCCACGGTCTCATGCCCTACTACCTGTATAAACAGCGCAACACCCTGGGCAACCTGGAAAACACCGGCTACTGCAAGCCCGGCTGCGAGTGCCGCTACAACATCTATATCATGGACGAGCAGCAGACCATCCTGGCGGTGGGCGGCGGCGCGGTCACCAAGCTTTGGGACGGCTCCGCCCAGCGGCTGGAACGGGTATTCAACTACAAATACCCCTTCGAGTACATCGACCGCTTCGATGAGGTGCTGCGCCGCAAGCAAAAGATCCTGGATTTCTGGGGGGTCCGCTAACCCCCTTTCCCCAAACCTTGCCGGGATGTTTTGCGTATACTAGAAAACAACCCAAAGGTGGTGTATCTTTTTGCGAACCATTAATCCTTACCATTACGGTACCATCGAACAATCTGAAGTCAACCAGCTGGCGCAGGAAAACTATTTTTCCCTTATCGAGCAAAGCGAAAACTTTTACCGCCAGCAGCTTTCCCAGGTGGCCGACCAGGTGGACGCCCAGTCCCGGGAAAGCCAGGTGCTCTGCCTGTCGGGGCCGTCGGCCTCGGGCAAGACCACCACGGCCCACAACCTGGCCCGCCTCTTCCAAAGCCGCGGCCGCGCCTGCCGGGTCATCTCCCTGGACGATTTTTATCTCGACCGCAGCCGCAGCCCCCGCCGTCCCGACGGGCAGTTCGACTTTGAGACCATCTACTCCCTGGACATCGAGCTGATCCAGCACTGCATCCAGGAGCTGACCCAGCAGGGCCATACCCGCACCCCGGTCTTTGACTTCCAGACCAAGCAGCGCAGCGAGCACTGGAACGACGTGCTGCTCCAACCGGGGGAGATCGTCATCCTGGAAGGGCTGCACGGTCTCAACCCCATGCTCACCGACCTGGCCGGGGAAGACAAGGTCACCAAGATCTACGTCAGCGCCCGCTCCAAGTTCGTGGACGGCGAGCGGGAGATCTTCTCCCCCAAGGATATCCGCCTGATGCGCCGCATGGTGCGGGACACCATCTCCCGCAACACCCCGCCGGAGGAAACGGTGGCCATGTGGCAACTGGTGTGCGAAGGGGAGCGGGAATACATCAACCCCTTCCGCGACCTGGCCCGCTTCAAGCTGGATACCACCATGGGCTACGAGCCCAACATCTTCCACGTCTTCCTGGCGCCCATCCTGGACCGCCCCCGCATGGACCAAGAGGCCTTCCGCCAGATCGACAGCCTCTACCAGCGGCTGGATGAGTTCTTCGATATCAACGATATCTCCCCCATCCCGCAAAACAGCGTCATCCGGGAGTTTATCGGCTTCCCGGAAGCTGCTCCCAAAGCCGCCCCTGCTGAGGACACCCCCTGCCCCCGCCCCTAACCCTCCGCCCTGCGGAAGGTTCCCCATACCCCCACAACCAAGACAGAAAAGGAGAATGCCCTATGACAACCAACTGGAACTTTTTCCTGGATAAAGCCAAACAGGTGGCCAACGCCGCCGGCAAAAAGACCGAAGAAGTGGTGGAAAGCAGCAAGCTGCAGCTGCAGATCTTCAACCTGAACGCCAGCATCCAGTCCGCCTACGAGACCATCGGCAGCCTGGTTTACCACGCCCAGAAAAGCGGCCTGGACAGCTCCGCCGAGATCGAGGACGCTCTGGCCCAGGTGGACGCCCTCTTTGCCCAGCTGGAAGAGCTGGAAGCCAAGGTGGCCCAGATCCGCAAGACCAAAAAATGCCCCAACTGCGGCGCTTCCTGCGACGCCGACTCCCGCTTCTGCTCCCGCTGCGGCGCCATCGTGGAGGCTCCTCTGAAACCCACCCCCTACACCGCCCCCGCCGAGCCCGCCGCTCCCTATGTGGACGTGGAGGTCCCGGTGCAGGAGGATTCCGAGCCCCCCAAGCCCGACCAGCAGCTGTAAGCGCTCCTGACGCATAAAACCCCAAAAAACAGATCCCCCCGGTTTTCCGTTTGGGAAAGCCGGGGGGATTTTTTACCCTTTGTTTTGGTTTTACTGAATGGTACGCTTGATCTCCTCCACGCCGCGGATGTTGCCCAGGGTGGTGATCAGGCTGTTGAGCTGCTTGAGGTCCGCTACGTCGATGGTCACCTGGATCACCGAGTGGTTGTCCTTAAGCTCCTTTGCCATGAGGGAATGGATGGGGATGTGCATATTGGCCAGGGCGATGCTCACGTCGGCGATGAGGCTTTCGCGGCTCTGGGCGAAGATATCCAGGGTGGACTTGAACTTCTCCTGGACGGCGGTATCCGCCCACTCGGCCTTGACCCAGCGGGCCTGGTCCTCGCTGCTGGCGTTGACCACGTTGACACAGTCCTTTTTGTGGATGGACACGCCAAAGCCCCGGGTAATGAAGCCGACGATCTCGTCGCCGGGCAGGGGGTTGCAGCACTTGGCGAACTTCACCAGACAGCTGTCCAGCCCCTCGACGATGACGCCGCTGGTGGGCTTGCGGGTGCTGCTCTTCTTGACGGCAGCCGCGCGCTGGGCCAGGGCGGCCTTCTTCTGCTCCTCGTCGGTGGTGCGGTAGATGCGGTGGAATTCGTCCTTGATGCGGGGCATGATGCGGGAAAGCAGCACCCCGCCGTAGCCGATGGCGGCGTAGAAGTCGTCCACCGTGTTGAGCTGCTGGCGCTTGGCGATCTCCAGCAGGAATTTTTCCATCTCCCCGTCGGGGATGTTGATCAGGTTGCGGCGGAACTCCCGCTCCAGCTCCTGGCGGCCGGTCTCGATGTTCTCTTCCCGGCGCTCCTTTTTGAACCAGGCGCGGATCTTGCTGCGGGCCTCGCTGGTGCGCACGATCTTCAGCCAGTCGCGGCTGGGGCCGTGGCCCTGGACGTTGGTGGTGATGACCTCCACCACCATACCGGTTTCCAGCTTAAAGTCCAGCGGCACCATGCGGCCGTCCACCTTGGCGCCCACCATCTTGTTGCCCACCGCCGAATGGATGGCATAGGCAAAGTCGATGACGGTGGCCCCGGTGGGCAGGTTGATGACGTCGCCCTTGGGGGTAAAGACGAAGCACTCCTCCGGCGCAATGTCCGACTTGATGGTGCGGACGATATCCTGGGCGTCGCCGCTGTCCTGCTGGGCTTCCAGCAGCTGGCGCACCCAGGCCAGGCGCTCTTCCAGGCGGTCCTTGCCGGAGACACCGGCCTTGTATTTCCAGTGGGCGGCGATACCGTATTCGGCGGTGTAGTGCATCTCCCAGGTGCGGATCTGGATCTCGAAGGGGATGCCCTCCTTATCCAGCACGGTGGTGTGCAGCGACTGGTACATGTTGGCCTTGGGGTTGGCGATGTAGTCTTTGAAGCGCTTGGGGATGGGGGTGAACATATCGTGCACCACGCCCAGCACGCTGTAACAGTCGATGACCGAGTCCACGATCACCCGCACGGCGTAAACGTCGTAGATCTCGTCAAAGTCCCGCCCGGCGATGAACACCTTGCGGTAGATGCCGTAGATGCTCTTGACCCGCCCGGCGATGTAGACGTCCATCTTTTCGTGCTCAAAGCGCTCGGTGATGCGCTCCTTGATCTTCTGCAGGAAGTGCTCGCGCTCCTCCTTTTTCAGTTCCAGCAGGCGCTCGATCTCCTGGTAGCCCACCGGGTCCAGGAAACGCAGGGAGATGTCTTCCAGCTCCTCCTTGATGGCCCGGATACCCAGCCGGTGCGCCAGCGGAGCGTAGATCTCCATGGTTTCCAGCGCCTTGTCCCGGCGCTTCTGTTCCTTCCAATACTGGCCGGTGCGCATGTTGTGCAGCCGGTCGGCCAGCTTGACGATGATAACGCGCACGTCTTTTGCCATGGCCAGCAGCATCTTGCGGACGTTTTCGGCCTGGCGGTCCTCCTTAGTGGAGAAGGTCATCTTGGTCAGCTTGGTAACGCCGTCTACGATCAGCGCCACATCCGGCCCGAACTGCTTGCGCAGCTCTTCCAGGCTGATGAAGGTATCCTCGACCACGTCGTGCAGCAGGCCGGCAGAGATGGTCTCGCTGTCCATCCCCAGCTCCACCAAGATCATCGCCACGGCGATGGGGTGGATGATATACGGCTCCCCGGACTGACGCTTCTGGTCCTTGTGGGCCTCTTCCGCGCAGCGGTACGCCCGGGTGATCATATCCATATCGTAGGTACGTTTGGTCTCCTGGATGCTTTGGAGCAAATCATCGAAGGTATACATCAATCTTCACCAGCTTTCAGCCTTTTGAGAATCTGGGAGCTTTCCAGCTCCACCTTGGCGGACTGTGGGCCCAATGCCCACTCTTCCTGCGTCCCCGGACGGGCCTCCACCAGCCCCAGCTCCTGGAGGATGTCCAGGCTCAGCCGCAGGCGGCAGTAGTTGAGCGTCTTGTGCGCCGGGGCCAGACGGCACCACAGCAGCTCGCTGCCATGGCGCCAGCTCCCGCCCGGCTGCTGACGCAGGTAACGGTAAACGGCGGCGATGTCCTCCCGCTGGGGGGTCATGTGCCGGAGGATGCGCCCTTCCAGCTCCTCGCCGCGGCGGTATTTTTCATAATATTGGCTGGCAGCGGCCAGTTTATCCTGGTTGATGCCGCCCAGCCGCAGGTCCCGGATGCGCACCGAGGCGCTTTCGGTGCCGTTGTAACGGTTGACGCTCAGCTCCACGGCGGCGTCCACCCGGTCCCCCACCCCAAAGGGCAGGTCGTACTCGGTCATCCCAAACCACAGCGCCTCCACCCAGCGCCCCTGCTGCCCCAGCCGCAGCCGCAGGTGCTTGCCGCCGCCGATGGGCCGGATGCCCTCCAAGGTGCAGCCGGTGAGGGCGAAAAGGGGCACGGTGTTGCCTTCGCCGTAGGGTTCCAGCGCCGCCAGCTCCCGGGCGTTTTCCACGCTCAGCTCCGGCACGGTGACCACCGCGTCGATGGCCAGCTGCTCGTCGGGCATCTGGTCGTAGTGCAGGCGGGCGTCCTCCAGCAGCTGGGCGGTAAAAGCTGGCACATCGGCTTCCGCCAGGCTAAAGCCCGCGGCCTGGTTGTGCCCGCCGTAACGGGTCAGCCGCTCCGAGCAGCGCATGATGGCCCCGATGATGGAATAGCCCTCCACGCTGCGGGCGGAAGCCCGGGCCTCGCCGCCTTCCAGGGAAAGGAGGATGCAGGGCTTGGCGTACCGCTCCACCATCTTGGCGGCGGCGATGCCGATGACCCCGTGGTTCCAGCCCCTTCCCGCCAGCAGGATCACCCGCTGCAGCAGCGGCGACGGGTCCTCCTCCACCATGCGGTCGATGTCCCGAAGGATTTCCTCCACCAGGCGCTTGCGCTCGTTGTTGTAGCCTTCCAGCCGGGCGGCCAGCTCCCGGGCGCGGTCCTCGTCCTCGCACAGCAGCAGTTCCAGCGCCTCCCGGGCTTTGCCCATGCGGCCGGCGGCGTTGATGCGCGGCGCCAGCCCGAAGGCCACCATCCCGGAATCCACCGGGCGGCGGTCAAGACCGGCCTCGGCCATCAGCGCCCACAGCCCCAGGTTATCCCCGGCCTGCAGCTGGCTCAAACCCACCTGCACAAAGGAGCGGTTCTCCCCGGTCAGGCGGACCACATCGGCCACCGTGGCTACCGACAGCAAAGCGCCGAACTGCATCAGCGTCTCGGTGCCCTCCCGGTCGCCTTCCAGGGCGCAGATGAGCTTGAAGGCCACCCCCGCCCCGCAGAGATACGGGCAAGGGTAGGTATCGTCCTGCCGGGCCGGGTCCACCACCGCTACCGCCTGGGGCAGCACCTCCCGGGGCTGGTGATGGTCGGTGACCACCACGTCTATCCCCAGGGAGGCGGCGTAGCGCACCTCTTCCAGCGCCGAGATGCCGTTGTCCACCGTGACGATGAGCTCCACCCCATCCTCGGCCAGGCGGCGCACCGCCCCCAGGTTGAGGCCGTAGCCCTCCTGCTCCCGGTCGGGGATGTAGGGCAGCACGTCGGCGCCCATGGCTTCCAGGTAGCTGGTGAGCAGGGCGGTGGCGGTAATGCCGTCGCAGTCGTAGTCGCCGTAGACGGCGATGCGCTGTCCCTCCTCCAAAGCCTGGGCGATGCGCGCCGCGGCCCGGTCCATATCCTTCATGGCAAAGGGGTCGTAGAAGCAAAGCTCCTCCCCCGCCGGCAGCCCGGCCCCGGGCTTCCAGTCCAGCCCCCGCCCGGCCAGGACCTTGGCCACAATCGGAGAAACACCGGCCTGAGCGACCCACTGCTGTGCTGCCGCCGCGTCCTGCCGCGGCATCTTCCATCGTTTGACCCTCAAACTCTCATTCCCTTCGTCCTGCGCCTGGCACAGGTTCAAAAAACTTTCATCTTAATTCTTTTATTCTATCATTTTTTTGCCTTTTATTCAACGTTTCTCTCCTCTTTTGGCGGATTTTCCCCGAAATTCTGGCAAAGGGCGGCGCATTTTTCCTGGATCTGGTGCAAAAATATGCTTTTCTCTCTCCGGCTGCGCCGTGCGCCAAGACCGCTCCGACAAAAAAACTTGCTTTTCCTGTTTGCATTTTATCCCGGGATGTGTTATAATAACATACGTTCTCAAGATATGCGCCCGTAGCTCAGTTGGATAGAGCGTTAGACTCCGACTCTAAAGGCCGTGCGTTCAAGTCGCATCGGGCGTACCAGACCTGCGGTCAGCCGTTCACGGCCGCAGGTTTTTTTATTCCGAAATTTCTATTTTGCGCACCTCACCGCTGTGGGGTGCGTTTTTCTTTTCCGCAAAAGCCCCGGCATTGATTCTTTCCCCCAAAAACAGTATAATAAGGGTAAGATTTTTTGACAGATCGGATGGATGCCCATGCTTAACCGCCTTTGGAACTTCCTCAGCCGCCATCTCGTCTCCATCCTATTGGGGGCGATGACGGTGATCCTGCTGTGCTGCGCCTGCCTTCTGGGGCTGGACCCCAGCGCCAAATACGAATCCCAGCCGGTGACGGTAGGCGGCTCCCCCGCAGTCTACTACCCCGGCCAGGAGGACGCGCCCTACGCCTTCCTCATCGCCGGCAACCGCAAGGACACCGCCAGCAAGGCCCTGCTCTCCTGCATCCTGCCTTCCGGCTGCCCGGTGCTGGTCACCTCCCACCAGGAGGCCGCCGGGGAAGCGGGCCGCTCGGTGCTGGAAGCCCAAACCGAAGCCCTCTGCCGGGAAAGCGGCCTTTCCCAGGAGCAGATCATCCTCATCGGCTACCACTACGGCGCCAGCTCCCTGCTGGACGAGATGGTCTACGGCGACCAGGCCTACCGAGCGCTGGTGGTGCTTTCGCCGGTCATCGGCAGCTCCGCCATGGACGAGGCCATTATCGTCAACGGCAACTACCGCAACAAAAGCGACTGGATCAACTCCCTTTCCCCGGAGATGGTCCGCCAGCCGGTGCTGCTGCTGACCTCCAACATGGACGACATCTCCACTCCGTATATGATAACCTTAATATACAATAAGTTATCCGGTTCCGAGCTGATCCACATGGGCGGCGTCTACCACGCCTCCCGCGGACAGGTGAACCTGTCGGTGGTGGACGGCGGCATCCACCCCAACATCCCCTATAACAGCACCGTCCTCCAGGATGTGGTCACCTACCTGAACGGTCAGACCGGCCTGGGCCTTTCCACCACCGTGTGGGTCTGGGTGCTGCGCGGGCTGCGTTTTATCATGCTCACCGCCCTGCTCATCGGGATGTGGGTGGTGCAGATCCTGGCCCGCCGCCACAGCTCGGACATCTCCTACGGCATCGCCAGCCCCAACAGCGAGGGCGGGCCCTTCCCCCGGAATCTGCTGCTTTCCCAAGGTCTGGGCTGGCTGCCGGCGCTGCCGGTGCTGGGCGTGCTGACCTTCCTTTGGGGACAGGCGCTCCAACCGGACGTGGCGTCGCTGTACTCTTTGAGCCTGCTGGCCCTCTTTATCGGTCAGGGCCTGGTGATGCTGCTGCTCCACCGGTCCCGTTCGGTGCCGTTCCTCCGCCCGCTGCGGCTGCAGCCGGGCCGGGTGCTGCTGGGCCTCTTCTATGCTGCCGCCTGCGGGGCGGTGCTGCTGGTGATCCCCTTCTCCGGGTTCACCTTCCGTTGGCCCCAGCCGGACTCCCTGCTGGAGGCCCTGGTGCTGGCTCTCTGCTCCTTCCCCTGGTTCTGGGGCTTCCTCATCCAGGAGGAGCTGCTGCGCCAGAAGCACACCCCCGCCGTCTGGTTCTCCTGCGTCTATCTGCTGGGCTTCCTGCCCCTGGGCGCCTTCGTCATCCTCTACGGCGTCTTTACCGGCTACACCGGCCTGCTGCTGGCCCTTTATCTGCTGCTGTTTACCGCCGGGGGCTGCCTGCTGGCCAGCGGCATCCGGGCCGTCAGCGGCAGTCTGGTGGTGGGAGCGGCCCTGCCGGCGCTGCTCTTCCAGTTCCTCGCCCTGTTGTTTACCGAAATCCCCTCTTTGATGTAGAAATTATACCTTATTATACAAAATGTCATAAAGAAAGCGCGGTGTCCCACCCTTGAAATCCCAAACCATCAACCTGGAACGCAACTTCCCCACCTCCTCCGAAGCCATGCTCCGCCTGAGCCAGGAGCTGCGGCTGGCCCGCTGCTCCCGCACCCAGGTGCTCAAGGTCATCCACGGCTACGGCTCCACCGGCAAAGGCGGGGTCATCAAAGCCGCTGCCCTCAAGCTGCTGGAGGAGCGCCGCCGGGCCGGGCAGCTGCGCCATTATGTCCGGGGCGAGGATTTCACCCCCTTTACCGACGCTGGACGCCGGGCGGTGGAGCTTGTCCCCGAGCTGCGCCGGGATCTGGACTACGGCCGCCAAAACGACGGCGTCACCATCGTCATCTTCTAACTTCCAAAGCATAAAAAACGCCCCCCGCAGAGCCTTCTGCAGGGGGCATTTTTGTTTCTCTTTATTCCACCAGACGCTGGCGGGACTCCTTGCGGAACACCACCGCCAACAAAATGGTGCAGAGCACCCAGGCGATGGGCTCACAGACGATAACGCCGTTGTAGCCGATGTGCGGGGTCAGGAACAGCACGGTAATGATCTTGACAAACAGCTCGATGAAACTGGACGCCACCGGCGCCAGGCTGCTGCCCATGCCCTGGAGGATGTCCCGGTAGAGGAACACCGCCCCCAGCGCAAAGAAGAAGAGGAAGTTAAACTGCAGGTACCGGGAAGCGATGGCGATGACCTCCCCGGCAGCCGGGTCGCTGTGGTTGACAAGCAAACCCACCGCCTCATCGGCAAAGAACAGCACTCCCACCACCGAAAGGGCCGACCAAGCCACGCAAACCAGCATGCACTGGGCAAAGCCCTTGCGCACCCGGTCCACCCGTCCGGCGCCGATATTCTGCCCGGCAAAGGTAGCGCTGGCGGTGCCCAAGGTGATCATGGGGATCATCATCATTTCGTCCAGCTTGCGGGCCGCGGTGTGAGCGGCCACCACCACCGTGTCCAGGCCGTTAACGGCGCTTTGGATGGCTACCGACCCCACCGCCACAAAGGCCGACTGCAGGCCCATAGAGAAGCCCTGGGCCAGCAGTTCCTTGGTCCGTTCCTTGCCCAGGCGGAAGTCCCCGCCGGCAGGGATGATGTTCTGGCACTTCCAGAAGATGTATCCGTAGCTAAGCACCACCGACACCCCCTGGGACAGGATGGTGGCATAGGCAGCGCCCTCCACCCCAAAGCCCAGGTTTTTTAGGAATACAAGGTCCAGCACGATGTTCAGCAGCGCCGCCACCACCAGAAAATACAGCGGGGTGCGGCTGTCTCCCACCGCTCGCAGCACGCTGGCCGCCACGTTGTACAGCATGGTCACCAACATCCCGGCGAAGATCACCTCAATGTAGCCCTTGGCGTCGTCGAAGATGTCCGCTGGAGTCTGGATCAGCCTCAGGATCGGGTCCAGCAGCAGCAGGCTCACCACCGTCATGAGCACCGCCACCAGGCAGCCCAGCAGCAGCGTCCCGGCGATGCTTTTCTTCATAGCCGACCGGTCCCCGGAGCCGTAATCTCGCGCCACCACGATGGAAAAGCCGTTGGTCATGCCGGTGACAAAGCCCACCACCAAAAAGGAAAGGGAGCTGGTCGCACCCATGGCCGCCAATTCCCGGATTCCCAGGACGTTGCCCACGATGACGGTATCCACAATTGTATAAAACTGCTGGAACAGGTTTGCAATGAGAATGGGGAAGGTAAACAGCAGGATGGTTTTTAAGATCCCGCCCTGGGTCAGGTCCCGCATGGCACGGCCTCCTTTGAATATTTTCGTCGTTTTGTTTTTACACAGAAAATAAGCCGACCTTCTTTCGAAGATCGGCTTACTGGAGCTGATGACGAGACTCGAACTCGTGACCTCATCCTTACCAAGGATGTGCG
>JAHZAU010000006.1 GCA_019423755.1 Oscillospiraceae bacterium
CCTGTGACCCTCTGCTTGTAAGGCAGATGCTCTCCCAGCTGAGCTAAGCTCCCATTTGTCATTGTCTCTCGACGACGTTGTTTATTATACTATGCTTTTTCCGAAATGTCAACACTTTTTTCAAACTTTTTTAAATCCCAAAAAACCGCTTGCTGATGCGCTTTGCTGGGGCTTTCCAGTGGCAGGGCGGAATTTTTTTATTTTCTCTGGCATATAAAAATAACAGGCGGACAGGCATCCCCTGCTCGGTTCCCGGCCCAACGGGACAGGGGTTGCCTCACCAGATCTACCCACGTTTTCTAACATTTCAAATGTTGTAATATGTTTTCATTTGTTATCTTCCTATTTATTAGCGTGTGAATTTTGCTGTTCCCAGCGGCTGGTTAAATAATAAACAAAAAATGTCTTCCAAAATGTACAAATGCACAATATTTGCAGAATACCCAAAGAAAATGGCACATTTCCATCAGAAATTGGTTGTCAATCGACAAAAACTTTGTTATAATGAAATCCAAAGTGAAAATTTCCATCTGGTCTTTCCGCCCTTGATTGGGCCGAATTTTACGCCAAACCAAGGAGTTTTTTGTAACATGGAAAAACAAAAAGCATACTTTCATCTTTTTCAGAATGTTATGTATCTGACACAGGTGGGACTTTCCATTGCCACACCCCTGGTATTGTGCATCTTTGCCTCCTCTTGGCTCCAGCGGCGCTTCGCCCTGGGCGGATGGGTCGTTGCACTGGGGATCATTTTGGGACTGGGCGGCGCGATTTGCTCGCTTGCAGAGTTCATCCGGCATATGAACCGTCAGGCGCGCAAGACGACTCCCAAGCCCCGCTCCTTCAACGACAGATAAGAGGTGGTGAAAGCCATGAAAGTCCATGAAACTGTGAAACGCGAGACTATACACATCGCTCTGGGGACTGCGGCCCTCTGTGCGGTGATGATAGTAATATTTGCCTTGATTGGAAAATTTGATATGAGCGTGCTTTGCGGTGCCCTTCTGGGCAGCGGGTTCGCGATCTTCAACTTCTTCCTTTTGGGGCTAACGGTTCAAAGGGTAACAAAGGAAGGAAACCAAGGGAAAGCCAAATCTATGATGCAGTTTTCCTATTCAGTCCGCATGTTGGCTACCTTATTGGTCGCCCTTGCGGGTTTTGCTTTGCCCTATTTCAACTGGGTAGCAACTTTCCTCCCCTTGCTGTTCCCGCGAATCACCATTTTCCTGATGGGTTTGGGAAACTTTAAAAGAAAGGAGGAGGATTCGTAAATGGAATTAAGCGTTACCGGTGCGAAGATCTATTACACGATCCCTGTACTTGGCGGCATTCCCATTACGGAATCGATCGTAAACACCTGGTTGATTATGGCGGTCATCGTCGGGCTATGCATCTGGCTGACGCGAGGGCTTGAGGTTCGTCCCACCAGCAAGAAGCAGATCGTAGCGGAATTCCTCGTGAAGACGGCTACGAACTTTGTGGAAGGCAACATGGGCAAGCAGTTCTCGGGCTATGTACCCTTCATCGCCAGCTTGTTCACCCTCTCTATGTTCAGCAACCTTTCCAGCTTGCTGGGAATCTATGCTCCTACCGCAGAGCTGAGCACCGAGATGGCTTGGGCACTTTTGGTATTCGTGCTGATCACCTACAACAAGGTAAAAGCCAATGGTGTTGTCGGCTACTTTAAGGGTTATACCCAGCCAATCTTCATCCTGACCCCGTTTAACATCATCAGTGAGATCGCGACCCCGATTTCCATGGCCTTCCGTCACTTCGGAAACATCGCTTCCGGTTCCGTGATCACCGCTCTGGTGTACGCCGCCTTGGCTGCATTGAGCCATGCTCTCTTTGGCTGGCTGCCTGGTGTGGTAGGCGAAGTTTTGGGTGCGGTCCCGCTGTTCCAGGTGGGTATCCCGGCCGTCCTGTCGGTCTACTTCGACCTGTTCTCCGGCTGCTTGCAGGCATTCATCTTCAGCATGCTGACCATGATGTACATTGCTTCTGCCGCTGAGACCGACGCGTAATTCGAGGTCCTATGGGGCCGGCCTTCTATGGAAGGCTTCTCCTTCTTCCGCAGGAAGCGGAAAAAGCGTCTATGAAGACGCAAAAATCATTGTTTTCCATTGTTTTTTAAAAAACGATACAAAAAAACAGTTCTTAGGAGGAAAAACACTATGTTAGAGAAAGCTATTGTTCTGGGTGCATCCGCCGTTGGCGCAGGTCTCGCTATGATCGCTGGTATCGGCCCTGGTATCGGTGAAGGTTACGCTGTAGGTAAAGCTTGTGAAGCCATCGGCCGTCAGCCCGAGTGCAAAGGCGACGTTACTTCCACCATGCTGCTGGGCTGCGCCATCGCAGAGACCACCGGTATTTACGGCTTCATCGTTGCCCTGATTCTTCTGTTCGTTAACCCCTTCATCGGTCAGATCGGCTAATGCATCTGACCCCCTTGAGGGAAATAGAACTGTAAGAAAGGAGGGTTCTTATGCAGACCCTGGATTTTGTCGCCATTGTACCCTGGAACCTGGTTTTCCAGTGGTGCAACCTGTTGATCCTGTTCCTGCTGGTTAAGAAGTTCCTGTTCAAACCCGTTCAGAACATTCTGGCCAAACGTCAGGAAGAGATCGAGAGGACCTATCAGGATGCCGACGTAGCCAAGGCCGCCGCAGAAGAAATGCGTGCGGACTACGAGCAGCACCTGGCCGCTGCTAAAGAAGAGGCCAGCGAAATCGTGAAATCTGCCACTCTGAAAGCACAGGCTCACAGCGACGAGCTGATCAGCGAGGCTCAGCAGAAAGCTTCCTCCATGATCGAAAAAGCCAATGCTGAGATCGCCCTGGAGAAGAAGAAGGCAGTTAACGAAATCAAAGATGAAATTTCCGGCATTGCCATGGATATCGCCAGCAAGGTGGTTGAGCGTGAGATTTCCGCTGCCGACCACGAGAAGCTGATCGAAGAGTTCATCAATAACGTGGGTGAAGCATCATGACAGAGGTTGCAAAAGCTTACGGAGGCGCTCTGTACGAATTAAGTACCGAGACCAACACCTCGAAGGAGATGCTGGAAGAGCTGGAAGTGCTCCGCCAGTCCTTTGAGGAAAACCCGAAGTTTGCGAAGCTGCTGACCACCCCGACCATCAAAAAAGAGGAGCGCCTGACCATTCTGGACGAGTGCTTCCGCGGAAAGGTGCAGCAGCACATCTTAAACTTCCTGAAGATCCTGACCGAAAACGGTACCGTTGCACAGTTCCCCAACTGTGTCAAGGAGTTCCGCGCCCGGTACAACCATGATAACAACATCGAAGAGGCCATTGTGGTCACCGCAGTGCCTCTGAGCAGCGAATTGACCGCCAAGCTGACCAACAAGCTGGAAACCATCACCGGCAAGACCATCCTGCTGACCTGCAAGGTGGACCCGTCGGTCCTGGGCGGCGTCCGTCTGGAGATGGACGGCGTACAGCTGGAAGGCAGCGTGAAGCATCGTCTGGACGCTCTGCGCCAGAGCCTGCTGCACGTGGTGGCGTAATATCCGCTGTGTTTTGGAGCATCGGCTCCGGCTTCCGGCTGTACCGCGGTTTCGGGAGCTATGTAATACGGCGCGGGTAGCTTGACCCGCGCAGAGAAGGAAAGTTGGTGAGACTATGCAATTACGTCCTGATGAAATCAGCAGCATTATCAGAAATCAGATCAAAAACTACGACAGCAAAATTGAGCAGAACGAAACCGGTACTGTAATCCTGGTAGGTGACGGTATCTCCAAGGCGCACGGTCTGGAAAAATGTATGTCCAATGAGCTGGTAGAATTTTCGAACGGCGAATACGGCATGGCTCTGAACCTGGAGGAGAACTCGGTATCCATCGTAATGCTGGGCTCCGACGAGGGCATCAAAGAGGGCGACACCGTAAAACGTACCGGTAAGGTCGTTTCCGTTCCTGTTGGCGAAGCCATGATCGGCCGTGTCGTCAACGCACTGGGCCAGCCTGTGGACGGCAAAGGCCCCATCGAAACCAAAGAGTTCCGTCCCATCGAGAGCAACGCTCCCGGCATCATCGAAAGAAAAGGCGTTTCTGTTCCTCTGCAGACCGGTATCAAGGCCATCGACAGCATGATCCCGATCGGCCGCGGTCAGCGTGAGCTGATCATCGGCGACCGTCAGACTGGTAAAACTGTTATCGCTACCGATACCATCATCAACCAGAAGGGCAAAGACGTTATCTGCATTTACGTGGCCATCGGCCAGAAAAACTCCACCGTTGCCAACCTGGTAGAGACCCTGCAGCAGAACGGCGCTATGGATTACACCATCGTCGTTTCCTCCACCGCCAGCGAGCTGGCCCCCCTGCAGTACATCGCTCCCTACTCCGGCTGCGCCATCGGCGAGTACTTCATGCAGCAGGGCAAAGATGTGCTCATCGTTTACGATGACCTGTCCAAGCACGCCGTTGCTTATCGTTCCCTCTCCCTGCTGATCCGTCGTCCCCCGGGGCGTGAGGCTTACCCCGGCGACGTATTCTACCTGCACTCCCGTCTGCTGGAGCGCGCTGCCCGTGTTGCTCCCGAGTACGGCGGCGGTTCTCTGACCGCTCTGCCCATCATCGAGACCCAGGCCGGCGACGTTTCCGCTTACATCCCGACCAACGTAATTTCCATTACCGACGGTCAGATCTTCCTGGAATCCGAGCTGTTCCACTCCGGCGTTATGCCCGCTGTAAACCCGGGTATTTCCGTAAGCCGTGTTGGTGGTAACGCTCAGATCAAAGCCATGAAGAAGGTCAGCGGTAGCTTGAAGATGCTGTACTCCCAGTACCGCGAGCTGCAGAGCTTCGCTCAGTTCGGCTCCGACCTGGATGCCGACACCAAGCGCCGTCTGGCACAGGGTGAACGCATCGTGGAAGTGCTCAAGCAGGACCGCAACTCCCCCATCGACGTTGCCCTGCAGGTAGCCATCATCTACGCCGTGGTCAACGATTACCTGGTAGACGTAGAAGTCTCCGACATCAAAGCGTTTGAGCGCAGCCTGTACGAAGACATCCGCACCAAGTATCCGGAGATCATCACCTCCATCCACGAGACCGGCAACCTGTCCGACGAGACCGTGGAGCGGATCAAAGAGGCCATCACCAGCTGTAAAGCTACTTTCCTCAATACAAAATAACGTGGTCTGACCCCTGGGCCGCCGGTGCGCGGCACACGTTAGATTTGTAAGCCTTCGGGCGGAAAGGAGCGTTTTATGGCTGGAGCCGCAATGAAAGATATTAAACTCCGCATCAAGAGCGTCGAAAGCACCATGCAGATCACCAAAGCCATGGAGCTGGTGGCCTCTTCCAAGTTGCGCAAAGCCAAAGAACGTGTGGAGCACAGTCGTCCGTACTTCACTACCCTTCAAAAGACCCTGACCGATATTGCCGCAAACAATACCGAGTTCACCTCCCCCTATGTGCAGGAGCGTCCGGTCAACAAGGTCTGCTACGTCATCATCGCTGGTGACCGCGGCCTGGCCGGCGGCTACAACAACAACATGTTCAAAGCCGTTGCTGCTCACATGCAGGAGAATGGGTCCAAGCCGATGTGCGTCCTGCCCATCGGCAAGAAAGCGGTGGACTACTGCGAGCGCCGCAAGATGGAGATCCTGTCCCGGGAATTTGCCGTGGCGGAGGATATCTCCATCAGCGACTGCTTCGAGGCTGCCCGCCTGCTGACCAACTGCTACCTGGAAGGCCAGTTCGACGAACTGTATGTCGGATACACCAAATTCGTGTCTATGCTGACCCAGACCCCGGACGTCATCAAGACACTGCCCCTCCACCTGGAAGAACCCGCCGAGAAGAATCAGGCTTCCCGCATGATGACCCTCTACGAGCCCTCCAGCGAGGTGGTATTCAACACCATCGTCCCGGAATACGTTTCCGGTATCGTATATGGCGCACTCAGCGAATCCTGGGCTTCTGAGCTGGGCGCTCGCCGTACCGCAATGGACGCCGCCAGCAAGAACGCCGGTGAGATGATTGAGGACCTGAGCCTCAAGTACAACCGTGCGCGTCAGGGCGCCATCACCCAGGAAATCACAGAAATTGTGGCTGGTTCCGAAGGGAACTAACCAAGCGGTTTCTCTCAAAAACAAAAAGGAGATATGCGCATGAACGAGCAAAACGTAGGTGCAGTAGTCCAGATCATTGGACCTGTACTGGATATCAAGTTTGCTGACGGTCATCTGCCGAACCTGCTCAACGCGATTCACATCACCCGTGAAGACGGTTCCGTGATGACCCTCGAGGTCGCCCAGCACATCGGCGACAACGTGGTTCGCTGCATCGCCATGAGCTCCACCGACGGCCTGGTCCGCGGTATGGAGGCTGTGGATACCGGAGCGTCTATCAGCGTGCCGGTCGGCGAACAGACCCTGGGCCGAATCTTCAACCTGCTGGGTGAGCCGGTAGATAACCTGCCTGCTCCCGAGACCGAGGAGCGTTGGCCCATCCACCGCGATCCCCCTTCCTACGAAGAGCAGGAAGGCACCACCACCATCCTGGAAACCGGTATCAAGGTAGTAGACCTGATCGCTCCTTTCGCTAAGGGCGGTAAGATCGGTCTGTTCGGCGGCGCCGGCGTAGGCAAAACCGTACTGATCCAGGAGCTGATCAACAACGTTGCTACCCAGCACGGTGGTATTTCCGTATTCACCGGCGTTGGCGAGCGTACCCGTGAGGGTAACGACCTGTACAACGAGATGAAGGAAAGCGGCGTTCTCAGCAAAACCGCTCTGGTTTACGGCCAGATGAACGAACCCCCAGGGGCTCGTATGAGAGTTGGTCTGACCGGTCTGACCATGGCAGAATACTTCCGTGACAGACAGAACCAGGACGTACTTCTCTTTATCGATAACATCTTCCGCTTCACCCAGGCTGGTTCTGAGGTATCCGCTCTGCTGGGCCGTATGCCTTCCGCAGTAGGTTACCAGCCCACCCTGGCTACCGAGATGGGCCAGCTGCAGGAGCGAATCACCTCCACCAAGAAGGGCTCCATCACCTCGGTTCAGGCTGTTTACGTTCCCGCAGACGACCTGACCGACCCGGCTCCGGCTACCACCTTCGCCCACCTGGACGCACAGGTCGTACTGAGCCGTGCCATCTCCTCTCTGGGCCTGTACCCGGCCGTTGACCCGCTGGAGTCCTCCAGCCGTATCCTGACCCCCGACATCGTCGGCCAGGATCACTACGAGGTTGCCCGCGGCGTCCAGCAGGTACTGCAGCGTTACAAAGAGCTTCAGGACATCATCGCCATCATGGGTATGGACGAGCTGAGCGAAGAGGATAAGCTTATCGTTAGCCGCGCCAGAAAGATCCAGCGTTTCATGTCCCAGCCCTTCACCGTTGCTGAGGCCTTCCTGGGCACCCCCGGTAAGTATGTTCCCATCAAGGAGACCGTTCGCGGCTTCCGTGAGATCATCGAAGGCAAACACGACGACATCCCAGAATCTGCATTCCTGTATGTAGGAACCATTGATGAGGCGGTAGAGAAAGCAAAGAAAGGGGAATAAGAGATGAAGAGTTTCCATCTTCAGATTGTAACCCCTGACGGCCTGTACTACGAGGGCGAAGCAGAAAAGCTCATCGTCCGCGCCTCCACCGGTGATGTCTGCATCCTGGCCAACCACATCGATTATGTCACCCCCCTGGGCATGGGCGAAGCTCGTGTCACCATCGACGGCAAGGTCCGCACAGCGGCCTGCATCGGCGGTATGCTCAGTGTGTGCAAAAACCAGGTCCGCCTGGTTCCCACCACCTTCGAGTGGGCGGAGGAGATCGATGCCCAGCGTGCAGAACGCGCCCTGTCGGCTGCGGAGGCTCGCCTGCCTTCTGCCAAGGACCGTCACGAACAGGCTATCATTGAAGCCAAGATCAAGCGCGCCTTGGTGCGCTCCAATGTAGCGAAGAAATAGTGTTTTTCCTACAATCCATCCCCGCTCCGGCTTAGTCCGGGGCGGGTTTTTTTATGCAAAAAAAAGAGGCCGTCCCCTTCCCTTTTGGGAAGCCGGACGGCTTCTTAGCATTTTTTCCTATTAAAATACCGAGTCCAGCAGCTGCAGGATCTCCTCCTCCCCTGCCGGGGCCGGGTTATAGAGCAGCGCCCCGTCGTTGCAGGCGCCGGATGCGATGGCGGCAAGCTGTTCCCGGACCACACCAGCCTGGGAAAGGGTCAGCGGCAGACCGCACTTGCTGTGCAGCAGGCGGTTTAGGTCCTCCACCGCCTGGATGGCCTTGCTGCCCCGCAGCAGGGGGTTGGTCCCGGCGTAGACCTCCGGGCCGGACAGGGCCAGCAGCAGCCTGCCGTAACGCTCAGCGACCTTCTCTCCCCGGGTGGTGGCGTCCAGGTTGTAGCGCATGACCGCCGGCAGCAGGATGGCTACCGCCTCGCCGTGGGGGATCTGCGCCACCGCGCCGCAGGCGTGGGCGATGGCATGGCAGAGACCTACCATGGAGTTGGAAAAGGCCATCCCCGCCATGAGGGAGGCGTTGAGCATATCCATGCGGTAGCGGGGGTTGGACGGGTCGGACACCGCGTTAAAGAGGCTGCGGCCCACCAGTTCCAGCGCCGAAAGGGCCATGCCGTCGCTGATGGGGTTGTGTCCCAGGCCGGTGTAGGCCTCCACGCAGTGGACCAGGGTGTCCATGCCGGTGGCTGCCTGCACCCGCGGGGGCAGGGTCAAGGTGCTGCGCGGGTCCAGCACCGCCACATCCGGCAGCAGCTGGGAGGAAACAAACTCGTGCTTGATGCGGCCCCGGGGGCTTTCCTCCGAAAGCACCGCCACCCGGGTACATTCCGAGCCGGTGCCGGCGGTGGTGGGCACCATAATGGTGGGGATGGGCTGGCCCGGCGGGATGGTTTCGCAGCCCATGAAGGGGTGCAGCTCTGGGACGTTGTGGCTCAGCAGGACCTTGACGCCCTTGGCGGCGTCCATGACCGAGCCGCCCCCAATGGCCAGGATGCTGTCGCAGCCGCCCTGCACCGCCGTACGGGCCGCCAATTCTACGATCTGTATAGACGGGTCGGAAGGTACCTGGTCGTAAAAGGCCCCCGGCTCGATGCCGTAGCCCCGCATCTTTTCCAGCAGCAGGTCCACCAGGCCGCTGCGCTGGGCCGACGGCGCCGCCATCAAAAACGGCCGGTTTCCCCCGCGGATGTTCAGTTCGTAGGGGATATTCTCCAAAGAATTTTCTCCGGACAGTATCTTTACCGGGTTATAAAACTCAAAGTAATTCATTTGCTTCCCTTCTTTCCAATTCCGCCGCTAAGCCAGCATCCGCAGCCAGAAGCGCAGCCGCCCGCCTTCGCAGGCCCGGGGCAGCTGCTCCAACCGGCCGAGAACCCGCTGGGGCATGAGATAGTGCTGCACCCGGTGCAGGCAGCGCACCAGCGACATGGCGTAGGACACCTGCCCGCAAAGCAGCAGGTCGCCGCGCACAAAGGCTTCCTCCAGGCTGCGCTGGCCCCAGATCAGCTTCCAGGCGGCGTCGGGGCTTTTGATGAACACCTGCAGCCGGTGGTGGGTAAAGGGCTGGCACTTGAGGCGCAGGAGCTTCCCCTGCTGCCGCGCCAGGATCACGCCGCAGCTGCTGCCCGCTACCCCGATCTCGATAACCAGGTCGGCGGGCAGAGAAAAGAACTCCCGGCGGACGCAGGGGTCCACCATGGTACAGGACCGCAGGCCCCGGTACAGCATCAAAAGCCCCAGCTGCACCACCTGTTCTTGCTGTGTTTGGGTCATGGCGCGCGCTCCTCTCTTGCCGGAAAACAGGCATATCCCTCCCCTTTTCCGGCATAGAATCCAACAACGATGGGAGGGAATGCTGATGAGTAAACGAAAGATGTGGCTTCGATCCTTCACCGCCGCGGCCCTTTGTGCCGCCGTGGCACTGCTGGGTGGGTGCAGCCGGGCCAAAACCGAGCCCGAAGGCATCACCGGCATCTGGCAGACCGAAACCGGAAAGACCATCCAGATCACCCAAACCGACCTGATCCTGGACGGCCTGCCCCTGCCCTACTCCCTAGAGGAGCCGGACCGGGCGGGATGCTGCCGCATGGTCATCTCCGGGCCTCAGGGGCAGCTGGAAGGCTTCTGCCTGGCGGAAGGCCGGACGCTGTACCTGACGGTAGAAGATTCGCTCAAGATCTTCCACCGGCCCAAGGAGGAATAGCGGTTTCCTACTCCACCAGATGTTCCAGCCGCTGAGGGCCGTCCTGGTGGATAAAGGTGTCCACCGAGTAGGTCAGGAGCACCCGCTGGTAGTCTTCCAGTTCCAGCTGGGAGATCTCCTGCTCCCGCCACTGGGAAAGGTCCACAAAGCGGATCTCGGCGTAGTGGGTCATAAGGAAGGGGATCACCGGCAGGATGCTGCTGTCCCCGATGATGAGCAGGTTGTTGTCGGTCTTCATGTTGGAGCGGATGGTCAGGTCGCCGGTATTTCCGCCCAGCAGCACCTGTTCCACCTGGTCCAGCTCCTTAAGATGGGTGGGATACAGGGAGGAATAGGTAAAGGAATAGTCCTCGTTGTGGGTGACGGTGTAGTTAAGGCCCGACTTCTGGTAATGGTAGAGGGTGAGCACGTCGGGGGTCACCTGGGCGTAGGGGAAGGCCTCATAGGTGCGGCCGGTGTAGTTTGCCGTCACCTGTTGGAGGGAAAATTCCTCCTGGCTGCGGGTGCGGGTGATGCCCAACCGCTGAGCCAGCACGTCATAGACATAGTATGCCCCCAGGGAGGTCAGCCCCGGGTCGGTGCGGTAGTAGATATACTGATCCATATTGGAGAACAAAACCGGATAGACGTCCACCACGGTGGCCTTGCCCACGACCTGGCTGTAGGTCTGCTCGATAAACTGTTTTTGGTTAAAGAGCGGTGCAGCCGGGTCGATTTCGTTCTGCTTGATGGCGCACTTGGTGGGAAGAAGCAGAAAGCTCACCGGCAGCGGGCTGCGGTCCAGGAAGGTTTCCAGCGCCTGGCGGTTTAAGTCGGTCTGCTGCTGGTCCGGCCAGCCGATGTCCTCCACCAGGATATCCTTGCCCACATACACCTGGCCGAACTCCTGCTGTCCGCCCAGCTGCTTGATGCCGATGGCCAGCCCCCGTAGGCTGTCCCCCAGGACAAAATTGCGGGAGAAGAAGCTCTCCACCTCCTGGACGTAGTCCGAAAGGGAGTAGTAGCGGTTGTATTTGGGGAAGCTTTGCCCGCTGCGGGCGGCGTTGCCGAAGGTGCCGGCAATGGCCAGGGCCAAAAGCAGCAAGATGGACGCCGCCGCAACGCGGCTGGGCTGAAGCCAACGGCTCATGGCTGGCCCTCCTTTCTCAAATGGCAAACGGCAGGCCGCAGAGCGCTGCCGGGGATCTTTCTTACAAAATAAACGCTACCGTCACCACCGCCAGCAGGGCGCTGCAGCCCACCGCCATGCCGTGGCTGGCCGAGGGGAAGCGCTGTTCCAGCCACTCCCACCCCAGCGACACCAGGCTGGTGCAGCTGAAGAAGCACAGCAAAAGCAGCAGGTAGTTGGTGCGGATCAGGTAGATGACCCGTGCGGTAGCCATAGGCAGGTCGCACAGGCCGAACATGACCTTCAGATAGCCAAACCCCTGGGTCAAGGTAGGGGCGGCAAAGATAGCAAAGGACAGGATCACCACCGCGAAGGTGTAGATGCGGTCGAAGATAGGCGGGATGCGGGAAAGGTACTTTTCCAGCCAGTAACGCTCCAACAGCATGAAGCAGGCGATGTACACCCCCCACGCCAGGTAGTTGAGCCGGATACCGAACCACAGCCCCATGAGCATAGCGGTGACCAGGGTGTTGAGGATGGTGGCGGCCACGCCGTTTTGGGCGCCGCCCAGGTAGAGGAAGACGTATTCCTCAAAGAAGCGGTTCACCGTGATATTAAAGCGGTGGAAAAAGTCGGTGACGGTGCGGGACTGGAAGGGATAATAGAAGTTTTCCGGCAGTTCCAGGGCAAAGATCTTGGCCAGGCCCCGGGCCATGTCGCAGAAGCCGGAGATGGAAAAATACAGTGAGAAGGTAAAGCTGATGACCAGCAGCCAAACCGAAAGGACGCTCGTCTCCTCCGCCGGCAGCTGCTGCACCTGGCTGCACAGGGAGAGGCTCCCTCCCGCCAGGATAACCTTTTTGCCCAGTCCCAGCACAAAGAGGCTCATCCCCCGGCCGATGCCGCTGAGGGAAAGCTCCTTGTGTTCCAGATAAGGCTGCAGGTAGCCGTAGGAGATCACCGGCCCGGCCCACAGCTTGCCGAAGAAGACGCAGAGCAGCAAAAACCGGGACAGGTCCCGCTCCAGCGGCGCGTCGCCCCGGTAGATGTCGATAAGATACCCCAGGGAGGTCATGGTGCAGACGGTGAGCCCCAGCGGCGACGCCAGATAGCCCAGCTGCGCCAGGGAGCCAAACAGGGCCAGCAATCCCAGGTTTTTCCCGACGCACAGCAGCATAAGCAGCTTGCGGCGGCGCAGGTCTCCCCCCGCCCGGACGATCCCCACCGCCAGGGCGTAGTCCACCAGCACACTGGTCACCAGCAGTACCATGGCCCACCAGTCGGCCAGCGCCCAAAACGCCAGGGAGATGCCGGTCAGGGCTACGTTTTTGGCCCGATTGGGGCAGAGGTAATAGACCAGCATGCTCGCCGGCAGAAAGAGAAATAAAAAGGTCAGCGATTCCAGGACCATTTGTGGCCTCCTTTGGGGGTGATGGCCGCCCCTACTCCTGCTGCAGCAGCTGTTCCAGCTGGGACAGGGTGAGGGTGGCGTTGAGCAGGGTCAGCAGGGCGTTGGTGGTCAGATGCTCCGGCAGGTCCAGCGCCTGCAGCAGTCTGGCCCGCCGGGCGGAGCTGTCCGGGCAGCCGGTAAGCCCCAGCCGCAGGAAATCCGCCTTGGTGATGGGGTCGCCCGCCGGTTTGGGGCTTTCTTCGCCGCAGAGCAGGCCCGCCTGCTCAAAGGCCCGGCGGACCACCTCAGCCGGCACCCCCTCTACCCCCAGCTTGCCCTCCTTGGAGGGGCGGGTCTTGCGCCTTTCCTTGCCGTACAGGTCGGGGATGTAGGCGTCGACGATGTTTTCCTTGCCGCAGATGCTGCGCAGAAAGGCCCGGATCTGGAACCCGGCAGCGTCGGAATCGGTGAGCACCACCAGGCCGGTCTTTTTGGCCAGCGCCCGCAGCAGCTCCTGCTTTTCCTTGTTTTTATAGATGGCAAAGCCGCCGGTGGGGATGATAAGCCCATCCACCACGCCGGCCAGCTTGATTTGGTCGTATTTTCCCTCCACCACGATGGTGCGGTCGATATGGATCAATGCCGCTCCTCCCTTCTAACCCTGGCTGTTGGCGATAAGATACAGCTCGGTGACCGTCTGTTCCAGGATGACCCGGTCGTCGGCCCGGCTGCTTTTCAGCTGCAGGTCGGCCTGGGCCAGCCGCTGGATGGAGCAGCGCAGCACCTGGGTGGAATAGCGGCTGCAGTCCCGCAGGCTGTTGCGGATGACGAACTCCCGCCGCTGGTAGGAGAAATTCTGCTTGATCTCCCCTTCGCCCTTGCCGGCGTTTTTGGCCGCCTTCGCAATGTACAGGTCCAGGTACGCCCCAGAAAGGGCCGCCAGGATGGCCGTCGGCTCCAGCCGCAGGTACAAAAGGTCCTGCACCAGCTCCATGGCCGCCTCAAAGCGGTCCCCCAGGATGGCCTTAGCCAGGTTGTATACCGAAGCCTCCACCGTCCGGCAGGTGACCTGGTCGATGTCCTGCCGGGTGATCTCCAAGGGCCCTTCTGCCCCTTCCGGCGCCTGGGAGCGCACCCAGGCGGTGAGCTTCTCCATCTCGTTGGAGAGGGTCAGCAGGTCGGACTGGCAGCGCTGGGTCAGATAATCGCAAAGCTCCCGGGAAAGGGTACAGCCCTGGCTTTCGGCCCGCGCCCGCAGAAAGCGCGCCACGTCGGACGCCGAGCGGTGCCCCAGTTCCAGCACCGCCCCGGCCTTGTCGCACAGCTCGATGAGCTTTTTGGCCTTGCTGCTCTTTTTGGGGTTAAAGTCCTCCTTGTCCACCAAAAGCACCAGCACGGTGGATTCCACCGGGTCGGCCAGCAGGGCGTCCACCTTGGAGCGGTCGGAGGCGGACAGGCCCTCGTAGTCGAAGGCGTCCACCACCACGCACCGCTGCTCCGCCAAAAAGGGCATGGACTCGCAGGCTTCTACCAGGCGGTCGGTGTCCAGGGCGTTGCCGTCAAAGCAGTGCAGGTTAAACTCCGAAAAGCTGTCCCCCACCGCCAGCCGGATGAGCTTCCCCCGGTAAAGCTGCCGCAGGTAGCTTTCCGGCCCGTACAACAGGTACACCCGGTACAGGTACCCGGACTTGATGCTCTGGTTGAGCTGGCTTTCGTCCTTCATCTTCATGGCGTGGTCTCCTCCTCTCCCGTGCCTGCCGCCGGGGTGCTTTGGATCCAGGCAGACGGGCTTTGGTCGGGAAGGCGGATCCGCACCGCGCCGTCGAAAAGGGCTTCCTCCCCAAAGAGGAAGGCCTGCCGCCCGGCGCTATCTTTTATGATTATATCATATTTCGCTCCGGTTTTTAAGAGTTTTTTCCCGCTGGCAGCGTCCTCCAGCAAAAAGGCCCGCTCCCCGTCCAGCACCGCGGTGGTCAGGCTCCATTCGCCCCAAAGGGGCAGCACCCGGGCTTCCTCTCCCAAAATCTCCGTGCTGGGACAAGCCTGCCGCAC
Source organism: Oscillospiraceae bacterium (assembly GCA_019423755.1). Classification (GTDB taxonomy): domain Bacteria; phylum Bacillota; class Clostridia; order Oscillospirales; family Ruminococcaceae; genus Negativibacillus. Next base: position 14,747 of record JAHZAU010000006.1, read on the forward strand.
AAAGGGCAGGTACGGCCCCTTCCCCGGCACCAGGCACTGCCGGGCGGGAAACTCCCGCAGCAGCTGGTCCAGATATTCGCTTTCCTCCCAGCCGCCTTCCGTCGCCAGGCAGAGGGTCAACTGGGTAACTCCGACGCTTTTGAGACGGCGGCGCACCGTTTGGAGCTGATATTGGTCCGAAAGGTTGCCGAAAAAGGCGCCCTGACCGTCCTGGGTCAGGATCACCGCCTCCTCGGTGTGGGAGACCTTCAGCACCCCGCGGGTGAGGTAGCTTTCGGCCCCCAGCGCCGCACTGCACACAAGAAGCCACCCCAGGCAGAGCGCCCCTGCCCTGCGCTTTCCTAGGCAGCGGGTCAGCAGGGCCAGCAGCACCAGCAACGCGACGCAGCAGCCAAACAATACCCAGGAATCGCTGTACCAGGCGCTCCCCGGCAGCATGGACACCCAGCGGGCCGCCAGCAAGATCCACCGGGCGGCCAGTTCCGCGCCCCAGACAAAGGGCCCCGCCAGCCCGGCCAAGGCGGGCACGCTGCCCAGCGCCAAACTCAGCCCGCCGCAGACAAACAACGCCGGCAGCGCCCACAGGGCCAGCATGGTGGAAAGGAAACTGTACGGGGAAAGATACCCCATGCGGCAGAGCAGCACCGGGGCCACCCCCGCCGTGGCGCAAAGGGAGATGCAGAAGCTGTCCCGCAGCTGGCGCTGCCACCAACTTTCCTCCCAGCGGGCAAGCCAGGCCGGAAGCAGCCGGTCCCAAAGGCGCAGCACCGTGGGCGCGAAGAACAAGATCCCGCCGGTAGCCGCCATAGAAAGCTGAAACCCGGCGTCCAGGATGCGGTAGGGCTGCCCGGCCAGCAGAACAATACCCGCCAGACTCCAGGCGCAAAGGCCGTCGTACTCCATATCCAGAAGCTGCGCCCCGCTGCGGCAGCCGGACATAATGCCCGCCCGCAGGATGGAAGCGCTGGAACCGGTGAGCAGCACATATCCGCCCAGCACCGGCAGCGAAGCCGCCGCCGCACTTTTGGGGCCAAGGCGAAGCCCCCGTCGCAGCAAAAGCCCCACCCCGGCAAAAAGCAGCGAAACGTGCAGGCCGGATACCGCCAAAAGGTGGGCCGCACCGGCGTTCTGCAGCACCTCCTGCAGCTCCCAGTCCAGCTCCTGGCGGTCGTTGAGCAGCACCGAGCGCACCATCCCCCGGGCTACCGGGGTGTAAAGGCTCTGGGCCGTATCCAGCAGGGTCTTTTTGAGGCGAAGCGCCCCGCCCCACAGACCTTTGGCGGGAGAAACCTGCTCAAAGCCCTCCCGGGCCAAACCCCGGACGAAGTTCCCCCGGCCAAACTCGGAGGCGTGCTCCGCCGGGGTGAGGGTCACGGTGCCAGACACCTGCTGGCCCATCTCCGCCTGGGGCTCCACATAGGAATAGACGGTCAGCCGCACCGGGAAGCGCTGTCCCGCCGGGCCGGTCACCGTACCGGTGATGCGGTAGCGGCTGCCGTAGTCCATGGGGTCGCAGTCCTCCACCCGGCCTTCCAGCAGGACTTCCTGCTCGGCCAGCGCCCAAAGGGGCTGCACCAGGGTCTGGGCCTGATACCACACCGCCGCCAGGCCCACAGCAAGGCCCGCCAGCAGCAGGACGCCCCTTCTCCACCGGACCTGCCGGGAAAGCAGCGCCGCGCCAAAAAGCCCAGCCAGCATCCCCAGAAGGAGCCAGTCCCCAGAAAACAGCACCCCGGCGGCGGTCCCCAGCGCCAGACCGCCTGCCAGCCAAAGCAGCATCCGTTCCATCCCAGCCCCTCCTTTTCTCTGGTGTTTTTTCCATTATATCGGGTTTTTCGCCGGCTTTCAACCGCCGCCCTGGTGCGGGAAAGGGAGCCTCCTTTTTCACCGGTTGGAATATCCTTCCTGCTTCTCGTCCATACTCCCGGCAGACCCCAGCGGCGCCCCGGCCCGCGGCGGGCAATCTGGACAAAAAGGCGGTTTTCCTATGAAACGATCTTCCTTCCTTCGGAACGCTTCTCCCCGGCAGCGGCTGCACGGCGCGGTGCTGCTCGGTTTTTGCTTGACAGTACTCATGACCCTGGCCCTTCCCTCGGCGGCCCGGACGGCAGACTTCTTTGCCGTCAGCGCCACCCTGCCCGACCAGGTGCTGCGGCTGCACATCCTGGCCAACTCCGACTCCGACGGCGACCAGGTGCTGAAGCTCTGCGTGCGGGATGCGGTGTTAGAGCAGTGCGGGGAGCTTTTCTCCCCGGCGCAAAATCGGCAGGAGGCCGAGACCCAGGCCCGCGCCGCCCTGGACCAGCTGCGCCAGACCGCCCAGGCGGAGGTCCGCCGCCAGGGGTACGACTACCCGGTCACCGCCTCCCTGGTCAAGATGTACTTCCCCACCCGGCAGTACGAGACCTTCACCCTGCCCGCCGGGCGGTATGAGGCGGTAAGGCTGGTCATCGGCAGCGGCCAGGGGCACAACTGGTGGTGTATGCTCTTCCCCCAGCTTTGTCTGCCCGCCGCCCAGGAGCAGCCGCCTTCCGACAGGGATTTTACCCCCCAGCAGTGGGAGCTTCTCTCCCGGGACCCCCGCTACGAGCCGCGGTTTGCCCTGGTGGAATGGTACCAGGCCGCCCGGGAGCGCCTTTGGGGCGGGGATCGGGTGCTGGCGGTGTCGCTTCCCGACGAAAAAACGCCGCAGAACGCCGTTTCTTCCCTTGACAAAGAGGAAAGGGATGGATATAATCAAGAGGTACGCGGCGATGAAAAGACCAATCCTGCCCCATCCCCGTCCCCAGAGAAGGAGGCCCCGGCTGAAAGCCTCCGGCGGAACCAGCAGGAAAGCCATCTTGGAGCCTCACAGTGAGGAACTGTGCGCAAAACCGGCGTTATCGGTGTTCGAGCGGCGGCGTTTCCACCAAGGAAGGCCGCAAATTGGGTGGTACCACGGAGGTCCCCCTGCCAAACGGATTGTGCAGGGCCTTTCGTCCCAAGTGTTTGGGGCGAAGGGTCCTTTTTTGTTGCCCGGTTTCCCCGCATATCCAAATCCCAACACAGAAAAGGAGATGAGCCTGCCATGAAATGGACAGGAGTCAACGATTTGAGAGAACAGTTCCTTTCTTTCTTTGAAAGCAAGGGACACACCCGCCTTCCCAGCGCTTCGCTGGTACCCAAAAAGGACAAGAGCCTGCTGCTGATCAACTCCGGCATGGCCCCGCTGAAAAACTACTTCCTGGGCCTGGAGACCCCGCCCAACCACCGGGTCACCACCTGCCAGAAGTGCATCCGTACCCCCGATATCGAGCGCGTGGGCAAAACCAGCCGCCACGGCACCTACTTCGAGATGCTGGGCAACTTCTCCTTCGGCGATTACTTCAAGCACGAAGCCACCGCTTGGGCCTGGGAGTTTTTGACCAAGGTGCTGGAAATCCCGGCAGACCGCCTGTGGGTGTCCGTTTATGAGGACGACGACGAGGCTGTGGAGATCTGGACCAAGGAAGTCGGCATCCCGCCCGAGCGCATCGTCCGTCTCGGCAAAGAGGACAACTTCTGGGAGCACGGCTCCGGTCCCTGCGGTCCCTGCTCCGAGATCTACTTCGACCGCGGTCCCGGCGTCGGCTGCGGCCGTCCCGAGTGCGCCGTCGGCTGCGACTGCGACCGTTACATGGAGATCTGGAACCTGGTATTCTCCCAGTTTGACAGCGACGGTAACGGCCACTACGAGCGGATGCCCAAGCCCAACATCGATACCGGTATGGGTCTGGAGCGTCTGGCCTGCGTCATGCAGGGGGTAAACAACCTCTTTGAGGTAGATACCGTCCAGAACATCATGAAGCACATCAGCTCCATCGCCGGCGCTCACTACGGCGACGACGAGAAATCCGATATCTCCCTGCGCGTCATCACCGACCACATCCGTTCCACCACCTTCATGGTAGGCGACGGCATCGTCCCCTCCAATGAAGGCCGCGGCTACGTCCTGCGCCGCCTGCTGCGCCGCGCTGCCCGTCATGGCCGCCTGCTGGGCATCGAAGAGCCCTTCCTGTATGAGGTAGCCAAGACCGTTATCAACGAAAACCGCACCGCTTACCCGGAACTGGTGGAAAACGAAGAGTACATCGTCAAGGTCATCAAGGCCGAAGAGGACCGCTTCCAGAACACCATCTCCCAGGGTATGGACCTGCTTATGGACCTGATCGGCAAGATCGAGTCCGGCTCCTACACCGGCAGCCAGCTTTCCGGTGAGGACGCCTTCAAGCTCTACGACACCTTCGGCTTCCCCATCGACCTGACCCGCGAGATCCTGGCCGAAAAGGGCATCCAGGTGGACGAGGAGAAATTCCACACCCTGATGAACGAGCAGCGCGTCCGCGCCCGTGAGGCCAGAAAGGACGTTTCCGGCTGGGCCACCGATACCGTGGACCTGAGCCAGTTTGCTGCCACCACCTTCACCGGTTACGAAGGCTTCACCGGCTCTGCCAAAGTCCTGGCTATCGTCAAGGACGGCCAGCTGGCCGACTCCATCGGCGAAGGCGAGACCGCTACCGTCATCCTGGACACCACCCCCTTCTACGGCGAAAGCGGCGGCCAGGTGGGCGATACCGGCTCCATCACCCGCGGCGAAAGCGTCTTCCAGGTCCAGGACTGCAAAAAGGACCACGAGGGCCACTACCTGCACATCGGTACCATGCAGACCGGCCACCTGTCCGCTGGCGAGACCGTAGACGCCTCCATCGACGCGCTGCGCCGCCGTTCCATCATGTCTAACCACTCGGTCTGCCACCTGCTCCAGGCTGCCCTGCGTCAGGTACTGGGCTCTCACGTCCATCAGGCCGGTTCCTACTATGACGAGCACCGCGTCCGCTTCGACTTCTCCCACTTCAGCGCGATGACCGCCCAGGAGATCGCCCAGACCGAAAAACTGGTCAACCGCATGATCCTGGAAAACCTGCCGGTCGTTGTGGAGGAGCTGCCCATCGAGGAAGCCAAGAAGAAGGGCGCTATGGCCCTCTTCGGTGAAAAATACGGCGACGTAGTCCGCGTTGTTACCATGGGCGATGAGTCGGTGGAATTCTGCGGCGGTACCCACGTTTGCAACACCGCTGTCATCGGCTGCTTCAAGATCGTTGCGGAGTCCTCCGTCGCTGCCGGCGTCCGCCGCATCGAGGCCGCTACCGGCATGGGCGTGGTAGAGCTGCTGCACGAGGCCGAAGCTTCCATCAACACCGTTGCTGCCGACCTGAAGGTCTCCGGCCAGCACGAGGTCGTTGCCAAGGTAGCTGCCCTTGTTAAAGAAGGCAAGGAGAAAGACCGTCAGATCGAGGCCCTGGGCGCCAAGATGGCTGCTTACCAGGTAGACAGCCTCTTTAAGAACTGCAAAGACTGCGGCTGCGTGAAGCTCATCACCGCCGACCTGGGCAACGCCTCGGTAGACAGCCTGCGCACCATCTGCGACACCGTCCGCGAGAAGGAGCCCAACGCTGTGGGTATCTTCGCTGCCGTCAGCGGCGGCAAAGCCACCGTTATGGCTGCCTGCGGCGCTGAAGCCGTCAAGGCAGGCGCACACGCCGGTAAGCTCATCAAAGAGATCACCGCTCAGCTGGGCGGCAAAGGCGGCGGCCGTCCCGACAGCGCACAGGGCGGCGTCAGCGATACCGCTCGCATCCCCGAAGTGCTGGAAAACGCCGGCAGCCTGGTTGAAAGCCTGCTGAAATAAGAGTACAATAAGCTTGTACCCCTGCCGAATGGGACAACCTGTTTGCAAAGAAAGGAGCTGTCTGGTATGGACTGCCTGTTTTGTAAGATCATCGCCGGGGAGATCCCCTCGAAAAAGCTCTACGAGGACGACAAGATCCTGGCCTTCTACGACATTTCCCCCATTGCGCCGGTGCATTTCCTGGTGATCCCCAAGGAGCACATTGCCAGCGTGGACGCCGTTACCCCGGAAAACAGCGACATCGTCGGCTACATCTTCTCCAAGATCGGCCAGCTGGCCAAGGAAGCCGGCATTGAAAACGGCTACCGCGTCATCAGCAACTGCGGCGCCGACGCTGGTCAGACCGTCCCCCACATCCATTTCCACGTGCTGGGCGGCAAAGAGATGAACTGGGAGTGCTAAGCGCCAAGCGGCACCCATAACCTGTCCGGACCCTCCCCGAAGCCTGCCGGGCTTTGGGGAGATGTTCTGCGGGCAACCTATGAAAGAAGGTATGTATCCATGGAACAGTACTATCCCCTGCAGGTAGCCGGTCTGACCCGTCAGCTGCCTGTCTGCCCCATTGCGGAGCACACCTATATTGCGGGCTTCGTTATGTTCTCCGACGTGGAGCTGACTGTGGCCTGCGCCACCGAGCTGCTCAAGAAGATCCCGGAGCACGACGTGCTCATCACCGCCGAGTCCAAGGGTATTCCCCTGGCCTACGAGATCTCCCGCCAGAACGGAAAAAAATACATCCTGGCCCGCAAGAGCAAAAAGCTCTATATGCGCGACCCGGTGGGCGTCAAGGTGAAATCCATCACCACCGCCAACGAGCAGATGCTCTACCTGGACAGCAACGACCTGGAGTACCTGCGGGGCAAGCGGGTGCTCATCGTCGATGACGTCATCAGCACCGGGGAGTCGCTGCACGCCCTGGAGCAGCTGGTGGAGACCGCCGGCGGCCAGATTGTGGCCAAAGCGGCTGTGCTGGCCGAAGGCGACGCCGCCGACCGCACCGACATCATCTTCCTGGAGAAGCTGCCCATCCTCCACGACTAAGTTTTCAAAACGCAAAAGGACCCGACTGTATAGCAAATTGCTAAGCAGCCGGGTCCTTTTTTCTATGCGATTTCTTATTTGGAAGGGTCCTTCCAGGGGCGGGCTGCGCCGTGCCAGCCGGTCTGCTCCCAGTATTCCCCGTCCAGCGGGGTGAAGGGACGGCGGCGGGTCAGCTGCCGCATGATGGCAAACCACCCCCGCACCGAAGGCGCCGGGGCGCGGTACCGCCCGCAATTTTTATAAAAGCGGCGGGCCTGGGCGGCCAGCTTCTTCTGGATGCGGGCTTTGCGCGCGGCGGGGATATGCTCCCAGTCCTCGGCCATCATGGCTACGCCGGTCTGCTCCACCTGGCTGACGCCCCAGAAGCCCAAGCTCTTTTGCATGGTGCCCAGCGTCCGGCCCAGGCCGTTGCCCGCCGAGGTAGCCACCGCCCAGCCGGCCTTGCAGAACATCCCTGCCTGGGGCCGGTGGATGAGAAACCGCCACGCCAGGTGGTCTAAGAAGGTCTTCATGGTGCCGGTCACGTCCATGACATACACCGGCGAGGTGAGGATCACCCCGTCGCAGCGGTCCAGCGCTTCCAAAAGCGGCTGCATCTGCCGCCAGTGGGGGCAATGCTCCGCCCCGCGGTAAAGGCACTGCATACAGCCGCAGCAGGGCGGCAGCTTGCAGTCGTATAAAAAGATCTCCTGAAATTCCACCGGGCCCAGGCGGGTCAGCTGCTGCTGGATCTCCCGCGTCAGGGCCAGGGTGTTTTTGCGGCGGGCACCGCCGTGGAGGATGAGCACCTGTTTCATGGCTTGCTTCCTTCTTTCTGCGCGTTTGGCGAAGATGGATTTATTTTATTCGCTCTGCTCCCATTCGATGACCGGGCCGCCGACCCAAGGCGCCGCCAGATGGACGCTTTCCACCTGACCGGCCGCTTCCAGCCGGTCAGCGCAGTCCATAGCCTGCTGCGGGCCGGCAAAGACGCCAAACACCGCGCTGCCGCTGCCGCTCATCCGGGCCGCCAGCGCACCCTGACGGCAAAGCTCCTGCCGCACCTGCAGCACCTGCTCCAGCTGGGGCTGGCTTTGGCACAGCTCCTCAAAGACGTTTTCCATACGCTCACACAAGCCGGGCAGGTCTCCCCTTCCCAGGGCCGCCAGCGCGACCTCGGTATCGGGATGGGCGTCCACCCCGGCGTCGTCAAAGGCAGCGAAGGCCTGCCCGGTACTGACGGCGCAGCGGGGCTTGACCACCACAAAGACGCAGTCGGGCAGGGCGGGCAGCCGCGTCAGCTTCTCCCCGATGCCCTGAGCCCGGGCAGTGCCGCCAAAGAGGCAGAAGGGGATATCTGCACCGTATTTGGCGCCAATATTGCACAGTTCCTCCACCGAAAGGCCGGTGCCGTGCCAGCGGTTGAGGGCCGCCAGGATGCCCGCGCCGTCGGCGCTGCCGCCGCCCAGTCCCGCCTGGACGGGGATGGCTTTTTCCAGCAGCACCTGGATGTTCTGCTCCTCCTGGGGGATGCCGCAGTGCTCCCAGAAGCCCCGGGCGCAGCGGGAGACGATGTTGTCCTCCCCGCAGGACAGGTCAGGGCGGGTACACTGCAGCATCAGGCCGCTGCCCCCGTCGGTGCGGGGGGTGAGGGTCAGGCGGTCAAAGAGGGACACCGCCTGCATGATCATATCCATTTCGTGGTATCCGTCGGGGCGCCGGGACCGGATGTCCAGGGTCAGGTTCACCTTGCAGGGCGCCAGGATGGTCAGTTGTCTCATGGTTTTTCCCCTTTCCTTATAGCCGGGTGATGCGGGGCTTGCGCACCGAAATGGCCTTCACCGGGCACATTTCGTGGCAGCAGAAGCATTTGATGCAGCCCGACGGGTCGATCTTCGCTTTGCGGTTTTGGATGCGGATGGTTTTGGGCGGGCAGCTTTCGGCGCATTTGCCGCACCCGATGCAGCGGCTGCGGTCCACCACCGGCCGGGGCGTCAGATACCGCTCCCCCAACCAGCGCACCGGCCGGGCCAAAAAGGCCGGGACGTTGCCGGTAAAGTCGGTGGGCTTGGAGTGCGGGTGGGCAAAGTCCGGGATGCACAGCGGCAGGCCGTCGGGGTTTTCCACCAAAAGTTCCCCGCTGTCCGCCGGGCAAAGCCCCCTCTGGATGCTTTGGGACACGGTGGGCAGCTCCTCGGGGGAGAAGGCCAGCAGGTCGCAGAGGAAGCGGTCCAGCACAAAGGGGCTTTCGCAGCCGCAGAGCATGCCGGTTTCCCGCTTCTGCCCGGCGGAGGGGCCGTCCCCTTCCATGGATTCCACCGCGTCCACCACGGTAAACACCGGGACCACCGTGCGGGCCAGGTCCAGCAGCATAGCGCAGAAGGGCTCCCGCTCCTGGTAGCGGTAGTGCAACTCCGGCTTCTGCAGGCCGGGGATGCAGCCGAACAGGTTCTTCACCCCGCCGGAAAGGCCGGTCATGCAGTGGGTCTTGAGTTTGGCCACCGAGATGACGCAGTCTGCCTGGGCCACCGGGTCGATAAGGTTAAAGCTGCGGCAGCGCTCTCCCAGCAGGGCGGGCACCTCCTGCCAGCCGCAATCCAGATTGAGGGTGACGCCGGTCTCCTGGGCCACCTGGGCCATGCCGGTAGCCGCGTAGATGCCCGAAAGCTGAGCCGGGGTGTACAGTCCGCCGGGGCTGTCGGCGAGGGTGATGTCAGTGACGCCGCGTTTGCGCAGCGCCAAAATCACCCCGCGTACCACCTCGGGATGGGTGGTGGTGGCTTCGTCGGGGCGGCGTTTCATCAGCAGGTTGGGCTTGATGGTCACCCGCTTGCCCTTGAGGGCGTCCGCCCCCTCCCAGTGGGAAAAGAGCCGCTCCACCGCCTGGGCCGCCTGGCTATAATCCGGGGCCTTGACCAGAAAAACCGGTTGATTCATCCTTGTTTCCTCCTTGTTTGTGAATCTGCGTTGGGAAAGCGGGCCTCGAGGCGAAGATGGCAGGCCATGAGGGCGATGTTCAGCAGCACCAGACCCAGCACCGCCAGCAGCACCCGCGCGGAGCCTTCCCCACCGGGGAAAAGCAGCCCCAGCAGGCAAAATCCCGCGCCGTAGCCGCACCACAGCCGCCCCTGAGCCCGGTTATAGCCCCGGACGTCCTGTTTCGGCGGGGTGGTGGTGTTGGCCCAGAAGTGGACCTGCTTTTTCGTAATGTGGCACCACACGCCCAACCCCATAAAGCAAAGCCCCAGCAGCTCCCAGATACAAAATGCCAGCATCATCGCTGCGGCCTCCTTTCCCAGCAGAGGGTCTCCTGCCATCGTCCTGTCTCCTCATCCAGGCTGCGACCAGCGGCGGCAAAACCCATCCGCAGGTAAAAGGCCCGGGCGCGGGGGTTCTCCTCGTAAACGTCCAAGGTCAGGCGGTCCCGCAGCTCCATGGCCCGCTGCAGCAGCTGGCGGCCGATGCCCCTTCCCTGCTGCCCCGGCTGGACGAAGATCCCCGCCAGGTAATCCTCCTGCAGGCCCAGAAAGCCCCCCACCTGCCCCGCTTCCTCCCAGACCAGCAGCTGGGCCTCGGGCAGAAGCCCGGCCACCAGCGGGCGCTTTTCCTGCCAGTAGGCCGCAGGGATGAAGGCGTGGGCCTGGCAGTTTGCCTCATACCAAATATCCAGCACCCGGGCCAGGTCCCGGGGCTCGGCCGGGCGCACCTGCCCGCCGGCGGGGCTTTGTTTCTTCGGCATCCTGCCGCCTCCCTTTTCATGGTTTCGGCTCTCATTATACCACAGCCCGCCGCCCCGGCACAACAAAAAACCGGAGGGACGCCAGGCGTCCGCTCCGGTAAGAGGGGGCTATTTGGTGTGCTTCTTGACGAAGCTTTCGATGCGGTAGATGGCCTCCAACAGGTGGTTGATAGAGTAGGAGTAGGAGATGCGGATATGGCCCTCGCCGCACTGGCCGAAGGCGCTGCCGGGGATGACCGCTACCTTCTGTTCCATCAGCAGCGCCTCGCAGAATTCCTCCGAGGTCATGCCGGTGACGGCGATGCTGGGGAAGACGTAGAAAGCGCCCTGGGGCTCAAAGCAGGTGAGTCCAATGCGGTTGAGCTCCCGCACCAGCAGGCGGCCGCGCATCTCGTATTCCGAGCGCATGAAGTCGATGCTGGACTGGCAGGAGCGCAGCGCCTCGGTAGCAGCGTACTGGCTCATGGTGGGGGCGCTCATAATGGCAAACTGGTGGAGTTTCGTCATCTGGCGCAGGATGGGCTGGGGCGCTGCAGCGTAACCCAGGCGCCAGCCGGTCATAGCGAAGGTCTTGGAGAAGCCGTTGACCACCACCGTCCGCTCCCGCATGCCCGGCAGGCTGGCGATGGAAACGTGGTCCCGGTCGTAGGTCAACTCGGCGTAGATCTCGTCGGAGAGGACAAAGACGTCGGTGTCCCGCAGCACCTGAGCGATCTCCTCCAGGTGTTCCCGGCGCATGACGGCGCCGGTGGGGTTGCTGGGGAAGGGGAAGATCAGCAGCTTTGTCTTGGGGGTGATGTGCTCCCGCAGCATCTGGGCGGTGAGGCGGAAGTCGTCCTCGGCGCGGCAGGGCAGGTGCACCACCTGGGCGCCGCTGAGGCGGGCGATGGGCTCATAGGCCACAAAGCAGGGCTCAGGGATGAGCACCTCGTCGCCGGGGTTGATCATAGCGCGGATGCACATATCGATGGCTTCCGAGCCGCCCACCGTCACCAGGACCTCGCTTTTCGGGTCGTAGGTCAGGTCAAAACGGCGGTTGAGATAAGCGGCGATCTCCTGGCGCAGCTCCATAAGGCCGGCGTTGGCGGTGTACCAGGTGCGGCCTTTTTCCAGGGATTCGATGCCCGCCGCGCGGATGGGCCAGGGGGTCTTGAAGTCCGGTTCCCCCACTCCCAGGGAGATCACATCTCCCATCTGGTTTGCCAGGTCGAAGAACCGGCGGATGCCGGAGGGCTTGATCTGCTGCGCCTGCTGGGAGAGCAGTCTTTCGTAATCCATCAGATATTGACCTCCCTTTCGTCTTTATCCAGGTCGCAGCAGGTGATGCCGTTTTCCTTATAGCGTTTGAGCACGAAGTTGGTGCTGGTGGACTGCACCGAGCCCAGCGGCGCCAGCTTGCGTGCCACAAAGAAGGCCACATCCTTGAAGGAATGGCCCGAGATGGTCAGGGCGATATCATAGGAGCCGCTCATGAGGGAGACGGTCTCCACCTCTTCAAACTGCATGAGTTTTTCGGCGATCTCCTCAAAGCCCATCTCCGGCTTGGGCACCACCTTTACCTCGATGTTGGCCTCCACATACTGGCGGTCGGTCTTGTCCCAATCGATGAGGGCGCGGTACCCACGGATGACCCCACGGCGTTCGTAGTCGGCGATGGCCGCGGCCACCTCCTCCTCTTTCATGCCGGTCATGGCGGCCAGCTGGGCATTGGTCAGGCGGGCGTTTTTGTCTAACAGTCGAAGCAGTGCGTCCATCGTTTTTGACTCCTTTCATCCTTTCCCGCGGGGGGAATTTACTTTACTGTGGTATCAGATAAAAATGATTATACCCCATTCTTTGGAATCTGTAAAGAGAAAAAAAGAAGCGCCCCCGCTGTGGGGACGCTTCTTCTCTCTTTTAGATGATGCGCAGCATGCGCGGTTCGCGCTTTTTGTAGAAGGCGAAATAGTCGAATCCGGCCTCCTGCAGCAGGGCCATCCCCTCGGGGATACCGGCCCCCAGGTCGCCAGAGCGGTGGGCGTCGGAGCCCAGGGTGACGATCTCTCCTCCCAGCTCCCGGAACATCTTCAGGTAATGCAGCGAGGGCATGGGCTCGCCCAACCCCTGGCGCAGGGTGGAGGTGTTGACCTCGATGCCCCGGTGCTGCTGGATCAGGGTGCGCAGGATCTCGCGGATGATTTCGTCGTAACGGCTCATATCCACCGGGATGTGGTCCCGGCCGGTGATGTAGCGCAGCGGGTAGGTCAGGTGCCCCAGCACGTCGAAGCCGCCCCAGCTGCACAGCTCCAGCAGCTCCTGATAATAGCGGTCCAGGATAACCTCCACGTCCAGGTCAGTGAAGTCCACAAAGCAGTAGTCATCCGACCCTTTGTGGCTGTGCAGCGAACCGATGACATAGTCAAAGCGGAACTGGGTCAGGATGCGCTCGGCCTCCTGCAGGTCCCAGGTAGCCTGGCCGATCTCGATGCCGCTCATCAGCATAAAGCCGTCCCGCACGAACTGCCGGGCCTTGGCGGTGTCCAGCACCGAGTTGCGGATGCGCACCCCAAAGCGCTGCTGCGGCTGGCAGCATTCGTAATGGTCGGTGACGCAGATGCCCATCAGGCCCTTTTCCACCGCCGCCTCGCAAAGATACCCCACCGAATGTTCCCCGTCGTTGGAATTGCGGGAATGGGTATGGCTGTCAAACAGGTTCACGAACATAAAGCGTCCCTCCTCGCCGGTGCGCCGGCCTGGTGCTTGGTTTCAAGAATACCTATATTATACCATACAATCCGCCCTGCGCCTGTCCTTGACACAGAGAAAAAACACCGCCGCTTTTATCCATTATGGATAAAAGCGGCGGCCGGCTTTCGGATTATTGCTCCTGTGTTTGACAATCTTGCGCCTGGAACTCCCGGGTCTTGGCGCAGTCCTCCTGCACCTGGGCCTCGGAAGGCTCGCAGATAGCCAGCTTGTTGCGGCGCTCGTCCTGTTCCATGAGAAAACGAGCATAGAGCAGCTGGCTCATCTCATAATATGGAACCACATACAGCAGGGGCAGCAGCAGCACGCCCAGCGCCATCCATCCCAAATAGGAAAGCTGGAACACAAACAGCTGGTCGCGGTGTCCGGCTGTGGCCTGGACGGATTTTTTCACCGCCTGGTGGGCTGTGGTCTCGCCGTCCAGCAGGTAGTAGCGGGCCAGGAAGTACCGCTGGCAGAACAGCAGGTAGAAGGCCGCTGCCACCAAAAACAGCACGCCGCCCAGCACCACGCCCATGGTGCCCACAAACAGCGCTCCCTCAAACTGCCCGAAACGCAAGCACCAGATGGAGGCTGCCAGCGCCGCCGACGGGACGATGAGATACAAAATGCCGAAGAACAGCTTGCGCACCATCAGCCCCAGAGAAAGCAGCAGCGAGCGGAAGAACAGCTTCCCGCTGGAAAACGGCGCAAACACCGCCAAAATGTCCTCCGACCGTCCGCTGGAGATGCTCCAGTACCAGCCTGCGATGCCGATCTGCAGCGGGGCGTAGATGAGCAGGAAGCCCACCGCCATGATGCCGGTGAGCACCAGCGACAGCACCGAGGTCCCCGGCAGGTACCATCCCCAGCCGATCTGCGCGCCGCCAAGGCCGACAAGGAACGACAGGATGGTCTCCACCACCGTGAACAGCAGGTAGATGGCCGCCCCCAGCAGGACGATGGAGATGGCCTTCCCCCAGTTGTTATAAAGGCATTTTTTTCCGTTTTGTTTGATCTGCCTGCGAAGTGTCATATTGCAGTTTCCGTCCTTTCGGTGAAGTGATTGCCGCTTCTTGGGAGATTATTCCCCGAAAAACATCTCTTCCCCATCCTCATAATACTTTTTCTGGCTCCAATGGTCGGCCAGGTCCTCTTCGTCCCGGGGAACCACGTCCATCACCTCAAACACCCGGTCCCGCATCCAAAGCTCCGGCGTCATCAAAATGGTGAAGCCGCCGCCCTGGTGGCTGTCCCACTCGCCCATAGGCTTGCGGGGGAAGCCCATGAGCGCCAGGCAGGTCATGATGACCCCGCCGGGCACCACCACCGCCACGTCACGCAGCTGGTTTTCCATCATGTCGTGGAACACCGCGTCCAAACCGGCCACCAGCCGCTGGATGAAGTGCACCCCGTCCTCCCCCTGGGGCGGCGCGTTGTGCATGCTGTCCCGGCTCCAGGTGATGAAGTCCGGGTCGTCCTTCAGCTCCTCCAGGGTACGGCCCTCGTAGGCGCCGAAGTCCAGCTCGGTCAGGTCCTCCACGTCGGTGGTGTGGCGGCCGGGATAGAGGATCTGGGCCGTCTCGCGGCAGCGCTTGAGGGGGCTGGTGTAGATCTTGTCCACATAGGGATATTCCTTGCCGGCGGCGTAGCGGGCCAGGTCCTGGATACCGGCGTCGCAGAGGGACAGGTCGGTGCGGCCCAGGTAGGTGCCCTGGAAGTTGGCGTCGGTGAGGCCGTGGCGGATCAGGTGGATCTTGTAGGTGATCATGGGGTTTCGTTCCTTTCCGTTGGTTGATGTGGGGGCCGGATGGGGCGCGGCCGCTCGTTTGCCCGGGTTTCGGGTGTTTTGGTGGGGAGCGGCGGCCGTCCGGCGCAAAATCTGTGTAAAAATTTATAGAATCCACAAGAAAGACCCATGCAAGATATCGTTTTCGACCAAAAATGAATTTTTTCGTTTTTGGCTATTTACATGATGTTTTTCCTGTAATATAATTTACGATACGTAGAAGAAGGGACCGGGGGAGAAGTGCCCCTCGGCGGGGGATTTTCTTGGTCCCGGCAGCCGTTTTGCCAAGGCGCGCCGGCGTCCCCCATTTTCTGAGCAAACAAGCTAACCGTTAGGAGGATGTGTGTATGAACGCCGACTTTCCGCGGCTCATCACGCTTTTGCGTAAAGAGAAGGGTATCAGTCAAAAACAAGCAGCGGCCGAGTTTGGGATCTCCCAGGCTCTGCTTTCCCATTATGAAAAAGGCATCCGGGAATGCGGCCTGGATTTCCTGGTCAAGTGCGCCAAGTTTTACGGCGTTTCCTGCGACTATCTGCTGGGCGTCTCCCCGGAGCGCAACGGCCGCCAGCTGACGGTGGACGAGATCCCCGAAGCCGAAGCCGCCAAGGACCAGGTGTTCCGCGGCAACATCATGCCGGTGCTCAACAAAAAGCTGATCACCAACTCCCTGAACATCCTCTTTGACCTGGTGGGCCAGAGCGAAAGCAAGCAGCTGACCACCGAGATCTCCAACTATATGATGACCGCCGTTTACCGCTGCTTCCGCACGCTGTATTCCGCCAACCCCAAAAACGAGGACACCATGTTCTCGGTGCCGGAGGAGCTGGTCAGCGGCTTCTGCAACGCGTCCATGGCGGTGAGCGAATCGCTGGCCGATCAGATCACCCACGGTACCGGCGGCAAAAACGTGGACAAGGTCAAGAACATCAACGAGCTCAAGCTGACCACCGAGTACCTGACCCAGACCTACCCCAAGCAGGCGCAGGCGCTGCTCAACCTGGTGCAGAACACCGAGGTACGGCTGGGCTTCCGCAGCAAATAAAGCCCGGAATCATTGTTATTCTACCATTCCCTATAAAAAAAAGAAAGTAATAATTATGAATTTTTAACCGGCAGGCAGCGTTTGGGCTGTTTGCCGGTTTCTTTTCGCTCTGCGGCGGGGCGGACCCGGCGGGAGGGGCAATTTCCGTTTTGCTTTTTTGGGGAAAATCAGGTATAATAAAAAGGAATCTGGGCTGCCGCCGGCGGCCGACAAAGGAGGACCCCGGACTTGTTATCGATCGTTTCCCGCTTGGGCTGTGCCGCGCTGGCCGGGGGGCTGGCGCTGCTGCTGGGCGGCTGTGATATCCAATTCCGCATCTCGGCGGAGGACCTGATGGAGCCGCCGACCCTCACCGAAGAGCAGGCCGAGATCCAACGCGCCCTGACCCTGGCGGTGGGCAACAGCGAGATCAAATACAAATACCCCCAGAACGGCGACTACCGTTCTTCGTATATCTTCCAGGACCTGGACGGCGACGGCCACCAGGAGGCCCTGGTATTTTACCAGTCCGAGTCCCAGGGACAGGGCACCTGGTTCAACATCCTAGACCAGGAGTCCGACGGCAGCTGGCGCTCGGTCTGCGGGATGCCCGCCCCCGGCAGCAACCGCGGGGACTCCGACGTGGACTTTGTGGACTTCGCCTGCCTGACCCAGGACGAGCGGCCCAACATCGTCGTCGGGTGGAGCGATGAGCGCCAAAGCAAGATGGTCATGGTCTACACCTACCGGGACGGCAACCTTTCCAGCGACTTCAGCTGGGACTACACCCAGCTGGCCCTTTCCGACCTGGACGGCGACGGCCGCACCGACATGACCCTCCTTTCCATCGACACCCACTACACCCAGGTGTTCCTGGCCTCCCGGCAGGAGGAGGGCTTTGACGTGGTGGCTTCCTCTCAGCTGGACCGCGAGGTGCTGCGCTTTACGCAGATCTCCGCCGGCTTTGCCCAGCCCGGCGTCCCGGCTCTCTTTATCGACTCCGACGTGGAGCAGGGCGGCCAGGTCTTCCAGGTCACCGACGTCATCACCGCCCGCACCCAAAACGGCGCCACCGACCTGGTGAACCTGCTGGACGACGAGACGGTGCTGCTCTCTCCCCTGACCCTGCGGCCGGCGGAGGACATCTTCTGCCGCGACGCCGACGGCGACGGCGTCTGGGAGGTGCCCACCATGCAGCTGCTGCCCGGGTACGAGGACTACTGGGACGAGGACCCCATCTACCTGACCACCTACAACGCCTTGGAAGACCGGCAGCTTTCCCCGGTGCTTTCCGGCGTCATCAACACCAGCCACCGCTACCTGGTGGCCTTCCCTGACCGCTGGCTAGGCGGCCAGGTGACGGTAGTCAGCCAACCGGAAAACGGTGAGTGGACCTTCCTGCGCTATCAGGGCGACCTGAGCGACACTTCGGTGCCGCTGCTGCGCATCCGGGTCTACTCCGCCAAGGACTACCGCGACAAATTCGAGACCGATTATTTTACCCTCCTGGACCGCCAGGGGCTGTTTGAATACTACGCCGCCATCCCCAATACCACCGACCCGCTGGCCATCACCCAGCAGGAGCTGCAGGGGATGTTCTCCTTCCTCAGTGAGGGCGGCAGATAACAAGAAAGGACGGTATTGTTTATGAAACGAATCCTGGTAGCGGAAGACGAAGACGTCATCCGCGACTTTGTAGTCATCAACTTAAAGCGCAACGGCTACGACGTGGTGGACGTTCCCAACGGCGAGGAGGCCCTGCGTGCCTACGACGAAAGCGGCGGCAACTTTGACGTGGTGCTGCTGGATATTATGATGCCGGGCATCGACGGCTTCACCGTCTGCAAGGAGATCCGCAAGCGTTCCAGCTCGGTGGGCATCATCATGCTCTCCGCCAAAAGCCAGGAGATGGACAAGGTGGGCGCGCTTATGTTCGGCGCCGACGACTACGTCACCAAGCCCTTCGGCCCCGCCGAGCTCATGGCCCGGGTGGACGCCATCCACCGCCGGGTCACCATGACCGCCAAGGTGGAGCAGGACCCCTCCGAGATCAAGTCCGGCCCCTTTGTGCTCAACGAGCGCAGCCGCACCCTCAAGAAAAACGGCGAAAACATCGACCTGACCCAGGTGGAATTTCAGATCATGGAGTTCTTCCTGAAAAACCCCAACGTGGCCTTGGAGCGCAACGCCATCCTCTCCCAGGTTTGGGGGGAAAACTACTTCGGCGACGTGAAGATCGTGGATGTAAACATCCGCCGTCTCCGCATGAAGATCGAGGACTCCCCTTCCAGCCCCCAGTACCTGACCACCGTTTGGGGCTACGGGTACAAGTGGAGCGTGCAGTAGGCCGCCCCGTTTCCTCTGAACCCAATCCACAGGAGGTGTCTGCCTCATGGCAACCAAAAAGATCACCAAGCGCTGGCTGTACAACAGCTTTCTGGTGATCCTGGTGGTGCTGTCCTTTTTGATCGTGGCCTTTTCCTTTGCCATCCGCAACTACTACTACAGCTCCACCCTCCAATCCATCAAAACCACCGCCTCGGTGGTCAACGCCAAGCTCACCAACTACTCCGAGGACAATACTGTAGACTTTTCCTCCTCGGTGCGCAAGCTGGTGGAGGATTTTGACCAGCGCGACCAGATGGAGCTTATGGCCATCGACCGCAACGGCCAGGTGTTCTTGACCTCCAGCGGCTTTTCCCCACAGGAGGGGCTTTCCATGCCGGACTATGAGGACGCCCTGTCCTCCGACAGCCGGGAAGGCCAGCGGGACCTGCGCCTCAACGGGGAAAACGTCATGGCCTATACCCTGCTGGCCCCCAGCGTAGCTGACTCCGACCTGTCCGCCATGCGGTATGTGGTCTCCCTCACCGCCATCAACCGGCAGATCTATCTTTCTATCGCGGTCATCGCCCTGGTGGGCTGCGCCATCATCTTCTTTGTGGTGCTGTCCAGCTCCTACTTCATCCGCTCCATCGTCAACCCGGTGGACCAGGTGGGCAAGATCGCCCGGCGCATCGCCAAGGGGGACTTTTCGGTGCGGCTTTCCAAGCGCTATGACGACGAGATCGGCGAGCTGTGCGACGTCATCAACTCCATGGCCGAGGAGCTGCAGGAAAACGAAAAGATGAAAAACGACTTCATCTCCTCGGTGTCCCACGAGCTGCGCACCCCTCTCACCGCCATCAAAGGCTGGGCCATGACCTTAAACGACGGCTATGTGGACCAGGAGACCCTCCACAAAGGCATGGGGGTCATCATCAAGGAAAGCGACCGTCTTTCCGGCATGGTGGAGGAATTGCTGGACTTTTCCCGCCTGCAAAGCGGCCGGCTCAAGCTTTCCACCGCCAAGATGGACCTGGTGGCGGAGCTTTCCGACGCGGTGCTCATGTTTGAGGAGCGCGCCCGCCGGGAAAACATCGCTCTTCTCTACGACGAGCCGATGGACATCATCCCCATCGTCGGGGACGCCAACCGCCTGCGGCAGGTGTTTGTCAACATCATCGACAACGCCCTCAAATATTCCGACGCCGGCGGCACCGTCACCGTTTCGGTGCATCCCCACGAGGCCGACGTACAGATCGTCATCAGCGACACCGGCATCGGCATCGCCGCCGAGGACCTGCCCAAGGTCAAGTCCAAATTCTACAAGGCAAACTCCACCCGCCGGGGCTCCGGCATCGGCCTTGCGGTGGCCGACGAGATCGTCTCCCTGCACGGGGGCAGCCTGGACCTGCAGAGCCAGGAAGGGGTCGGCACCACCGTCAGCATCCACCTGCCGCTGGCAAACTAGGGCGGCCCGCCCTGTCCACAAAATGTTTACAAATTTGCCGCGGCATTTTTGGGCACATCCTGCCGTTTTGTGGTATACTTAGGGCCGGTGAGGCCGTTTGCTGCGGCAAACCGGATCATATTTTGCATAGATTAGGAGACATTTTCATATGAGTCAAGCAAAACCCTTCAAGACCTCCATCGGCGGACAAGCCGTCATCGAGGGCGTCATGATGCGCGGTCCCAAAAAGACCGCCCTTTCGGTACGCCTGCCCGACGGCACCATCTCCACCGAGGATTGGCCCACTCCGTCCAATCACCAATGGTATAAACGCACGCCCTTTATCCGCGGCGTGTTCAATTTCTTCGATTCTATGGCCTGCGGCTACGACTGCCTGATGAAGTCCGCCGAAAAATCCGGCCTGGAAGACGAAGAGCCCTCCCGCTTGGAATTGTGGCTTCAGGAAAAGCTGGGGGAGCGCTATCTGAGCGTGGTGGAGGGCATCATTATGGTGTTCGCCGTCATCCTGGCTCTGGGGCTGTTTATGGTGGTGCCCACCTACCTGGTAAAGATGCTGTCCCCCTACATCCCCAGCGACTTTGCCCTCACCGCCATCGAAGGCGTGCTGAAGATCTCCATCTTCCTGCTGTACATGGTGGTCATCTCCCGGATGAAGGACATCCAGCGGGTGTTCCAGTACCACGGCGCCGAACACAAGACCATCTTCTGCTATGAACACGGCGACGAGCTGACGGTGGAAAACGTCCGCAAATACTCCCGCTTCCACCCCCGCTGCGGCACCAGCTTCCTGGTGATCGTGCTGCTGCTTTCCATCCTGGTGTTCTCCACCCTCTCCTGGGGCAACGTGTGGCTGCGCATCCTGCTCAAACTCATCTGCCTGCCCATCATCATGTCCATCTCTTACGAGTGCATCAAGCTGGCCGGCCGGTGCGACAATCTCTTTACCCGCATCCTGTCGGCACCGGGCCTGTGGACCCAGCGTCTCACCACCCGGGAGCCGGACGACAGCCAGATCGAGGTCGCCATCGCTTCCATGAAGCGGGTCATCCCCGAAAACCACGAAGAGGCTCTCTTCTAACCCGAATATCCACCCTCTGCCCTCCGGCGGACCCGGCTTTTCCGCGGTCCGCTGTTTGTTTTTTGTGTATATGGACCAGTCTTCTTCCCCCATCACCCGGCGGCAGCTCCTGCTCCGGGCCCAGCAGCTTTTGGAACAGGGGGTCCGCTCCCCCGACGCCGACCCCGGCGCCCCCGCCTTTGAGGCAAAGCAGCTGCTGTATTTCGCCCTGGGGCTGACCCCGGCGCAGTATCTCATGGACCCCCAGGCCCCGGTGGAGCCCACCCAGGCCCAGCGCCTGCTGGAACTGGCGGAGCGCCGTGCCGGCGGCTACCCCCTGCAGTACCTGCTGGGGGAGTGGGAATTTTACGGCCTGCCCTTTTGGGTGGGCGAGGGGGTGCTCATCCCCCGGGCGGACACCGAAACCCTGGTGGACGCCGCCTTAGAGCTGCTGGACGGCTGTTCCGCTCCGGCGGTGGCCGACCTGTGCAGCGGCAGCGGCTGCATCCCGGCGGCGCTGAGCTGCAACCTGCCGGACAGCGCCCGTCTGTGGGCGGTGGAGCTTTCCCCGGCGGCCTTTTCCTACCTGGAACGAAATCTCCAGCGGCTGGGCTGCCACAACGTATGCCCGGTGCTGGGGGACGCCCTGAGCTGGCAGCCGCCCCAGCCCCTGGACCTGATCACCTCCAACCCGCCCTACCTGTCCGCGGCGGAGATGGAGGAGCTTTCCTGCGAGGTGCGCTTTGAGCCCGCTCTGGCGCTGGAAGCCCCGGAGGAAGGGCTTTGGTTCTACCGTAACCTGGCCCGCCGCGGCCGGGAACTGCTGCGGCCCGGAGGCGCTCTGGCTTTAGAGGTGGGTTACCGCCAGGCCGAGGCCGTCTGCCGCTTTTTAGAGGAAAATGGATTTACCCAGATCGAGACCCGCGCCGACCTGTGCGGCGTCCAGCGGGTGGTGCTGGGACGCACCCCGCTTTTGTAAGGGAATAAGGAGGAATCTTTCATGTCAGCTACTGCCCCCCGTTACCGTGCTTTGGTCTTCGACCTGGATGGCACCGCCGTGGACACCACCGAAAACATCCCCGCCATCGGCCAGGCCTACGAGATCTACTGCGGCCGCCGCCTTTCCTGGGAGGACATGGTCACCTGCTTTGGCCTGCCGGTCACCGGGATCTTCGAGTTTTTAAATATCCCGCCGGAAGACCAGCAGACCTTCACCGATATCTTCCTGCCGCTGTACCTGAAGTCCCAGGAAAACGACCACCTGTACCCCGGCTTCCTGCCCATGCTGGAAGCCCTCTCCCAGCATCAGGTGCTGCTGGGGGTCAACACCTCCCGCACCGCCCAGGAGGTGGAGGACCTGCGGGCCAAGATCCCCGAGCCGTTTTTGGACTACTGCGGGCAGATCGTCACCTGCGACCGGGTGCCCAACCCCAAGCCGGCGCCCGATTCCCTGCTGTACTTCTGCCGCCAGACCAGCCTGCAGCCCAGCCAGGTGCTTTATGTCGGGGACACTATCTTCGACAGCCAATGTGCCCAGCAGGCCGGGGTGGACTTCGCCCTGGCCATGTGGGGGACCCTCCACCCGGAGATCCCCGCCCAGTACCGTCCCCAGACGCCAGAGGAGCTGGCTTCGGTGATCTTGGGCGAATAAGCAAACACAAAAAGCCGCCCTGTCCGGGAAATCCCGGACAGGGCGGCTTCTATTTTTCGGTTATTTTACGGAAAGGGTCTGCTGGCTTCCGTCAAAGAGGCTTACCACAAGCTGTCCCGACTGCCAGGTCATATCCAAGGCACCCAGTACCGCCTGGGCGTCCCGGACGCCGCTGGCATCCAGATGCACCGCCACAAGATACCGGGGAGCGACCACCGACCCCGCCGCGTAGGAGATCTGCTGGGCCGGGAGGGTGACGCTTTCGCCGCCGACACGGTAGTGGGGCAGCAGCTGCTCCGAACTTTCCCGGGAGAGGGACTGGCTGGTTACCAGCAGCGCGCCACCTTCTTCGGTGCAGGCAAGCTGAGAAAAGCTTCCCTGCTGTTCCAGCGTCACCAGGAGGGTGGCTTCTCCGGCGTCCATCCGGTACCACTGCACCTGGGTCACTGTGCCCCAGGCGCTGTCTTCATAAGGCTGGCCCACCAGGACAAACTGGTCGGCAGCCACGCAGGTCACCTGGATGGCCGAGCTTTCCAGCTGCCAGCTTTGCTGACCGGCGGTGCTCTTCCAGGAGACGGTCCCCTGCTCATCCAGAGACAGCACCCCTTGCTGGATGCTGGCCTGTTCCCCCGTAGAAAGGCTCATCCCCACCGACAGAGCGGGCGCCTGGGAAGCGTTTTCCTGGGGAGCGGCAGCCCCCAAAAGGGGACGGGGATCGGCGGCTTCTTCCACCGGCTCTTCCTCCATGATTACCTCTTCCGGGACCGCTTCCTCGGTGATAACGGCCTCCGGCAGGGCGTCTGCCGACTCCTCCACCACGACCTCATCGGAGCTTTGGGCCCGATCCTGGGGCAGCAGGGCGTTGACCTGTTTCATCAGCTCCTCCTGGGAGGCGAAAGCGGCAAGGGTGCTGCTGCCGGAAGCGGAGCGGGGCGCTTCCATCATAGCGGTATTGGGGCGGGCCTTGGGCTCTTCGTCCACCACTTCCTCCGCCGCACCGGCATCCTCTTCCACCGGAACTTCCTCCTCGGGGGCGCTTTCCGGCATAGGTTCGCTGCTTTGGGGCATGGATTTTCTCATCTCCCCGCCTTCTGCCGGAGCAGCCTCATCAGGAGCGGACTCCATGCTGGCGGCCATGGGCATCTGGGCCGAATCCTCGGAAACCAGCTGGTTCCCCAGCCCCAGGCTGCGGCTCAAGGGCAGCGCCAGCACCACCAGCAGCAGGCAGACCACCGCCGAAGCCAGCTTCCACTGCCACTGGGGGCGGCGGACTTTCGCCGGGGCGGGCTCATTTTGCAGCCGGTAGAGGAGGGCCTCCGCCGTCAGGCTGTGGGGGAGCTGGATCTGCTGATTGATGGGCTCGAACTGCTGCCGGAAGTAAGCGATCTCCTCTTCCAGCTCTTGTTTTCGCTTGTCTGTCATCTGTTCCACCTCCCCTTTCTATTGGTTCTTTTCTAAAAATTTGCGCATTTTCTTGAGGGCCCGAAACAGCTTGGCGCTGATGGTCCCCTGCGGGCTGCCCAGCATCTGGGCGATCTCCCGGGCTGTGTAGCCGTCGAACACCGACAGGCACACGATCTCCCGCTCCCGGGGAGAAAGCTGCTCCAGCGCCCGCACCAGCTCCACCCGCTGCAGGGTCTGCTCGGTGAACTGGTCCTGGTCGCCGGGAAGCTCCAGGAAATCTTCGATATCCAGTTGGTTGCGTCCTTTGACGTATTCTTTGATCTTACGCTTGCACCGGGCCGACAGGATGCGGTAGATCCAGGCGCCGAACGCTTCCGGGTCCCGCAGGCCGGAGATGCCGTGGTAGGCCTCCAAAAAGGTCTCGGATACCACGTCCTCGGCGTCGTGGCTATTGCCCAAGGTGTACAGGGCGGAGCGGTAAAGCGACGGCGCTACCGCCTCATACAGCGAGGTAAAGCTTTGGGCGTCCCCAGCTTTGGCTGCAAGCACAAGTGCTGTATCCAGTTTCAATGTTGCACCACCTATCCTGCCCCCACACCTCAACCTTTGCGGACAGGCTCTTCCTCATTGGTTTGCCGTCTATCTAAAAGGTGTCGGTCCCGGCGCAGATTCCTGCACCCTTTTAAAAAAAAGATGCCGTCGGGGCCGTTTGGGGGCTTTTTCGTCGTTTGGATTCGTTGTATCGACATTATAACATATCCTTCCACAAACGTCTATTCTGGAAAACATCTGCTCTGCGGTGCAAAAAAAGACCGCCGCGGAGCGCACCGCGGCAGTCTTGCAGCAATCGGATTATTTTTTCTTTCTCTCCTCCAGCTCCCGGCGCAGCCGCTCCAAAGCGACCGGATACCGCTGAGAACGCAGGTTCGGGAAGGCCCGGAGCAACCGGCGATGGATGCGGCCGTTGCGGGCAAGCAGTTCGTCCCGGCGCTGCTCCAAGCGGTCGATGGCCTCCTGCAGGCCGGTATTGAGCTGCCAGCCTTGGGCCTGGGCACGGGCCTTGGCCTCTTCCAGGCGCTCCCGCAGGTTCTCGCGGGAAAGCTCCCGGCGCTCCTGCAGCTCCTGGGAAAGCTGGGACTCCAGCTGTTCCAGGTACTCCTGGCCGCGGCGGTACAGCTCCTCGGCCACCGCCTGCAGCTCCTTGAGCCGTCCGCTGAGGGACAGGATGGAACGCACCGTCAGCGCGCAGTCGCAGCCCATGTAAACCGCCAGCATCGCTGCCAGCACCACCTGGGCCACAAACGGCACCAGCGCCAGCATCTGGTCTACCAGCGGCTGGGCGCCCATAACGGCGATGACTGCCAGGCCCCCAAACATAAGGGAGTTGCGCAGGCAGACCCGGCCGTGGATGTTGAAGCGGTAGGTGGAATAGTCCCACCACTTGGCGTGAAACAGCACCTCAAGCAGCCAGGCGGTGACGTATTCCAGCGCGCTGGCCACCACCATCCCCAGCAGGAACACCAGGGGCAGGCTGTTTTTCACCGGCTCCAAAAGCAGGATCACCGCCAGCGCCCCGAAGCCGTACACCGGGCACACCGGCCCGCTGAGGAAACCTCGGTTGACAAAATGGCGGCTGCCGATGGAGCAGTACACCGTTTCACAGCACCAACCGATGAAGCTGTAGATCAAAAAGCACAAAAACCAATGGATCAGCTCGTTCATCCGGCTTCCTCCACTAGGCAGAACGGCGGCCGGATGCGGCAGCCGGCTCCTCCTGGGAAAGGCCCTTGTAGCCTTCCACCTGGCGGGGCTGTGCCTGGATCTGGGCGCCCAGGCGGGCATTGGAGAGCATCAGCTTGATGCGGTTCTGCTGGTTGACCTGGGATGCGCCGGAGTCGTAGTCCACCGCCACGATGTTGGCCTGGGGGTTCTTCTCCTTGATGATGCGCATAACGCCCTTGCCGGCGATGTGGTTGGGCAGACAGCCGAAGGGCTGGGTGCAGACGATGTTGTTGACGTGGTAATGCTGGATCAGCTCCACCATCTCGGCGGTGAGCAGCCAGCCCTCGCCCATCTTCACCCCTTTGCCGATGTAGCCTTCGGCGGACTGGATGGTGCTTTCGAAGGCGCAGGGCGGGTCGAAGTCGCTGTTCTGACGGATCAGCTCGATCATCTGGCGCTTTTTGCCCCGGAGGAAGCGGTTGATGGGCCGCAGCAGCGCCGCTACCGGGCCGTTGGTGCCGTACAGGTCGTTGTCAAACACCGGGTTGTGGGTGCAGTACAGCAGGAAGTCGAACAGCCCGGGGCAGACCACCTCGCAGCCCTCGGACAGCAGGAAGGATTCCAGGTCGTTGTTGCCCAGGGGGGAGTATTTGACGTAGATCTCGCCGACGATGCCCACCTTGACGCAGAAGCGTTTCTCCCGCTCCACCTGGTTAAACCGGGCCAGGATCTGTTTCATCAGCTTGGAGACCTTGCCCCAGGAAAGCAGCTTGTGGTGGCAGAACAGCTCCTTGGCCATCGCCACGCTGTCCTCCACCGCCTGCTCGGTGGCGCCCTTCTGGGCCTCATAGGGCAGGCACTGGTTGCGCAGCAGCATGATCAGGTCGCCGCAGAGCACCCCATACAGCGCCTGCAGCAGCATGGAGGCCGGCAGGGTGAAACCGCCGGACTGCTCGCTTTTGATGAAGCTGGCGGAGATCACCGGGATCTGGCCGTAGCCGCCCTTTTCCAGCGCCTTGCGCAGCAGGTGGATGTAGTTGGAGGCGCGGCAGCCGCCGCCGGTCTGGGTGATGAGCAGGGCCACCTTGTCCAGCGGCAGGTCGGTCTTTTCCAGAGCGTCGATCATCTGGCCGATGACCAGCTGGGCCGGGTAGCAGGTGTCGTTGTGGACGTTTTTGAGGCCGGCGTTGATGACGTCGCGGCCGGTGTTGGAAAGCACCTGCACCTTATAGCCGTAGTTTTGCAGCACATCCCCCAGGATGGCAAAGTGGATGGGCAGCATGGTGGGCACCAGGATGGTATGGGTGGCCTTCATCTCTTTGGTAAATACCGGGTAGCGGTGGGTATGCTCCCCAGGCATCTGCTGTTTTGCTTCCATTTGAGCTTCCTCCTATGTCAGTTATTCGCGTTCTTTCATGGCGCCGATCAGGGAGCGCAGGCGGATCTTCACCGCGCCTAAGTTGTTGATCTCGTCGATCTTCAGCTGGGTGTACAGGCGGCCGCCCTCGGAGAGGATGGCGCTGACCTCGTCGGTGGTGATAGCGTCGATGCCGCAGCCGAAGGACACCAGCTGCACCAGTTCGCAGTCGGGGTTTTCGGTGACGTACTTGGCGGCGTTATAGAGGCGGGCGTGGTAGGTCCACTGGTTGAGGACGTTGGGCCGCACCGGGGTCACCAGGTCGCTGACGCAGTCCTCCGAGACCACCACCAGCCCCAGCGAGGTGATCAGCTGGTTGATGCCGTGGTTGATCTCCGGGTCCACATGGTAGGGGCGTCCGGCCAGCACGATGATGCGGCGGCCGTTTTCCCGGGCGAAGCGGATAGCCCGGGCGCCCTCGCGGCGGATGTCCCGCTGCTCGGACTCGTAGCGCTCGTAGGCACGCTGTACTGCCTGCTGCACCTCTTTTTTGGTGATGCCCGGCCACTCCTGGCAGAAGTATTCGCAGGCCTTTTTGGTAAAGAGGCGCTGGTCGCTCAAGTCGAAGTAGGGGTACAGGTAGCGCACGCCCCGCAGTTTTTCCACGTTGGCGCCCAACAGCTCGGGGTAGTAGGCTACCACCGGGCAGTTAAAGTGGTTGTCGCCCTTATTTTCGTTGAAGTTGTAGCTCATGCAGGGGTAGAAGATGGTGTCCACCCCTTTTTGCAGCAGGTTTTCGATGTGCCCGTGCATGAGCTTGGCCGGGTAGCACACCGTATCGGAAGGAACCGAATACTGTCCCTTGGAATAGAGCTTGCGGGAGGACAGGTCCGAAAGCACCACCTCAAAGCCCAGGTCGGTGAAGAACTCGTGCCAGAAGTAGAGGTTTTCGTACATATTCAGCCCCAGAGGCAGGCCGATCTTTCCGCGCCAGCCGCCCTGGTTGGGACGGTTTTGGAGGGATTTGATCTTATCCAGCTTGTAGGCGTACAGGTCCGGCAGTTCCAGACGGCCGCGGATGCCCAGGGGCTTTTCGCAGCGGTTGCCGGAGATGTATTTGTGTCCGTCAGCAAAGGTGTTCACCGTCAGGTTGCAGTGGTTGGTACAGCCGTTGCAGACCAGCGGGCGGGCGTCGTGGGTGAAGTTAAGCAGCTTCTCCATGGGGAGCATGCTGGACTGGCGCAGGGGGTTGCCCTTTTTGTAGCGGTCGCGGGCGTGGATGGCGGCGCCGTAGGCCCCCATGAGTCCGGCGATGTTGGGGCGGATGACATCATGCCCCAGCTCCCGCTCGAAGCTGCGCAGCACCGCGTCGTTGTAGAAGGTGCCGCCCTGGACCACCACCTGCTCGCCCAGCTCATCGGCGCTGCGGGCGCGGATGACCTTGTAGAGCACGTTTTTCACCACGCTGATGGAAAGGCCGGCGGAGATGTCCTCCACACCGGCGCCGTCCTTCTGGGCCTGCTTCACCGAGGAGTTCATAAACACGGTGCAGCGGGAGCCCAGGTCCACGGGGTTTTTGGAGAAGAGACCCAGCTGGGCAAACTCCTGGGCGGTGTAGCCCATGGAGCGGGCAAAGGTCTCGATGAAGGAGCCGCAGCCGGAGGAGCAAGCCTCGTTGAGCATGATGCTGTCGATGGCGTCGTCTTTGATGCGGAAACATTTGATGTCCTGGCCGCCGATATCCAGGATGAAGTTGACCTGGGGGTTAAAGTGGCGGGCGGCCTTGAAGTGGGCGATGGTTTCCACGATGCCCTCGTCCATGCTGAAGGCGTTTTTGATCAGCTCCTCACCGTAGCCGGTGGAAACGGCTCCGCGGATGGTGATGCGGTCGCCGCAGAGGGTGTAGATCTGTTCCAGCTGCTCCCGGATGATCTTCACCGGGTTGCCCTGGTTGGAGCTGTAATATTGGTAAAGGATCTCGAAGTCGTCGTCCATGAGGATGAGCTTGGTGGTGGTGCTGCCGCAGTCGATGCCAAGGTAGGCGTCGCCGCGGTAGTCCGCGATCTCCCGCTGGGGGACGGTGGCCTTCTGGTGCCGCTGCACAAAGGCATCGTACTCCTCGTGGCTAGTAAACAGCGGCTTTAAGTAGCCGGTAGTGCGGCTGGAGCTGACGGCGCTGCGCAGGGTGTCCACCAGCTCGTCGTAGCCGTACTGCTTCTCCAAGCCCTGGGCGTAATAAGCCGCGCCGATAGCCACGGCATACTGGGCGTACTCGGGGAAGACGGCGTTTTCCGGGCTCAGGTGCAGCGTTTCGCGGAAGCGCTCCTGCAGGCCGCGGAAGAAGAACAGCGGTCCGCCCAAAAACAGTACCTTACCCTTGACCTCCCGGCCCTGGGAAAGGCCGGTGATGGTCTGGTCCACCACCGCCTGGAAGATGCTGGCGGCGATGTCCTCCTTGCGGGCGCCCTGGTTAAGCAGGGGCTGGATGTCGGTCTTGGCAAAGACACCGCAGCGGGAAGCGATGGGATAGATGCGGGTGTGGCGGCGGGCCAGCTCGTCCAGCTGGTTGGGGGCCACGTTAAGCAGCGAAGCCATCTGGTCGATGAAGGCGCCGGTGCCGCCGGCACAGCTGCCGTTCATCCGCTCCTCCAGGCCGCCGGTGAGGAAGATGATCTTGGCGTCCTCGCCGCCCAGCTCGATGACCGCGTCGGTGTCCGGCTCCAGCCGCTGCACCGCCTGGTAGGTGGCAAAGACTTCCTGCACGAAATCTACCCCGGCGTCCTCGGCAAAGCCCAGGCCGGCCGAACCGGAGATGGCGATGCCGAACTGCTGGCCCCGCAGGATGCCGGCCGCTCCGGCCAGCGCCTCCAAGGTCGCCTGACGCACCTGCGACATATGCCGCTGGTAGATCTGGTAGAGGATCTTGTCCCCTTCCATGACCACCACCTTGACGGTGGTGGAGCCAATATCGATTCCCACATTCATACCCATGTTTGTTTCCTCTTTCTAAACCTTTGCTGTGATTGTATCTGCCGCGTCGTTTACTGGGGCTGGACCACGCCGTAAAGCACCATCCGCAGCATATTGAAGAATTCCTGTTTCTGCGCTTCCAGCACCCGCGGCACCGAAGCGTCCTGGGCCAGCATGGCGGCCCGGTGCTTCATGCTCAGGTAGTTGGCAAAATCCAGGATGGAATCCGCCACCTTTTCCGGCTGCACCCACTCGCGCAGCGGGTAGGTCTCCAGGATGCGCACCAGCGAACGGCTTTCGGTCTCCCGCAGACGCCGCAGGATGGGCGCGATGCGCTCCTCCAAGCCCTTGGGCTGGTCGAACATGGCAGTAAAGAAGATCTGCCGGTAAAAGGGGTTCTTCTGGAAAAACCGGCTGCGCACCTGGAAACTTTCCTCCAGACGCAGCATGGGAGCCGCTTCGCGCTGGCTGGCGTTCTCCTCCAGGGCCTGGCACAGGTCCCCGATGCAGCGCTCCACACAGCGGCAGTACAGCTCCTCCTTGTTTTTGAAGTGGTGAAACAGCATCCCCTTGGAGATCTCGCCGTTGCGGCAGATGTTGTTGATGGACGCCGAAAAATAGTCGTGCTGTCCAAACTCCTGCAGCGCTGCGGTCAGGATGCGCTCCACGCTTTTTTTGCTTTTTTCTTCCTGTTTCATTTCGCCTTCTCCCCACATTAACCAATTATTTCCAGAAAAACGAACCACTCAGTCTGTTTGTCTCAATTATAACATAGCGCCCCCTTTCTTCAAGATTCCTACCCAACGCTTCCCCGACGGATAATTGCATTTATACGCGTTTTTCTCTAAAATTCGCGCAAATTCTCACCATATCTTTCGGAATCTCTGGCGCCATTTTGCAATTTTTTTGGTTATCTCACTGAAAATCCCCTTGTAATTCTGTCTGGTTGACCAAGGTTGCACTGTAATGCGGCAAAGTACTTGACATCCCCGCCGGTTGGGGGTATAGTGAATCCAATCCATAAAAAAGGAGTGTCCGGTCGGATGAAGTATGCTCTCTGTGCAAAATCTTTTGGCTACTTTATGGGCTTTGCGGGCTTTACCGCAGAGCGATTTTGCCATGCCCAAAAGAATAGCGCAGACAAGAGTATTTTCCCGGGCGCAGGCTGTGGCAGCGTGACTGCCGCCTGATTTCCGGTTTGGAGCTGTTATTCGGGAGCCGATACTTTTGTAGAGAAGGTATCGGCTCTTTTTTTATCCTCTCGCCAAGGCCTTCTTCATGGTAAGCAAATGCAAAGGAGTTTCCATTTATGATCATTATCCTCAAAAAACATACCGAACCTCAGAAAGTAAACGAAATCATCCGCCACTTCCAGGGCCTTCAGCTGGAGGTACAGGAGATCAAAGGCGTCCACGAGACCATCCTGGGCCTCATCGGCGACACCTCCCGCATCGACATCGACGACGTCAAGTCCATGGACGAGGTAGCCGAGGTCAAGCGCATCCAGGAGCCCTACAAAAACGCCAACCGCAAGTTCCACCCCGACGACACCGTCATCGACGTCAACGGCGTGAAGATCGGCGGCGGCCACTTCCAGGTCATCGCCGGCCCCTGCTCGGTGGAAAGCCGGGAGCAGATGATCAGCGTGGCCCAGAGCGTCAAAGCCTCCGGCGCTACCCTCATGCGCGGCGGCGCCTTCAAGCCCCGCACCTCCCCCTACTCCTTCCAGGGTCTGCAGGGCCAGGGCCTGGCCTACTTAAAGGAAGCCAAGCTGGCTACCGGCCTGCCCATCGTCACCGAAATCATGAGCATCTCCCACCTGGACCTGTTCGAGGATGTGGACGTTATCCAGGTCGGCGCCCGCAATATGCAGAACTTCGAGCTGCTCAAGCAGCTGGGCAAGCTGGACAAGCCCATCCTGCTCAAACGCGGCCTGGCCAACACCATCGAAGAGCTGCTTATGAGCGCCGAGTACATCATGGCCGGCGGCAACCACAAGGTCATCCTCTGCGAGCGCGGCATCCGCACCTTCGAGACCGCGACCCGCAACACCCTGGACATCTCCGCCATTCCTATCATTAAACGGCAGTCCCACCTGCCGGTGATCGTAGACCCCAGCCACGCAGCCGGCATCCGCTGGATGGTGGAGCCCCTGTCCATGGCGGCCATCGCCGTCGGCGCCGACGGCCTCATCATCGAGGTCCACAACAACCCGGAAAAAGCCCTCTGCGACGGCGCACAGTCCCTGACACCCGAGCAGTTCGATTCCACCATGCAGAAGGTCCGCGGCGCGGTCCAGTACTTCGGCAAACAGCTGGGCTAAACCGGGCGCGACCCGCAAGCAAAGGAGAGACACCTTATGAAAACTGTCACCGTACACGCCAGCCGCACCTATGAGGTCCAGATCGAAAATGGCCTGCTGGACCGCTGCGGCCAGCAGATCCGGCAGGTCCTGCCCCGGGGACGGGCCGCCATCATCACCGACGACACCGTCGCTTCCCTTTACCTGGAACGGGTGCAGCGCTCCCTGGACGCCGCCGGCGTCGGCCACTGCACCTTCACCTTCCCCCACGGGGAGGATTCCAAATCCCACCCGGTGCTGCTTTCCATCTATGACTTCCTCATCGAAAACGCCATCACCCGCTCGGACTTCCTCATCGCCCTGGGCGGCGGCGTGGTGGGGGACATTACCGGCTTTGCCGCCGCTACCTACCTGCGGGGCATCCCCTTTGTGCAGCTGCCCACCACCTTCCTGGCGGCGGTGGACTCCTCAGTCGGGGGAAAAACCGCCGTCAACATCCCCGCCGGCAAGAACCTCATCGGCGCCTTCCACCAGCCTTCCCTGGTGGTCTGTGACCCGCTGACCTTCGACACCCTGCCGCCGGAAGTCTTTGCCGACGGCGCCGCCGAGATGGTCAAATACGGCTTCATCTATGACAAAGAGCTGCTGCGCTTCCTGCTGGAGGAGGACATCCGCCCGCAGCTGGAGCAGGTGGTGGCCGCCTGTGTGGACATTAAGCGCCAGGTGGTGGAAGCCGACGAGCACGACCTGGGCCAGCGGATGATCCTCAACTTCGGCCACACCCTGGGCCACGCTATCGAAAAGCAGTCGAACCACACCGTCACCCACGGCCACGCCATCTCCATGGGGATGGTGCTGGTGCAGCAGCTGGGCCAGGCGCTGGGGGTCTGCTCCCCTGAGATGACCGAACTGGTCCGCCAGGGGCTTGTGCGCTACGGTCTGCCCACCTGTTACCCCGGCGACCCCAAATCGCTGATTCAGCTTTGCCTCAACGATAAAAAACGCGCTGGCGGCACCCTGAACCTGATCCTGGTGCCGGAACCCGGCCGCGCGGTGATCCAGCCGGTGCCGGTGGAGCAGCTGGACGCCCTGGCAAAGGAGGCCTTCCCATGCTGATGCAGACCCACGGCGCCCTGTCCGGAACGGTGGCGGCGCCTATCTCCAAGTCCGACCTGCACCGCCTGCTTATCGCCGCTGCCCTCTGCCCGCCCGGCGACCCCACCGTCATCCAGGGGCTGACCCTCTCCCAGGACATCGAAGCCACCGCCGGTATCCTGCGTGCCCTGGGCGCGCAGGTGGAATTTTCCGAAAACGAGACCCGCATCACCCCGCCTGCCTCCCGCCCCCAGGCTCCCATCCTGGCCGACTGCGGGGAATCCGGCTCCACCCTGCGCTTTTTGGTGCCGGTGCTGGCGGCGCTGGGCTGCGAAGCCACCTTTGTGGGCCGGGGACGGCTGGGCCAGCGGCCCATGCTCCCCCTGACCCAGCAGCTGCGGCTGCACGGCGTCTCGGTGGAAAACGACCTGCTGCCGCTGACCATCCGCGGCTCCCTCACCGGCGGGGAGTTTACCTTCGCCGGGGACGTCAGCTCCCAGTACATCACCGGCCTGCTTTACGCCCTGCCGCTTTTAAAAGAAGACAGCACCATCCGCCTGACCTCTCCACTGCAGTCCATGGGCTATGTGAAGATGACCCTGGACGTGCTGGGGCGCTTCGGCATCCAGGCGGAGGAACTGCCGGACGGCTGGCGCATCCCCGGCGGGCAGCGTTACCGCTCCCCCGGGCAGTTAAAGGCGGAGGGCGACTGGTCGGGCGCGGCGTTCTGGCTCTGCGCCGGGGCCTTGGGCCGCCAGCCGCTCACCGTCACCGGCCTGCGGCAGGACTCCCTGCAGGGGGACCGTGCCGTCTGCCGCATCCTTTCTCAGATGGGCGCGCGCCTTTGCTGGGAGGGCGACGCCCTGACCGTCACCGGCGCCCCGCTCACCGCGGTGGAGATCGACGGCTCCCAGATCCCGGACATTGTGCCGATCCTATCGGTGGCCGCCGCCCTGGCCCAGGGCGAGACCCGCATCATCAACGCCCAGCGGCTGCGCATCAAGGAAAGCGACCGCCTGGCCGCCATGGCCGCAGGGCTTTCGGCCCTGGGGGCACAGGTACAGGAGACCGAGGACGGCCTGCTGCTTTCCGGCAAGGCGGAGCTTCGCGGCGGCGCGGAGGTAGATTCCTTCGGCGACCACCGCATCGCCATGTGTATGGCGGTGGCCTCTACCCGCTGCGCACAGCCGGTGTCCATCCGGGACCCTATGTGCGTCGCCAAGTCCTACCCGGACTTTTATGAAGATTTCAGACGATTAGGAGGGAGCGCCCATGTCCTCTAACTGGGGAAATGACCTGCGGCTTTCCATCTTTGGGGAAAGCCATTCCACCGCCATCGGCGCGGTGCTGGACGGCCTGCCCGCCGGGGAACCCATCGACTGGGAGGAGCTTTTGCGCTTTATGGCCCGCCGCAGCTCCAAAGGCGGCAAGACCGACACCCCCCGCCTGGAAGCCGACCTGCCGCAGATCCAAAGCGGCCTTTGGGAGGGCGTCACCACCGGCACCCCGCTGTGCGCCGTCATTGAAAACACCAACACCCGCTCCCGGGACTACGACCAGCTGCGGCACCTGGCCCGCCCGGGGCACGCCGATTATACCGGCTTCCTCCGCTACGGCGGACACGCCGACGTGCGGGGCGGCGGGCATTTTTCCGGCCGTCTCACCGCTCCCCTGGTGTTCGCCGGGGGCGTCTGCCGGCAGATCTTGGCCCGGCGGGGCATCACCATCGGGGCGCACATCGCCGCCGCAGCCGGTATCCCGGATACTCCCTTCGACCCGGTGTCGGTGAGCGCCCATCAGCTGGCCGAAGTGACCGCCAAGCCCTTCCCGGTGGTGGATGACGCCGCCGGAGAGGCCATGATCGCCGCTATCGACGAGGCCCGCCAGCAGCAAGACTCGGTGGGCGGCATCATTGAGTGCGCCGTGGTGGGATTGCCCGGCGGCCTTGGCAGCCCCATGTTTGATGGGGTGGAAAACCGCCTGGCTTCGCTGCTCTTCGGCATCCCAGCGGTCAAAGGGCTGGAATTTGGCAGTGGCTTTGCCCTGGCGGGGATGCGCGGCAGCCAGTCCAACGACCCCTTCCGCATGGAAAATGGCCAGGTCCGCACCGCCCGCAACCACAACGGCGGCATCCTAGGAGGCATTACAAACGGTATGCCGCTGGTGTTCCGGGTGGCCATCAAGCCCACCCCTTCCATCTCCCAGCCCCAGCAGACGGTAGACTTCCTGGAAAAGCAGGACGCCTCCCTTACCGTCGAGGGCCGGCACGACCCCTGCATCGTCCGCCGGGCGGTGCCCTGCATGGAGGCTGCCGCCGCTCTGGCCCTGCTGGACCTGCTGCTGGGCAGCAACGGCCCCCACCTTTCCGACCTGCCGCTGCAAAAGGAGGAAGCCTAATGACCCAGCTGGAATCCATCCTTTCCGACCTGGGGCGGCTGCCGGAGGCCCCGGTGCGCGCCGCCTGCCAGGGGGTGGAGTGCTCCTACTCCCAGCTGGCTTGCGAGACCGCCTTCACCCAGCCGTCCATCACCTTCTACCCCGCCTTCGAGGACGTGTTCACCGCCGTTGCCGGGGGCGAGGCGGAGTTCGGCGTGGTTCCCATCGAAAACACCCTGGCCGGCTCGGTCACCGACAACTACGACCTGCTGCTGCGCCACCAGCTATTCATCATCGGTTCGGTGACGGTACCAGTGGCCCACTGCCTGCTGGGGGTGCCGGGCGCCAAGAAGGAGGACCTGCGGCACATCTACTCCCACCCCCAGGCCCTGCACCAGTGCAGCGATTTCTTCTCCGCCAACCGGCAGATCGAGGCCCATTCCTACTCCAACACCGCCGCTTCGGCCCAGTATGTGGCCGATTTGGCGGACCCGGCCTGCGCCGCTATCGGTTCCCGAGCTTGCGCCGGGCGTTACGGGCTGTGCATCCTGGAGGAAGGGCTGCAAAACCGCAAGGACAACTTCACCCGCTTTGTCATCATCGCCCGCCAGCCCATCCAGCACCCGCTGTGCAGCCGCATCAGCCTGGTCATCCGGGTGGCCCACCGTGCCGGCAGCCTGTACAGCGCCCTTTCCCGCTTTGCCCAGCAGGGCATCAACCTGCTGAAGCTGGAGTCCCGCCCCATCCCGGACAGCCCCTTCGAGTTCCTGTTCTACTGGGACTTCGACGGCAGCGTCCTGGACGGCAAGGTGCAGCAGGTCATGGAAGAACTTCGCGAGGACGTGATCTTCCTGCGCTATCTGGGCAACTACCCGGAAGCCTGATTCTTCCCCAAACCAAACGAAACAGAAAAACGCCCCGGCCCGGGAAAACCCAGGTCAGGGCGTTTGTTTTTTGCCGAAATTATTTTTTGTCGTAGCGGGAAAGCCAGATATCCGCAATGTGGATGGCTTCATACAGACCGGTTTTTTCGGTGCTGTTGACCACACGTTCCTTCAGGGGGAGGGTCTCATCGGTGTTGATGATCTGCACCGCGACCTTGTCCGCCATCTCCAGGTCGCCCACCTTTTTGGTGGTTTTGATCTGGATATGGGCCACATACTGGTCGGCCATATCGCCGTAATACAAGGTACTGCCGCAGCGTACCAGGGGTTTGCCTTTGTAGTTCAGGACACGGTCCCGGAACAACAGGTTCTCGGTTTTTTCCATTGTATTTCCTCCTTCGGGTAAAATCGCGGGGGCGCGCCGGGCGCTGGTTACGGCCTTGCAGCAAACAAAAAAGCGGACAGTCAAAAACCGCCCGCATCCGGTTTAATCGTTCAGATAGGACTGCACCAGAATCTGAAGCAGTTCGTCCCGGTCGATCTTGCGAATCAAGCTGCGCGCGTTATTGTAGGTGGTGATATAGGTCGGGTCCTCGGAAAGGATGTACCCCACGATCTGGTTGATGGGGTTGTATCCCTTTTGACGCAGAGCGTCATAGATCACCGTGAGGATTTGTTTGATTTCTTTTTCCTTATCGTCGTGGATCGAAAAGGAAATTGTCGGTTCATGCATCATGGGTCCCTCCACTTCTCTCTTCACGATCTTGCAGGCCGTATATTCTTCAAGATACACTTTATATTTTACAACAACTCCATCACAAATTCAACTAAAATGCCGGGGATTTGTTTAAAAATTTATCCAACCCAAAGCAAAAGGCTGTTTTCTGGAAAGTGCGTTTCCAAAAAACAGCCATAAATCGCTTATGCTTTTTCCTTTTCCAGCCAGGCCACGCCAGCCACGCTGCTGCCCAGATGGACCCCCAGCACCGGACCCAAGGTCGCGTGCTGGATGGGCACGCCGGGCCAGCGGCGGCCGATCTCCTGGCTGAGCGGCTTTTCTGCCTCCTGGGAGCGGCCCATGGTGATGACCACAAAGCGCTCCACCTGGGGCGGGATCTGGTCCAGC
This sequence comes from Oscillospiraceae bacterium, assembly GCA_019423755.1. Classification (GTDB taxonomy): domain Bacteria; phylum Bacillota; class Clostridia; order Oscillospirales; family Ruminococcaceae; genus Negativibacillus. The sequence continues at coordinate 52,485 of JAHZAU010000006.1, forward strand.
AGGCCGCGGATCTGCCCCGAGCGGCCCTTCTGGGTGCCGCAGGACACCACGCCGCCGTTGTGGCACATGAGGATGGGCTTGCAGCTGAGCATGGTGCTCACCGACTGCCGCACGATGCCGATGCGGCCGCTGCGGCGCAGCGCCTCCATAGAATCCAGCGAGAACCGCAGGCCGATGCGCCCGCGCAGTTCCTCCACCGCCAGAGCCAGCTGCTCCAGGGTGCGGCTGCCGTCGTTGAGGCGCACCGCCTCCTGGCACAGCAGCGAAAGGCCGCCGGAGGTGCTCAGCGAATCCACCACCAGGATGCCTTCTCTCCCGCGCAGCACCTGCCGGGCAGCCAGCGAAGCGCTGCGGTAGCAGCCGCTCAGGCGGGAGGAGATGGTCAGGCAAAGTACCTGATATCCCCGGCGCAGCAGCTCCTCAAAGGCGCTGGCAAAGGCCGCTACCGGCACCTGTCCGGTACCGAGGGAATACCGTCCCGTCAAAAACGGCAGGAATTCCCCGTTGCAGTCGCTGTAACTTTCAATAAACGTCTGGGAATTGACGGTGTAGCGCATCGGCGCCACCCGCACCCCCAGCTGCGCCGCCTGGTCCTTGGTGAGGTAGACGGTGCTGTCGGTAACGATTGCGATCATACGCGTTCCCCTTCCTTTTCCCCCAGGCGGGGGCAAGCTTGCTTACCGTACGGCTTCTTCCGGGGCGCCCAGACGGCGGAACCGCTGGTAGCGGTGCTCCAGCAGGCTTTCCTCCGGCAACACCCGGCGGCGGCGCAGAGTCTGGTACAGGTCCCGTCCCAGGCTCTGGTACAGCGCTTCGAAGCCCGCTTTCGGCTCCGGGATGCAGCGCTCCACCACGCCCAGATCCAGCAGGTCCTGGGCGGTGAGCTTCAGGCACTGGGCCGCTTCCTTGGTCTTGGAGGCGTCCTTCCAAAGGATGCTGGCGCAGCCTTCGGGGGAGATCACCGAGTAGACGGCATTTTCCAGCATCCAGACCTCGTCGGCCACAGCAAGGCCCAGCGCGCCGCCGCTGCCGCCTTCTCCGATGAGTACCGAGATCACTGGTACCCGCAGGGCCATCATCTCCATGAGGTTTTCGGCGATGGCCTGGGCCTGGCCGCGCTCCTCGGCGCCGATGCCGCAGTAAGCGCCGGCGGTGTCCACAAAGCAGACCACCGGGCGGCCGAATTTTTCCGCTAGCTTCATCTGGCGCAGGGCCTTGCGGTAGCCTTCCGGGTGAGCCGAACCGAAGTTGCGGCGGATCTTTTCCTTGGTCTCGTGGCCCTTTTCAATGGCGATGACCGTCACCGGCATATCCTGCAGCCAGGCGATACCCGCCAGGATGGCCGGGTCGTCGCCGAAGCGGCGGTCGCCGTGCATCTCGGTAAAGCCGGTGAAGATGTGTCCGATAAAATCAGCGCCGGTGGGGCGGCCCTTGGCGCGGGCGGCCGCGACGCGTTTGTATGCTTCCACTTCCATTATGCCTGGGCCTCCTTTCCGGGTCTCTGGTGCAGCGCCAGCAAAGCGCCGAGATATTCCTTCTGGTTTTTGCGGGGCACGATCTCATCCACAAAGCCCTTTTCCAGCAGGAACTCGGCACGCTGGAAGCCTTCCGGCAGTTTCTGGCGGATGGTCTGCTCGATGACGCGGGGTCCGGCAAAGCAGACGAGAGCGTGGGGCTCCGCCAGGATAATATCCCCTTCCATGGCAAAGCTCGCCGACACACCGCCGGTGGTGGGGTCGGTGAGGAAGGTGATGTACAGGTTGCCGGCGTCGCTGTGGCGTTTCACCGCGCCGCTGGTCTTGGCCATCTGCATCAGCGAGAGGATACCTTCCTGCATGCGGGCGCCGCCGGAGACGGTATAGCCCACTACCGGCAGGCTCTGACGGGTGGCGTACTCAAAGAGGCGGGTGATCTTCTCCCCCACCACAGTGCCCATGGAGCCCATCATAAAGTACGGGTCCATAACGAAGATGCAGCAGTCCTGGCCGCCGATGCGCGCCCGGCCGCAGATCACCGCTTCCTTCTCGGCGCTGGCCAGGGCAGCGTGCTTGAGCTTGCTTTCGTAGCCCGGGAAGCCGATGGGGTTTTGGGAGGTCAGCTGGGCGTCATGCTCCACAAAGGAGCCTTCGTCGGTGATGAGCGCCAGACGCTGGCGGGCGTTCATGCGGAAATGGTGCCCGCACTTGGGACAGACGCCGGCGTTTTCGTTGAGTTCGTTGACAAACAGAATGGTCTTGCAGGAGGGGCAAGCCATGCACATCTCGTCCGGGATGGACGGATGCGGCACCTTTACCGGCTTGCCGTAGGTCTCCAGATCGTTTTTCGGTTTGCGGAACAGGTTTTTAGAAAGCATGGGGCTTCGCTTCCTTTCTCAAAAAAGACGGGAAACGGCAGGCAAAAGCCTACTGCCGCTGTTCCCGCTTTGCCATAAAGTCGGTGTAATAGTCCCCGGACTTGAACTCCGGGTCGGAGAGGATATCCATGTGCAGCTCGCTGTTGTTGTCGATGCCTTCCACCACCAGCTCGCAGAGGGCGGCCTGCAGCTTGCGGATGGCCTCCTCGCGGGTCTTGGCGTGGACCACCAGCTTGCCCACCATGGAATCATAGTAGGGCGGCACAAAGTAATCCTGATACAGGGCGGTATCAAAGCGCACCCAGGGGCCGCCGGGCACGTGCAGCAGGCTCACCCGTCCGCAGCTGGGGCGGAAGTTGTGGGCTGGGTCCTCGGCGTTGATGCGGCACTCGATGGCGCTGCCGGAGAGGGTGACATCCTCCTGAGTGAAGCTGAGCGGCAGGCCCGCCGCGATGCGGATCTGCCATTTGACGATGTCGATGCCGGTGGCCATCTCGGTGACGGTGTGTTCCACCTGCAGGCGGGTGTTCATCTCCATAAAGTAGAAGCTGCCGTCCCGGTCAAAGAGGAACTCGATGGTGCCGGCGTTGCGGTAGTGGACCGCCTTGGCTGCCCGGGTCGCCACCTCGATCATCTTCTGGCGCACCTGGGGGGTCACCGACGGGGAGGGGCACTCCTCGATGAGCTTCTGGTTTTTGCGCTGGACGGAACATTCCCGCTCGCCCAGGCAGACGACGTTTCCGGCGTTGTCCGCCAGGATCTGCATCTCGATGTGCTTGGCCGGGTACAGGTACCGCTCCAGGTACATGACCCCGTCGCCGAAGGCGCTCATGGCCTCGCGGGAGGCAGAAAGGAACGCCTGCTCGAACTCCTCGGGGGTCTTGACCAGGCGGATGCCCCGTCCGCCGCCACCGGAGCGAGCCTTGATAAGCAGCGGGTAGCCGATGCGGTCGGCCTCGGCCTTGGCCTGGGAGACCTCCTCCACCGCGTCGCAGCCAGGGATGACCGGCACGCCGGCGGCGCGCATGGTCTTGCGGGCCTCGTCTTTATCGCCGGCCTTGGCGATGGTCTGGGAGGAGGGGCCGATGAAGACGATGCCGCACTCCTCGCACAGGGCCGCAAAGCGGGCATTTTCGGAAAGCAGGCCGTAGCCCGGGTGGATGGCCTCGGCGCCGGATACGATGGCTGCCGAGATGATGCCCGCCATATTCAGATAGCTTTCACCCACCGGCGCAGGACCGATGCAGTAGCTTTCATCGGCCAGGCTGACGTGCAGCGCCTCGCGGTCTGCCTCGGAAAAGACGGCTACCGTCAGGATGCCCATCTCCTTGCAGGCGCGGATGATGCGCACCGCGATCTCGCCCCGGTTGGCGACTAAAATTTTAGAAAACACGATACATGACCTCCTAAGAGCCGCCGGACGGCGGCGCAGGTTGAGAGGATGGCCAAAGGGCCTTGGGGTCCTACTCCTTGTCTGCTACGCAGGCGAAGGAGAACTCCCCGGATACGCACACCTTGCCGTTTACCCGGCCGGTGCCTTTGGCAAAGTAGAAGGGCTCCCGCACCTTCAGCAGCTGGCACTCCAGCTCCAGGGTGTCGCCGGGGAGCACCGGTTTGCGGAATTTGACCTTATCGAGGCTGGTGAAGTAGGGGGTCATCTTCCCCTGGGCAGCCTCGGCCCGGCCGGCCAGCAACACGCAGCAGGTCTGGGCCATGATCTCGCACTGGATGACGCCGGGGACCACCGGGTTGCCCGGGAAGTGCCCTTTCAAAAACCACTCGTCGCCGCGGACGGTGTATTTGCCCAGAGCGCGGTCGCCGACCGCCTCTACCTCGTCTACCAGCAGCATATTGTCCCGGTGGGGGAGGATCTTCATGATCTCTTCGCGATTCATGCTACGCTCTCCTTTCCCCGGTTAAAAAAGCTTGAACAGCGGTTGGCCGTACTCCACAACCTCGCCGTTTTTCACGCAGATATCCACAATCTCCCCGTCGGCTTCGGCGGTGATCTCGTTCATCAGCTTCATGGCCTCGATGATGCAGAGCACGTCGCCCTTCTTCACCCGGCTGCCCACCTTTACATAGGGCTCGGCGTCCGGAGAGGGAGCGGCATAAAAGACGCCCACCATGGGGGATTTGATCTCGTTTAAGTTGTTGAAGTCCACTTCGTTCTGGGGCTCGGCTTTTGCTTCCTCCAGCTCCAGTTCCGGCTCCCGGGCTGCCTGAGCCGGGGCGGACATAGCCTGCTCGCCGGGGGCATATACCGGCAGGAAGGGGGACACGACCGGCTGGGGAGCGGCTTCTGCCTTGCGCTCCAGCTTGATGGTCGCTTCGCCTTCCACGATCTCCACCGAGGTCAGCCCGGTGTTTTCCATGATCTGGGCCAGGGCCCGAATCTCTTTGATGTTCATTTCCATACCACCTAACGATGTAAAATCAGATTCTTCGGCCTGCCGCTATTTTTTGAAGATCAGGCAGCCGTTGTGTCCGCCAAAGCCCAGAGAGGTCGATACCGCCAGATCCAGCGGAGCGGTGCGGGCGTGGTTGGGGACGTAGTCCAGGTCGCAGTCCGGGTCGGGCTGCTCATAGTGGATGGTGGGAGGCGCGATGCCTTCCCGCAGGGCCATGACCGAAGCGATGGCTTCCACCGCGCCTGCCGCGCCCAGCATGTGGCCGGTCATGGACTTGGTGGAGCTGATGAGGATCTGGCGGGCTTTCTCCTCGCCAAAGGCCTTCTTCACCGCCAGGGTCTCGGTCTTGTCGTTGAGGGGGGTGCTGGTGCCATGGGCGTTGAAGTAGATGGTGCTGGCTTCTACGTCCACGCCGGAAGCTTTGGCCTCCTCCAGGGCCTCCAGGATGGCGCGGGTAGCGCCGATGGCCTCGGGATGGGGGGCGGTCATATGGTGGGCGTCGTTGGTGTTGCCGTAGCCGCAAACCTCGGCGTAAATCTTGGCGCCGCGGGCCACAGCGTGTTCGTACTCTTCCAGCACCAGGATGCCGGCGCCTTCACCCATGACGAAGCCGCTGCGGCGGGCGTCAAAGGGGCAGCAGGCCGCTTCGGGGTCGGTCTCGGTGGTCAGGGCCTTGCAGCTGGTGAAACCGGCGATGGCCACCGGGTTGACGGCAGCCTCGGCGCCGCCGGCGATGATCGCGTCGGCATAGCCGTGACGGATGGCGCGGTAGGCCTCACCGATGGTGTTGGTGGAGGTAGCGCAGGCGGTGACCACAGCCAGGCTGGGGCCCTGGGCGTCAAAGCGGATGGCGATGTTGCCGGCCGCGATGTTGCAGATCATCATGGGCACCAGGAAGGGGGAAATGTGGCGCGGGCCGCTTTCCTCGTGCTTTTTGCACTGCTCGGTGATGGTGTTGATGCCGCCGGTGCCGGAGCCTACATAGACGCCCAGGCGTTCCGGGGCGATGTTGCCCTGCAGGCCGCTGTCCTCCATGGCCTGGACCGCTGCCGCCATGGCGTACTGGGCGTACAGGTCGGTGCGGCGGATGCTGGATTTCTCCATATAACGGGTGGCGTCAAAGTCCTTGACCTCACCGGCCACCTTGACCTTGTGCTCGGTGGTGTCAAAGTGTGTAATGGGGCCGATGCCGTTGACCCCGTCCTTCAGGTTCTGCCAAAAATGTTCCAGGTCGTTGCCCACAGGGGACACAACGCCCATACCGGTCACTACTACCCTTTTCATAGGCTCCTCCTTCTATCTCTTTGCGCGAGTGGCGCTTGCTTTCTCTATGGATTTGGCCGGATGGGTCCGGCCGGATGTTTCGTTCTTTCTTTGGGGGCTACATCGCCAGGCCGCCGTCCACCCGGATGACCTCTCCGGTGATGTAACGGGCCTGGTCGCTGGCCAGGAAAGCCGCCAGGTTGGCGATGTCCTCCGGCTCGCCCATGTGCTTCATGGGGATGGCCGCTGCGGCGCCTTCTTTTACCTTGTCGGGCAGGGCCGCCGTCATGTCGGTGGCGATGAAGCCCGGCGCGATAGCGTTGCAGGTGACGCCCCGTCCGGCCAGCTCCTTGGCTACCGACTTGGTCAGGCCCACCATCCCCGCCTTGGCGGAAGCGTAGTTTGCCTGTCCGGCGTTGCCCATAAGGCCGGACACCGAGGTGATGTTGATGATGCGTCCCCGGCGCTTCTTCATCATGTGGGAATAGAGGCATTTGATCAGATAAAACGCCCCAGCCAGGTTGGTGTCCACCACGGCATTAAAGTCCTCGGGCTTCATGGAAAGTACCAGGCCGTCCCGGACGATACCGGCGTTGTTCACCAGGACATCCACCCCGCCGAAGTCTGCCAGCACGGCGTCCACCGCGGCCTTCACCTGATCGAACTGGGCCACGTCGCAGCGGTAAGCCTTGGCGCGGACGCCGGTCGCTTCCAGGAGGGACACCGTCTCCTGAGCGGCGTCCTCCTTCCCGGCGTAAAATACAGCGACATTCATACCATCCTGGGCCAGCCGCAGGGCGACGGCCCGGCCGATGCCCCGGGAGCCCCCGGTGACCAGTGCGGTCTTGTTTGCGGTTTCTTGCATCTTGCCTGCCTCCTTACTCTGCCAGCGCCCCGAGGGTCTCTTCCAGGGTGGCGCTGTCCTCGACCCGCAGGATGGTCACCTGCGCGCCCAACGTTTTCTTTACCAGACCGCTGAGGGTCTTGCCCGGGCCTACCTCGATGAAGGTATCGATGCCCTGGGCGGCCATCTCCTCCAGCGTCTTCTGCCACTGGACCGGGTGGCTCACCTGCTCGGCCAGCAGGTGGCGGCACGCTCCGGCGTCCTGGGGGTAGGGCTGAGCGGTGCGGTTGGCGTAAACCGGGATCTGGGGCGCCTGCAGGCCGCTCTGTTCCAGATGAGCGGCGATCTCCTGGGCAGCTTCGTCCATAAAGGGCGAGTGGAACCCGCCGGACACCGCCAGCGGTACGGCCTTGCCGCCTTCTTCCTTGACCCGGGCGCCGAAGGCTTCCAGCTCCTCGGGCTTCCCGGCTACCACCAGCTGGCCGGGGCAGTTATAGTTGACGGGGTAGACCTTGAGGAAATCCTGGCAAAGCTGCTCTACCTTTTCGTTTGCGAGCTTGAGCACCGCGCTCATGGAGCTGGGACGGTGCTGGGCCGCCTGGTCCATCCAGCCGCCGCGGCGGCAGACGAAATCAAAGCCCTCCTCCGGGGAAAAGGCCCCGGCAAAGGTCAGCGCCGCTACCTCGCCCAGGGAGAAGCCGGCCACCGCCTGAGGCACCACACCGGCCTGACGCAGGGCCATAGCCGCCGCCAGATCCACGCAGTAAACGCAGGGCTGGGTGTTGCAGGTGCGGGAAAGCTCCTCCTTGCTGCCGGTAAAGCACTGGGCAGCCGTACCGGGACGCAGCCGGTCCGCTAAGGCAAAGACCTCTGCCGCCGCGGAGCTGCGGTCTGCCAGTTCTTTTCCCATGCCGGGGTACTGGCTACCCTGTCCGGCAAACAAAAACGCGATCTTTCTCAATGTGGTACCTCCATTCGTTTTGGGGATATTCTCAAACAGCCCCCGGAACCTTTCTCGCTCCGGGGATCGTTTGAGAGCATCCGCTCTCGGGGAAAAGCCGCAGGCGCGGACTTATTTCTGGGCCTCTTCGATGGCTTTGACCACGTCGCCGACGGTCTTCATGTCCTCGGTCATCTCCATCTGGATGTCGAACTCCTCTTCAAAGGACATCATCAGGTCTACGGTGTCCAGGGAGTCCAGTTCCAGCTCCTCGAAGGTGGAGTTTTCGTTGATTTCGGACGGGTCGCACTCTTTGTAGTCAGCCAGGATCTTGATCACTTTTTCCAGTACCATAATTTGTTACCTCCATAGATTGAAAAGAAATATATAAAATGTCTTTGCAAACAAAATCGGTTATTCCCATCGCAGCACGCAGGCCCCGCTGGTAAAGCCCGCCCCGAAGGCGGTGAGCACCAGCCATTCCCCGCGCACAAGCTTCCCGGCGCGGTTGGCGCGGTCCAGCAGGATGGGGATGCAGGCAGCGGAGATGTTGCCCATATCCTCGATTCCCACAAGGCAGCGCTCCATGGGCAGGTGCAGCCGGTGGGCCGCCGCCTCGATGATCCGCAGGTTGGCCTGATGGGGCACCACATGGCCCACATCCTCCAAAGAAAGCCCCGCTTCCTCCACCACGGTCATCACATCCCGCACCATGGAGGACACGGCGAACTTATACACCTCGCCGCCGTCCATCTGCAGAAAGCTCCCTGCCCCGCTGCCCGGAGCAAAGGGGCAGTTGCCTTCCAGGTGGGAAGCGCTCAGCGGCTGGGCGTTGCCCTGGGCGGTCAGGTGGATGGCTTTGAGGGCGTCGCCCTCTCCCAGCACCACCGCTCCGGCGCCATCGCCAAAGAGGACGCAGGTGGAACGGTCGGTCCAGTCTACTAGGCGGGACATGGCCTCCGCCGCCACCACCAGCACCCGGCGCGCCCGGCCCCGGGCAAAGTACCCGGCAGCCACATCCAGCGCGTACAAGAAGCCGGAGCAGGCGGCGTTGACATCCATCGCCGGGCAGCTGGCGCCCAGCTGCTGCTGTACCAGGCAGGCCAAGGACGGGGTGATATAGTCCCCGTGCAGGGTGGCACAGAGGATCAGGTCCAGCTCCTGGGGCTGCACCCCGGCCTGTTCCAGCGCCTGTTGGGCCGCCTGGGCCGCCAGCTGGGTCAGGTTCTCGCTGGTGATCACCGAACGCTGCCGGATGCCGGTACGCTTGGTGATCCATTCATCGCTGGTGTCCAGAAAGGTGGAAAGCTCGTCGTTGGTCACTGCCCGGCAAGGCAGGCAGCTTCCGGTCCCCAAAATCTTGAACATCATCGGTTCCCCCTTTTGCCAAAATAGGTTGCTAGTCCGCTTCCGTGGTGCCGATCTTCCGCTTGAGGAAGGCGTCCAGCTTCTGGATGCCGCAGTACAGCGCCTGCTTTTCCTCTTCGGTCATGCCGCTGATGATGCTGCGGACCATGTTTTCATGAAAATAGCGATGGACCGAGTCCATCTTTTTGCCCTTGCGGGTCAGCGAAACGTATACCGTTCGGCCGTCCTGCTCGCCCCGCACCTTTTCCACATAGCCTTTTTTGAGAAGCTTGTTGATGGCCACCGTCACCGACGGCAGGGTGATGTCCAGGTCCTCGGCCAGGCCGCTGATGGTGCGGCGATGTCCCTCGCCCCGGCCCACGGCCTCCAGCATGTGGATCTCGCTGATGGAAAGGTCGATGCCGTGGGAGTTTTTGAGCATACTCTCCTCCACCTTCAGCACCGAACGGTAGGTGTCTACGATCAGGTCATTGAGCCGGGCGGAAAATTCGTCCATTATTTGATCCCTCTCCTCCCCCAATACGGGGTGTCGTCCAACAATTAATTAGATTGTCAAACTAATTATAGCGCCGTGTTCTTCTGTGTCAAGTGTTACAAATAAAGTCCTGTGTTTTTCACAAAAAGCCGTCTGCCCTCCGGGGCCTTTTCGTGAAATCGCCCGCGAAAAACCGCGATTTCGGGCAGAAAAAAACGCGCCTGCCGGGAGAGTCTCTCCCAAAACAGGCGCGTTGTACGGCTTTGGTATGTTATTCTGCGGCGGGTGCGGCCGGGGCTTTTTTGTCCTTGGACAGCACGCCGTTGACCTTGTCGATCACTTCCGGCACCATGCTGACGATGCGGTCGGCTGCACCGTGGGTCTCGCTGATGTTGATGAGCTTCACATCGCCGTCCTTGACCACCAAAAAGCCCAAAGGCTGGATGGTGACCCCACCGCCGGTGCCGCCGCCGAAGTTTTTGGCCGACGGGTCCTTGCCAAAGTCCGAACCGGCGGAAGCGTAGCCGAAGGTCACCTTGGATACCGGGATCAGGGTGGTGCCGTCCGGCATGGTGATGGGGTTGCCCACCACCGCGTTGACATCGATCATATCCTTGAGGTTTTTCATGGAGCCATTCATGACACCGTTGAGATTTTCGCTCATATTGTTACCTGTCCTTTCTATCCGAAGGAGATTGCTTCTGTTTTTCTGCCTGCATCTGCTGCCGCAGGAACCGGACGCCGAAGCCCACTCCCGCTGCCAGCCAGACGATGGGGTGGCCTTTCGCCCGCACCCGGGCGTTCCAGTGGGTGTATGGCGCCAAAAAGTCCGGCCGGATGTCCACCTTTTTGTGTTCCAACCGCACCAGGTCGTGGGTCAGGGCCAGCAGCGCCGTCATTCCGGCGCAAAGCCTGCCGTAATCTTCGGCCACGGTAGCGCTGTCCTCGCCTCCCACCTGCACCGCCAGCGCCAAGGAAATCCGCAGGTCCCGCCGCATCCAGCGAAGGGGCGGCCCGGCGGCTTCCAGCGCCTGACGTCCTAGCTCCAAGCCGGCCTGCAGCTTTTCGATCCGCTGGGAAAGGCTCGGGGACGGCTTCTTCGGGGCGGGCTTTTGGGCCGGCTGTTTTTTGGGGGGCGGCTGGGGCTTTTTCTTTTCTTTTTTGGGCTTTGGCGGGTAGACCTTCACCCGCACCGGCCCCCAGCGGACCCACACCCGGCACCGATGCTCCGGCGGGGGCGGCGGAAGCTCCGGCCAAAGGCCCTGGCCCTTTAGGTAGGCCGCAGCGGCCGCCAGCTGGGGGTCCGACTCCCAGGACGGCGGGCGGTCCGGCGGCGGGTCCGACTCCCCGGGGACCTCCTGCCAGCAGGCTTCCACCCCGGTGGGGACACACAGCAGCACCAGCACAGCCAGGAGCACGCCCAATATGATCTGTAAGACCAGCATCCCGGCTGCCTCCTTTGCTTATGGGTTTTGCTCGGCGGTTTCCTGCGGCTGGGGCTCCGGGATGCGCGGAAGGGCCTGGATGTCCTTCATGCCGAAGCACCGCAGGAAGTTGGCGGTGGTGCGGTAGGCGATGGGCCGCCCGGGGATCTCCAGACGCCCGGCCTCCTCCACCAGCTCCTTTGCCACCAGCGAGTTGACCACCGAGCCGCTGTCCACGCCGCGGACCTGCTCCACAAAGGACTTGGTCACCGGCTGGTTGTAGGCGATGATCGCCAATACCTCCAGCGCCGCCTGGGAAAGGGGGGCATCTCGCCGGATCTCCAGCGCTTCCTTAATAATGGGAGCGTACTGCTCCTTGGTGGTCATTTGATAGCATTCCCCCAAACGGAGGATCTGAAACGGAAATTTCTTGTAACTTTCATTGACGCTGTCCACCAGACGCTCCAAAGTCGTCCGGTCCAGCCCCAGCACCTGGGCAAGCTTGGCCGCTTCGTAGGGTTCCCCCGAAGCAAACAGCACCGCCTGCAGCTGCTGCGCCTGACTGATGGGCATAGGCTCCCTCCTTCTTTATTCCTGCTGCATCCGCACGGTGCGGCCGGTCTCGTCCAGCTGCACCCGCCGGCTTTTCACCAGCTCCAACACCGCCAAAAAGGTGGCTACAATGTCGGAGCGGTCCCGGCTTTGGGAAAACAGAGAGAGGAAATCCGCCTGCCCTTCCCGGTACAGCCGGTCCAGGATCAGCACGATCTTGGAGCTGACCGGCACCACCCGGCGGGCCACCAGCGGCTCGAAGGTCCGGGGGTTCACCGGCACGGTGCGCTTGTCCACCGCCGCCAGATAAGCTTCCAGCAGCTTGGAAGCCGGATGCCGCCGCCGGTAGGTGGGGTCGGTTTCCAGCGGCTGGGGCGGATGGAAGAAGATCTCCCCTCCGATATATCCATTACGTAATAACTCCGCGACTTGTTTACATACCGTATACTCGATCAGCTGGCCGGTCAGCTCCTTTTTCAGCTGTTCTTCCAGCTCCTCGTGCTTGGGCAGCAGCGACACCGACTTGATGTACACAAGCCGAGAGGCCATCTCCAAAAACTCGCTGGCCACATCCAGGTCCTGCTCCTGCCACTGCTGGATATACGCTAAGTATTGTTCCAGCAGACGGGTGATCTCAATGTCGTAGATGTTCAGTTTGTGCTTGGTGATCAGCTGAAGGATCAGGTCCAGCGGACCCTCCACCTCTGCCACCCGAAAGGAAAGCTGTTCCATGCCGCTCCCCCGTTAAAAGATCCGGGGCAGCAGGCCGAACAGGGAGGACAGCCAGTCCACCCCGCGGAACACCTGGTAGCTCAGGTAGCCCAGCGGGCCGGTGAGGATATTGGTAAAGAGGATGATACCCAAGAACACGTAGTAGATCACCTGCTGGTACTGTTCAAAGCGCTGCAGCAGCCGCACCGGCAGGAAGTAACCCAAAATGCGGGAACCGTCCAGCGGGTAGATGGGCAGCAGGTTGAACACCGCCAGGGTGATGTTGATCTGCGCCATAACCAGCAGGATCTGCGCCAGCACCGCCAGCACCTCTTCCGCCGCCCCGGCCATGGCCCCAACCAAAGCCAGCTTGCAGGCCAGGCAGAGGATCAGCGCCATGAGCAGGTTGGAACCCGGGCCGGCCAGCGCGGTCAGCGCCATGCCCCGGCGGGGGTTGCTCCGGAAGTAGTAGGGGTTCACCGGCACGGGCTTTGCCCACCCGAAGCCCACCAGCAGCATGGACAGCGCGCCCAGCGGGTCGATGTGGTGGAAGGGGTTGAGGGTCAGACGGCCCTGCCGCTCGGCGGTGGTGTCCCCCAGCTTGTAGGCCACCCAGCCGTGGGCGCACTCGTGCACCGGCATAGCGGTCAGCAGCACGATGAGGCGCACCATGATGTCAAAAAAGTCCAGTCCTCCAAACAGCAAAATATCGACTCCTTTTCTCCGTAAGTTGCAGGATTTGGTTCTATTATACCGTTGACATGGTCAAAAAACAAGTCAACAGCCCCGGCGGCCCTGTTTATTTCAGAAAATTTCACAAGTTGCAAAAAGAAGTTTGGAAAAGGGCTTGCAATTATCCTCGAAATCTGATAAAATATGAATGTTGACTCATTAGAAGTTAAAAGGAGGTGCAGACTAATGGCTAAATGCGATATCTGCGGAAAAGGTGTTACTTTCGGAATTAAGGTGTCCCACTCTCATAGACGTTCCAACCGTGCTTGGGGCGCAAACGTAAAACGCGTAAAGGCGGTTGTTAATGGCACACCTTGCCACATCCACGCCTGCACCCGCTGCCTGCGTTCTGGCAAAGTAACCCGCGCAATCTAGTTTCCACTGATTGAACACGAAGCGAGCGCCGTATCCGAAAGGATGCGGCGTTTTTTGCTGTCCTGCCGCCTTTTCCCCCATATATAAATTAGCGCGCAAAAAAACGCCCGTTCCCTACCTTGGGAACGGGCGTTTGCGTTTGGGTTACTGTTTGGGCTCATCGTCCTGCGGGTGGGACGGTTCCTCCACCGGCGGCTGAGCAGCCGGCTCCTGGGGAGCTTCCGGCTGTGCCGGCTGAGCCTGGGGTGCCGGCGGGATCTGCTTTGCCGGTTCCAGCAGGGTCTTGGCTCCGAATTTGCCAGAGGTCTTCTCCTTCTGGAGCTCCTCCTTGCGGGCTTTTTCTTCCTTTTCCTGACGGCGTTTTTCGTAAACCGCCTGGACGTCGCCCTTCATGATGGTCTCGAAGTCGTCACCGTTGATCTTCTCAAACTCAAACAGGTAATCGGCCACCTGATGCAGCTGCTCCATATGCTCCTTGAGGATGCTTTCGCAGCGCTCATATGCCCGGTCGATGACGCTGCGGATCTCGTCGTCGATCTCCGAAGCGATGTTTTCCGAGTAGTTGCGGGTATGGCCAAAGTCGCGGCCCAGGAATACCTCACCCTCGTCCTCGCCATAAACGATGGGGCCCAGACGGTCGCTGAAGCCATAGCGGGTGACCATAGCGCGGGCGATCTTGGTGGCGCGCTCCAGGTCGTTGGAAGCGCCGGTGGAGATATCCTCCAGCACCAGCTTCTCCGCCATACGGCCGCCCAGCAGGGTGATGATGTTTTCTTCCATGGCCTTTTTGGTCATGTAGCTGCGGTCCTCACTGGGCAGGGACATGGTGTAGCCGCCTGCCATACCGCGGGGGATGATGGAGATCTCGTGGACGCGGTCCTGAGTCTCGCAGTAATAGGTGGCAACGGCGTGGCCCGCCTCGTGGAAGCAGGTCAGGCGTTTGTCCTTCTCGGGGATAACGTGGCTTCTCTTCTCCGGACCGGCCACTACCTTGATGGTGGCATCCTGGATTTCCTCCATAGTCACCGCTTTGCGGTTCTTACGGGCAGCCAGCAGGGCAGCCTCGTTGACCAGGTTTTCCAGGTCGGCGCCGGTGAAGCCCGCGGTGGTCTTGGCGATGACGCTCAGGTCCACATCGGGGGCCAGGGGTTTGTTGCGGGTATGGACCTTGAGGATCTCCTCACGGCCCTTGACGTCAGGGTAACCCACCAGGATCTGGCGGTCAAAGCGTCCGGGACGCAGCAGCGCCGGGTCCAGGATGTCCCGCCGGTTGGTGGCTGCCATAACGATGACGCCGGTGTTGGCGCCGAAGCCGTCCATCTCGACCAGCAACTGGTTGAGGGTCTGCTCACGCTCGTCGTGGCCGCCGCCCAAGCCAGCGCCGCGGTGACGGCCCACGGCGTCGATCTCGTCGATGAAGATGATGCTGGGTGCGGTCTTTTTGGCCTGCTCGAACAGGTCACGGACACGGGAAGCACCCACGCCGACGAACATCTCCACAAAGTCGGAACCGGAGATGGAATAGAACGGCACACCGGCCTCGCCGGCTACCGCGCGGGCAAGCAGGGTCTTACCGGTACCGGGAGGGCCCATGAGCAGCACACCCTTGGGGATGCGGGCGCCCAGCGCGTTAAACTTCTTGGGGTTCTTGAGGAACTCGACGACCTCGACCAGCTCTTCCTTCTCCTCGTCGGCTCCGGCCACATCCCGGAAGGTGACCTGACGGCCGTCCTCCACCGGTTTGGGTTTCGCTTTGCCGAAGGTGTTCATCTTGCCGGCGCCGCCGCCTGCCTGGCGCATCATCAGCACCCAGAAGACGCCCATGCCCACCAGCAGCAGCAAGCTGGGCAGCAGGCTGGTCAGCAGGGAGGCCTGTTTGGCCGGCAGATAGTTCTGCTTAAAGGTCTCGCCGGTCTCCTGCTCGTATTCCTCGATAAAGGGCTTCACATCCTCCCGGAACTGGGTGATGCTGGGCAGCTCGTACACGATCTGCTGCTTCTGGCCCTCGATGGTCATCACCAGTTCGCCGGTGTTGTAGTCCACCTGGAACTCCTCCACCTTATCCTGGCGGAAGTAATCCAGCACCTGGTAATATTTCAAGGTCGACTGCGGCTTTCCGGAGGTCATCCAGAAGACCATGAGAAGCAGCACCACGGCAAATACCGCGGCGTACACGCCGATCCCTTTTGTCTTTTTTGGTGGTAACAATCCATTCACTCCCTATCCTGCGCGGCCGCCCGAAGCCGGGACCGGCGCCTGCGCAAAAATACTATTCGCGGTTTTCGGTTTGATAAACTTCCGGCTTCAGCACCCCGATGAAGGGCAGATTGCGGTATTTTTCTGCGTAATCCAGGCCATAGCCCACCACAAACTCATCCGGCACCTCAAAGCAGACATAATCGGGGGTGATGTCCGCTTCGCGGCGGGCGGGTTTGTTGAGCAGAGTGGCGATGCGGATGCTGGCCGGATTGCGCTGCTGCAGGATCTCCCGCAGGTAATAAAGGGTACGGCCGCTGTCCAGGATATCCTCCACCAGCAGCAGGTCATAGCCCTCCAGGTCGATGTCCAGGTCCTTGATGATCTTGACCACGCCGGAGGTCTTGGTGCCGTGTCCGTAGCTGGACACCGACATAAAGTCGATGCGGGCGTGGATGTCGATGCTGCGCATCAGGTCCGCCATAAACACGACGGAGCCTTTGAGAACGCTGACCAGCAGCAGGTTCTTGCCCTGGTAATCCCGGGAGATGGCGCGGCCCAGCTCCTGAACCTTGTTGTGGATCTCTTCTTCCGAAACCAGTACCTGTAAAATATCCTCTCTCATTGTGACCCTTCCTTTTCCTCGTTGTCCTCGACCCGAAGCAGCAGAAGCCGCCGGGTCTGGGAGGTGACCGCACCACGCTGGGCCGGTCCAAAACCCTCCACCCACAAAGGCCCTTCCTGGTCCGCCAAAATCGCCAGCCGCTGCCTTTTTTCCAGGGGAATCTTGCGGTCGATAAACAGCTTTTTCAGGCTTTTGGTGACGTTTTGTCCAGCAAAACGCACCCGGTCGCCGGTTTGGCGCTGGCGGACTACCGCAATTTCCTCTATTCTATCATAATCCACTGCGTTTTTTAAGCAGTCGCACGGATTTTTTTCAACTTTTTTATATTCTTCATAATTCCATAACCGAATTGTCATGGTTTTCCCGGGGAACAGCTCTTTCTTTCCCAAAAACAGCGGAACGCAGAACGCTTCCTGCAGGGAGTGCTCCTGTTCCAGCCAAATCTCCTCCCCGCTGGCCCGGGCCCGGAGCCCGGCCCCCATCTCCTGGGCGCCGCTCCCCTGTCGGCACAGCCGCAGCAGATCCTCGATCTGCCGCCGCCCCACCGGCGCCCCGGCTTCCTCCAGCAGGCGGGAAAGCACCCGCCCCTGCAGCGCCGGGTCCAGCTCCAATAGACCCTTTCGGCAGAGCCTTCCGCCTTCCCGGGTCAGGGACGCCCTCGCCTCGCCGGCCAGCTTCTGCAAAAACGCCTCGTCCTGGGCGGCGCTGCGGCAAAACCGCTCCACCGCGTGCTCCAGGTCGGGGTTTTGGCGCTGCAGCGCAGGGACCACCTGGTGCCGTAGCCAGTTGCGGCTGTATTGGTCCTCCAGATTGGTGCTGTCGGTGACAAAGCGAAGCTCCCTGGCGCGGCAGTAGTCCTCCACCTCCTGGCGGGTGCAGCGGATCAGCGGCCGGATAAACGGCCCCCGCGCCGGGCGGATGCCCTCCATCCCGCGCAGCGCCGTCCCCCTTGCCAGCCGGAACAGCACCGTCTCCACCTGGTCGCTGAGGGTGTGTGCGGTGGCGACCTTCGCCCCCAAGCGGGCAGCCTCCTCCTCAAAAAAGGCGTACCGCCGCTCCCTGGCGTATAATTCGAGAGATTTTTTCTCCGCCTTGGCCCCGGCGGCGATCTCCTCCCGCCGCACGGTGAGCGGTACCTGCCACCGGCGGCAAAGCTCCCGCACAAATTCCTCGTCCCGCAGGGCTTCCTCCCCCCGCAGGCCGTGGTTCAGGTGACAGGCGAAAAGTTCTTTTATCTGCCCTTCTTCCCGCAGGCGGCAGAGCAGATGAAGCAGAGCCACCGAATCCGCCCCGCCGGACACCGCCGCCACCACCCGGCTGCCGGGCGGGAGCAGCCCTTCCTCCCGGATGGTCTGCCGGGCAAGCGCTTCCAGCCGGTCCTGCGGCTGGCGGTTACGGCGCATCACGGAACAGCTCCCGGCTGACAAAGCGGGTGTACTGGCCGTCCCAGGCCAGCTTGACCGTGTCGGTGGCGCCGTGACGGTTTTTGGCCACGATGCACTCGGCCACGCCCTTATCCTCCGAGTCGGGATTATAATATTCATCGCGGTACAGGAACAGTACCAGGTCGGCGTCCTGCTCGATGGAACCGGATTCACGCAGGTCCGAAAGGATGGGCCGGTGGTCGCCGGTGCGCTTATCCGGTCCACGGGACAGCTGGGACAGGGTGATAATGGGCACGTCCAGCTCCTTGGCCATGATCTTGAGCCCTCGGGTGATCTCCGAGACCTCCTGGACGCGGTTGTCGATGCGGCGCCCAGAGGACATAAGCTGCAGGTAGTCGATGATCACCAGGCCCAGGTTGGGCAGGCGGCGCAGCTTTGCCTTGATCTCCGGGATGGTGATGCCGGCGGTGTCGTCGATATACAGCGGCATCTTGGCGATGGACTGGGCCGAAACAGCCAGCTTGGTCCAATCGTCCACC
This sequence comes from Oscillospiraceae bacterium, assembly GCA_019423755.1. Classification (GTDB taxonomy): domain Bacteria; phylum Bacillota; class Clostridia; order Oscillospirales; family Ruminococcaceae; genus Negativibacillus. The sequence continues at coordinate 70,678 of JAHZAU010000006.1, forward strand.
GAAAGGTTGCCGGTGCGCAGCAGGGAGCTTTGGATGAGCGCGTCGGAGGAAAGCAGACGGCTCACCAGCTGCTCGCGGCTCATTTCCAGGGAGAAGACCGCCACCGCAAAGCCCTGCTTGGCCACATTGGCCGCCAGGTTCATGGCAAAGGAGGTCTTACCCATGGCAGGACGGGCCGCCAGCAAAATCAGGTCGGAGCGGTTGAGGCCGGTGGTCAGATGGTCCAGCGCCGAAAAGCCGCTGGGGATACCGGCAAACTGGTTTTTCTCCTCGCCGGACAGCCGCTGCAGCTTGTCGTACAGCTCGAAGATGGCCTTGTCCACCCGCACCAGACCGGAGGCGTCCCGGCCCTGGCGCATCTGGTAGAGCTTCTGCTCCGCCAGCTCCATGATGCCGCGGGCGTCCATCTCGCTTTTGGTGGAATCCTCGATGACCTCCTTGGCCAGGCCGATCATCGACCGCAGGTAATACTTCTCCTGCACCACCTTGGCGTAGGAGGTGACGTTGGCGGTAGAGGGCACCACCTGGGCCAGCTGGGTCAGGTAGACCCGGGCATCGCCGTCACTGGCAAAGACACCCTCCGCCTTCACCCGTTCCAACACGGTGATGACGTCGATGGGCTGGGCGGCGGTGAACATGCCCAGCATGATGGAAAAGATCTGTTGGTGCTGCTTGCGGTAGAAGCTGTCCGGCCCGACATACTCCAGCACCGCGTTGAGGCAGTCGGGGTCCAGCAGCACCGCCCCCAGCACCGACTGCTCCGCGTCCATGCTGAAGGGCAGGTTTTCCAGCTCCAGACCGTCGGTCAATGCCTGCTCTGCCATGGCTGCTCGCTCCTTTCTTATACAAAACGTAAAATTTCCCTAAAATCAACACAAAGTCATGCACAGCCTGGGGCGTGCATGACTTGTGCGCTTCCCTGCCTGGGCAGGGATTATTCTCCTACGTTGACGAAGATCTTGGCGGAGATGCCGGTATACAGCTTCACCTCGGCCGGGTAGGTTCCGAAGGCCTTGATGTCTTCCACGGTGATCTTCTTTTTGTCCACCTTTTTGCCGTACTGCTTCTCCAGCGCTTCGGCGATCTCCTTGACGGTCACCGAGCCGAAGAGCTTGCCGCCCACGCCGGATTTGGCGGTGAGCTTCACGGTCTTGCCTTCCAGCTCAGCGGCGGTAGCCATAGCGGCTTCCTTCTCCACCTGGATGCGGTGCTGGGCTGCGGCTTCCTTGGAGCGCAGCTCGCCCATTGCCTGGTTGGTGGCTTCCTTGGCCAGGTTTTTGGGGAACAGGAAGTTGCGGGCGTATCCGTCGGATACGTTGACCAGTTCGCCCTTCTTTCCGGTTCCTTTTACATCCTGAATGAGAATTACTTTCATCTTTATCCGTCCTTTCTCGGGGAAGGCCGCGGCCTACCCCTTTTGCTCCTGTTCCATGTAATATTCATCCACTGCCTTCAGCAGCATATCCCGGGCGGTATCCAGCGAGATGTCCCGCAGCTGCGCCCCGGCCATGGTCAGATGTCCGCCGCCGCCCAGTTTTTCCATGATCACCTGGACGTTAAGCTTGCCCATACTGCGGGCCGAGCAGGATACGACGTTTTCCGACTCATAATACAGCACAAAGGAAGCGTGAACGTGCTCGATGCCCAGCAGGTCGTCGGCGGCCTGGGCGGACACCACCTTGATGTCCGGCATGGTCTCCTCCACCAGGGAGACAGCGCAATGGCGGTAGACCTCTGCCGAGGAGACCACCTTGCACTTTTTCTGGTAAGAGGTCATGCTGGAGGAGAAGAGGCTCTTGACCTCCACCGTGTCCGCTCCCATGCGGCGCAGGTAAGCTGCCGCCTCAAAGGTGCGCACACCGGTACGAAGCACGAAGTTTTTGGTATCCAGCATCATGCCGGCCAGCAGCGATTCCGCCACCACCCGGGTGGGCTTGTATTTCTCCCCGAAATACTGGATCAGCTCGGCCACCATCTCCGAAGCCGACGAAGCGTAAGGCTCGTGGTGGAAGATGACGGCGTTGTCTATGTAGTCCACCATCTTGCGGTGATGGTCGATGACCACCACGTTCCGGCAGCGCTTGTACACCTCCGGCGACTCCACAAAATGGGGGGTGTGGACATCCACGATGATGAGCAGGGTGTGGTCGTCGATGCGCTCCAGCGCGTCCTGCGGCTCCACAAAGGCGTCGCCCATCTTGTTTTCCAGCAGGCGGTCCCGCAGGGGGCCCACCATGTTGGCCTTGCTGTTGAGGACGATGCGGGCGTCCTTCTCCATACTGACGATGGGGTGATAGAGGCCCACCGCCGCACCCAGGCAGTCCAAATCGGCAAAGCGGTGACCCATAATGAGCACGTTGCTGCTGGACTGGATGAGCTCGGTAAGCGCCGCCGCCACGATACGGGTCTTGACCTTGGTGCGCTTCTCAATGCCCTTGGAGACGCCGCCGTAAAACTCGTAGCCGTTTTTGTTCTTGACGGCAGCCTGGTCGCCGCCGCGTCCCAGCGCCATATCCAGCGCCTGGTTGGCGAACTTCTCCGCCTGGGCCAGGTTCTGGGCGTCCCGTCCCACGCCGATGGAAAGGGTGGCGGGCATCTTGTCGTTGGCGTTGATCTTACGCACCGTATCCAGAATGGGGAAGCGGTTCTCCACGATAGCGCGGATGTACCGCTCCTCAAAGGCCACGAAGAACTTGTCCTTTTCCAGCTTTTTGATGACGCCGTCGTAGTTTTCCACAAAGGTCTCGATGGCGTACTCGATCTCGCCCATGATCTGGCTGCGCTCGTTTTCCCGGGCGTTCTGCAGCAGCTCCTCGTAGTTGTCGATCATGATCATCGCCGCCACCGGGCGGGAGGCGAAATACTCCTTGGCGATGCGCTTGAGCTTGTCGTCGTCGAAGAAGTAGACGATGTACATGGGCTCCTCTTCGCTGCCGGCCGGGCTGGGGAAGGCGGAAAACTGTTTTCCCTCAAATTCCACCCCGATGCCCTGGGGCGGGCAGGCGCCGGTGACATTCAGGTCCGGGAAGACGGCGTTGACATGGATGCCGAAGTAATCCTTCCCAGCAAATACCCGGTCCTGCATGGCCGGGTTGTACCAGAGGATCACCCCGGCCTTTCGCACCACCATCAACGGCACCGGCACGTTTTTGAGCGCGTCGCTGCGGTAGTCGGACATATTTTTGGTCATGTACTGGTAAAAACGGTTGATGCTCTTGTTGGCCAGAACGATCTGGACCAGAGCCACCGCGGACACCGCCACCAGCACCAGCGCGCCCACAAACAAGGGCACGCTGTGGTAATACGCCGCCAAAAACAGCGTAATGCCATCGGCCAGCAGCAGAGCTGCGATCAACGGTTTATACAGCACAAGTCGCTTATTCAAACCTGTCCCTCCTTAAAAACCTGTGCCGCCCGGCACAGGCGCGGTCCCCGCCGGGTCATCCCCCGGCCCGGGACCTTTGCCGCTCCCCGGCCGCCTTTTGGCGGCTTAGCACTCCTGGATGATCACCAGGATCATGGGGCTGCGTTTGGTCTTGCTGTATACGAATTTGCTTACATCGTCTTTCATGCGGTTTTTCAGGCTAGTCCAATCCCGGACGCCGCCGCTCATGGCTTCTTCCAGCGCATTTTTGGCGATATCCCGGGCCTGGTTGATCATGCCCTCCGCCTCGCGGACGTACACGAAGCCGCGGGAGATGATGTCCGGACCGGCCACCACCTTTTTGCTGCGGGTGTTGATGGTGGCAGCTACCACGATCAGGCCGTCCTGAGCCAGGTGGCTGCGGTCGCGCAGGACGATGCTTCCCACATCGCCTACGCCCAGGCCGTCCACCATAACGGCGCCGGCCGGTACCTCGCCCACGACCTTCATGTCTACACCGTCGGTCTCGATGATACGGCCCAGCTCGGGAATCAGTACGTGGTCGGGGTCCATACCCATCTGGGCAGCTACCGAAGCGTATTTCTTCAGGTGTTTGTACTCGCCGTGGACCGGCAGCACGAACTTGGGCTTGGTCAGGCCCAGGATCAGGCGATGCTCGTCCTGGCAGGCGTGGCCGGAAACGTGCACGTCGTACATCTTTTCATAGATGACCTCGGCGCCCAGCCGCATGAGCTCGTTGACCACCCGGCCCACCAGCTTTTCGTTGCCGGGGATGGGGCGGGCGGAGATGATGATAAAGTCGTTGGGGGTGACCTTCACCTTGCGGTGGTCGCCCATAGCCATGCGGGTCAGGGCGGACATAGGCTCGCCCTGGCTGCCGGTGGTGATGATGACCACCTCGCTGAAGGGCAGGCGGTTGGCCACATCGATGTCCACCAGGATGCCGCTGGGGATCTTCAGATAGCCCAGCTCAATGGCGGTCGCCACCACGTTGACCATGCTGCGGCCGGATACGGCCACCTTTTTATCGTACTTCACCGCGTAATCCACGATCTGCTGGATGCGGTGGATGTTGGAGGAGAAGGTGGCGATGATGATACGCCGGTCCCCCGCCATCTGGAACAATTTGTTGAAGGATTCGCCCACGGTGCGCTCGCTGGGGGTGCTGCCGGGCAGCTCGATGTTGGTGGAATCGGGCAGCAGCGCCAGCACGCCCTTGCCGCCCAGCTCGCCGAAGCGGGCCAGGTCGATGATGCCGCCCTCGATGGGGGTGTAGTCCACCTTGAAGTCACCGGTCTGGATAATGATACCGGCGGGGGTGTGGATCGCCAGCGCGCAGGCGTCGGGGATGGAGTGGTTGACGCGGATGAATTCCACCGCCATGCAGCCGGCCTTGATGGTGTCGCCGGGCTTGCACTCCATCAGGCGCACCTGGTTGACCAGGCCGTGCTCCTTGAGCTTGTTTTTGATGAGGCCCAGGGTCAGCTTGGTGCCGTATACCGGCACGTTAAGCTCCTTGAGCAGATAGGGCAGGCCGCCGATGTGGTCCTCGTGGCCGTGGGTGATAAAGACGCCCCGTACCCGGTCGCGGTTTTTGATCACATAGGTGAAGTCCGGGATAACGATATCCACGCCCAGCATGGTCTCGTCGGGGAAGGCCAGACCGCAGTCCACGATGAACATATCGTTGGCGCACTCGTAGACGGTCATATTTTTACCGATCTCGTTGAGGCCGCCCAGCGGGATGATGCGGACCGGGGTCTTGCGGGTCTCGCGGCGCTTGCGGGGACGGTTCTCCCGCGTGGACGGGGCCTTCTCCCCTGCCTGGGCTGCAGCCTTGGAGCCGGGGTTTTTCTCCTTTTTGGCGGAGTCTCCGCGTTTGCCGGAAGCTGCCGGCTGTTTTGCTGCGGCGTTTGCTTTGCTGCTGCGGCCGCCGCGGCCGGAGGAAGAGCGGGAACGTCTTCTCTGGGGTTTCTTGGCGCCCTCTGCGGCTTCCGAAGCCGGTGCAACCGGCGCGTTATTATTGTTATTTTCTGACATAAAACATTACCTCCTGTTGTCTGTTTTACCAGTCCTTGGAGGCTGCCGCGCAGGGGTCACAAACCCTGGACGGCAGGGTACAGTACGGCAAGATACAGTTGTTCCGTTGCGTTGTGGATGCTTCCGCTGCCGTGTTCCCCGCAGCCGCAGGGGAAGAGGCTCAAACATCCTTTGGTAAAAAGCGGCGCTTCCCAAAAAAGTCTTCGCTGTTGGGGTCGGGCGCCGCCCGATCTACTGTGCCTTCTCAAAGACTGACTGCGCCGGCCGGTGCCAAACGATGGGGGCACCGCGGCCGAGAGCAGGTTATGGTTTATAAAAATCACCTTCGCCGGCGGCAGGCTGCCGCAGAGGCGAAAGACCGTATCCAAAAATCGTCGAGGCTGCTTCCGGCCCCCGGATCGACAGCCAAAACTTGCTGCCCAAAAACGGGTCATATACACTTGGGGGCGGATAAGCCTATTCTATTAAATAATACCGTTTCCTTTTCCCCCTGTCAAGGGCGGGGGGTGGTAAGCGATTGTAAACTTTGTGCCAGAAGGCCTCCCCTTTCCTGTGGAAAATGCCCGCATTGTCCCGCTTTTTCCCGCTATCCAAGCGGCCTTTTGCTTTATAGTATGGGGGAGCCGCGGACAAATATGCGCCCCGGCGCGGCGGCTGTTTTTTTCTTGCCGCCGCCTTGCCCCTCCCCGCCGGATACGGTATAATTTAGAAAGTCATCCTCCCCGGCAGTATATCCGCCGCCAGGGAGCCCAAAATCTGCAAAGAAAGGGCGATTGCATGAAAAAACACGTGGAGATCTTTACCGACGGCGCCTGCTCCGGCAACCCGGGCCCCGGCGGCTGGGGCGCGGTCCTGCGCTACCAGGGCCGGGAAAAGGAGCTTTCCGGCGGGGAAGCGTCCACCACCAACAACCGGATGGAGCTTTCCGCCGTCATCGCCGCCCTGGAGGCCCTCAAGGAGCCCTGCCAGGTGACCCTGACCTCCGACTCCAAGTACGTCATCGACGCCATCGAAAAAGGCTGGGCCCGCAAGTGGCGCGCCAACGGCTGGATGCGCAATAAAAAGGACCCTGCCCTCAACCCCGACCTGTGGGGCCGCCTGCTGGACCTGCTGGACCAGCATGAGGTGACCTTCGTCTGGGTCAAGGGCCACGCCGGACACCCGGAAAACGAGCGCTGCGACGCGCTGGCCGTAGCTCAGTCGGCCAAATTCCGGTAGTCTTACCCCAGTAACCGGCGGTTTGCGGCAAAAAATTTGCCGAAATCTGCCGCGGTGTATGCTTTGGGGGTTGAAAAATATACCCACATAGTATACAATAATCCTGTAAGACCGGCTGCCTTTCCAGCAGTCTCAGGTTTCAATCTACCTTCTTAAGGAAAGGAAACACATTATGGACAGATTCGTTTATGCCGACAACGCGGCAACCACTCCCATCTCCCAACCGGTTTTGGAAGCTATGCTTCCCTATCTCAAAGAAAACTACGGCAACGCCTCCAGCCTGTACCGCTTCGGCGTGCAGTCCCGGCGGGCTGTGGAAAACGCCCGGGCCCAGGTAGCCCAGGCCATCAACGCCGAGCCCATGGAGATCCTCTTCACCGGCTGCGGCTCCGAGTCGGACAACTGGCTCAAAAGCATCATGCACACCTACGCCCAGCGCGGCAAACGCCACATGATCACCACCGTCATCGAGCACCACGCCCTGCTGCACACCGCCGCCCGGCTGGAAAAGGAAGGCTTCGAGGTCACCTACCTGCCAGTGGACGAATACGGTCAGGTCAGCGCCGAAGCGGTCCGCCAGGCCATCCGCCCGGACACCGCCCTGGTCTCGGTGATGTTTGCCAACAACGAGATCGGCACCCTGCAGCCCATCCCCGAGATCGGCGCCATCTGCCGGGAAGCCGGCGTCCTCTTCCACACCGACGCCGTCCAGGCGGTGGGCCATGTGCCGGTGGACGTCAAAGCCATGAAGATCGACATGCTCTCCCTTTCGGCCCACAAGTTCCACGGCCCCAAGGGCGTCGGCGCCTTCTACTGCCGCAAGGGCATTATTTTGGATAACCTCATCGACGGCGGCGGCCAGGAACGCGGCAAGCGCGGCGGCACCGAAAACGTTGCCGGTATCGTCGGCCTGGGCGCAGCCATCGAGCTGGCCTGCCGGGAGATGGAGGAAAACACCCGCCGCATCTCCGCCCTGCGCGACCGCCTGGAAACCGGCCTGCTGGAAGCTCTTCCCGCCTGCCGCCGCAACGGCCACCCCACCCAGCGCCTGCCCGGCACCACCAACATCTCCTTCCGCGGCGTCGAGGGCGAAGCCCTGCTGCTCCGCATGGATTTAGCCGGCATCTGCGCCTCCACCGGTTCTGCCTGCGCCTCCGGCGATCTGGACCCCAGCCACGTGCTGCTGGCCATCGGTCTACCCCACGAGGTCGCTCACGGCTCGGTGCGCTTCTCCCTCTCAGACCAGAACACCGACGAGGACGTGGACCACATCCTGGAGGAGATGCCCAAGATCGTCAACACCCTGCGCCAGATGTCTCCCCTGTGGGAAGAAATGTGCCGCCGCGGCGAGGACAAGTAGTCCCCTCCCCTTATCATAAATTTTGAAGATTTCGCCGGTCCTGCCCCGTTTTACCGGCAAAGGACGGCTTATATAGGATATTGCCCCCCAGCGGGCGCCCGGCGGTCCGCCGCCGCAATAGAAAGGAAGCAAACAATTATGATGTATTCGGATAAAGTATGGGATCACTTCACCAACCCCCGCAACGTCGGGGAACTGCCGGACGCCAACGGCGTCGGCGAGATCGGCAACGCCAAATGCGGCGACATTATGAAGATGTACCTGAAGATTGAAAACGGCACCATCGTCGACGCCCGCTTCAAGACCTTCGGCTGCGGCGCTGCCATCGCCACTAGCTCTATGGCCACCGAGATGGTCAAGGGCAAACCCATCGAGGAAGCCCTCAAGCTGACCAACAAAGCCGTTGTGGAGGCCCTGGACGGCCTGCCGCCGGTGAAGGTCCACTGCTCGGTGCTGGCTGAACAGGCCATCAAAGCCGCTCTGGCGGACTACTACCGCCGCCAGGGCATCGACCCCACCCCCATCGTGGGAGAAATCGGTGAATGCGATGCCTGCCACACCCACTAAGCCCAAAAAAGTCCTGGTAGCCCTCAGCGGCGGAGTGGATTCCTCGGTAGCGGTCCATCTGTTCCGCCAGCAGGGCTGGGAGGTGGAGGCGGTGGTGCTGGAGTTTTCCCCCGAGCACAAGGCCGCTGTCCAGGCCGCCCAGACGGTGGCGGACCAGCTGGGGGTCCGGCTGCATGTGGTCCCCTGCTATGAGGAGTTCTGGCGCAACGTCATCGAGCCCTTCTGCCGGGAGTACCAGGCCGGGCGTACCCCCAACCCCTGCATCCTCTGCAATCCCTCCACCAAGTTTGCCGGCATCTGCCGCGCCGCCCAGGAGCTGGGCTTCCCCTATGTGGCCACCGGCCACTACGCCCGGGTGGAGCACCTGCCCGACGGCACCGCCCAGCTGTTCCGGGCCGACTGCCGGGAGCGCGACCAGTCCTATATGCTCCACCGCCTGACCCAGGAGCAGCTTTCCATGCTGCTTCTGCCGCTACAGGGGATGGAAAAATCCCAGGTGCGCGCCATCGCCCAGGAGGCGGGCCTGGCCTCGGCCCAAGCGCCGGACAGCCAGGAGATCTGCTGGATCCCGGACAACGACTACGCCTCCTACATTGAAAAACACTTCGGCCGCTGCCAGCCGGGCGAGTTTATCTCCCCGGACGGCGCCGTCTGCGGCACCCATCAGGGCCTGCTGCACTATACCGTCGGCCAGCGCAAGCGGCTGGGCATCGCCCTCGGTTACCCGGTGTTCATCCGGGAGATCGACCCGGCCTCCAACCGCATCTACCTGGCCCGCACCGGGGAGGAATACTTCCCCGGCATCACCTTGGAGCAGGTGGTGGTCCAGCCCAACCCCTGGCTCTCCCCCGAGGAAGGCTCCTCCGCCCAGCTGTCGGTGAAGATCCGCTCCCGGGCCGGGGACGCCCCCGCCTTAGTGACCATGACCGGCCCCGACACCGCTGTGGTACGCTTTGCCGAGCCCCAGCGGGCCCCGGCCCCCGGCCAGTCCTGCGTCTTCTACCAGGGCGACCAGGTACTGGGCGGCGGCTACATCCACCAGCAGCTGACCGTATAACCGCAAAATAAAAAGAGGAAGAAAGCGAAATGCTTTCTTCCTCTTTTTTATGTTCGGTTGGATTATTCTTCGTCCAGGCTCTGGGCAAAAGCGCGGCCCAGCTTTTCGGCGCGTTCCAGGTCCTCCTGGGTGGGGACGAAGCAGACCTTCATGCCGGAGCCGAAGACCTTCACCCGCAGGCCGTCCAGACGAGCCTTGACGTTGGGCACGCCTTCGCCGCTCCATCCGTAGGAGCCGAAGAGCACCGCCGGTTTGTTGGCGCTGTTGACGGCGTCCATGCCGGCCAGCAGGTTCCACACCGGAGGCAGGGCGTCCCGGTTGAGGGTGGGGGTACCGATGGCAAAGGCGGAAGCCCGGTTGAGCTTGCGGTGCAGCTCCTCCATGGGGTGCTCGATCAGGTCCAGCAGTTCCACCTGGGCGGTGGGCTGGCCTTCCTGGATGCCTTTGGCCAGGTGCTGGGCCAGACGGCGGGTGTTGCCGTAGGCCGAGCAGTAGAACACCGGGATCTGCAGCGGCTGAGAGGCCGGGACCGGCTGGCTCCACAGCTCGTACTTCGCCAGCACCTCTTCCAGACGGCCGCCGGAGGTCAGCACCGGGCCATGGCTGGTGCAGACGGTGCGCAGGCCACGCAGGCCGCGGACCTTCTCCAAACCTTTGCGCACATAGCAGCCGAAAGGCCCGAAGATGGCTTCATAATACAGCTCCAAGGCGGTGTCATAGGCCTTGGGGTAGGCGATGGCGGTGTCGAAGGTGTAGGGCTCGCAGTAGTGGCAGCCCAAAAAGTCGCAGCTAAAGAGGACGCCTTCCTCGGGGCACCAGGTGAACATGGAGTCCGGCCAATGCAGGAAGGGAGCGGAAACAAACTCCAAGCTCCGGCCGCCCAGATCGATGCGGTCGCCGTCTTTTGCTTTGACGATAGCCAGGTCGGGGCGGTTCGTGATGTTTTTCAGGTATACCGCACCGGCCGCCGAGGTGATCACCTGGGCGTTGGGCATCTCCTCCAGCAGGCGGTCCAGCGCGCCGGAGTGGTCCGGCTCGTTGTGGTTGAGGATGATGTAATCCACCTGTTTGGGGTCACAAACCTGACGGATGTTTTCCAGGTACTGGTCGAAGAATTCCCCGTGGCAGGTCTCGATGAGGGCGGTTTTTTCCTCGCCCTGCACCAGATAGGAGTTGTAGCTGGTGCCGCTTTCGGTCTTCATTACAATATCAAACACCCGCATATTGGGGTTGAGGATACCGACGGAATGGATGTGAGAGGTGATCTTGGTTGCTGCCACAGTCTGCGCCTTCCTTTCTTATTACCAGAAACCCGGCCCGGGAGCCAGGCGGATCGTTATAACTTTCACATATAGTATACCACAGGGGTATAATACTGTAAAGAATCGTTTTCCACAAAATTTCCCCGGGTCTGGGGGCTTTTTTGCTACCCGCGCTGGGGGTCAGCCAGCAGGCGGCGCAGATACTGCCCGGTATAGGAACGCTCGCAGGCAGCCACCTCTTCGGGGGTGCCGGTGACCACCACTTCCCCGCCCTTGTCGCCGCCTTCGGGGCCCAGGTCGATGATGTGGTCCGCCACCTTGATGACGTCCAGGTTGTGCTCGATGACCACCACGGTGTTGCCGGTATCCACCAGCGCCTGCAGCACCTGCACCAGGCGGTGGACGTCGGCGGTATGCAGGCCGGTGGTAGGCTCGTCCAGGATGTAGATGGTCTTGCCGGTGGGCTTTTTGGAAAGCTCGGTGGCCAACTTCACCCGCTGGGCCTCGCCGCCGGAAAGGGTGGTGGCCGGCTGCCCCAGCTTCACATACCCAAGGCCCACCTCGCAGAGGGTCTGCACCTTGCGGCGGATGCGCGGGATGTTCTCAAAGAAGCCCAAAGCTTCCTCGGCGGTCATCTCCAACACGTCGTAGATGGACTTGTCCTTGTACTTCACTTCCAGGGTCTCGCGGTTGTAGCGGCGGCCCTTGCACACCTCGCAGGGGACGTAGATGTCCGGCAGGAAGTGCATCTCGATCTTCAAAATGCCGTCGCCCTCGCAGGCCTCGCAGCGTCCGCCCTTGACGTTAAAGGAGAAGCGCCCGCTGTCGTAGCCGCGCAGCTTTGCCTCCTGGGTGTCGGCGAACAGGTTTCGGATATCGGTAAAGACGCCGGTGTAGGTGGCCGGGTTGGAGCGCGGGGTGCGCCCGATGGGCGACTGGCTGATGTCGATGACCTTGTCCAGGTTTTCGATGCCGCGGATCTCGCCGTAGCGGCCGGGACGCTCCTTGGACAGGTTCAGCTGGGAGGCCAGTCCCTTGTAGAGGATCTCGTTGATGAGGGAGGATTTTCCCGAGCCGGACACGCCGGTGACCACCGTCAGGGTACCCAGGGGGATCTTCACGTTGATGTTTTTTAAGTTGTTCTGGCGGGCGCCGCGGATCTCCACAAACTTGCCGTTGCCGGGGCGGCGCTGGGCCGGGACCAAAATCTTCTTCGCCCCGCTCAGGTACTGCCCGGTAATGGACTGGGGGCAGGCCTCAATATCCGCCAGGGACCCGGCCGCTACCACCTGTCCGCCGTGGACCCCGGCCCCGGGGCCGATGTCCACAATATAGTCGGCGGCGCGCATGGTGTCCTCGTCGTGCTCCACCACGATGAGGGTGTTGCCCAGGTCCCGCAGGCGGCGCAGGGCGTCGATGAGCTTGTCGTTGTCCCGCTGATGCAGGCCGATGCTGGGCTCGTCCAGGATGTACAGCACCCCCATAAGGCTGGAACCGATCTGGGTCGCCAGGCGGATGCGCTGGCTTTCGCCACCGGAAAGGGTCCCCGCCGAGCGGGAAAGGGTCAGGTACTCCAGCCCCACGTTGCGCAAAAACTCCAACCGGGAGAGGATCTCCTTGACGATCTGATGGGCGATCATCTCCTCCTTTTCGGTGAGCTTCAGTTCCCGGAAGAAGGCGATGAGCTGGGTGATGGAGCGGTCGCACAGATCGCTGATGTTCACCCCGCCCACCAGCACCGACAGGCTCTCCTTCTTCAGGCGCTTGCCGTGACACTCCGGGCAGTTCACCGAGCTCATCCAGCCGGAGATCTCCTCCCGCATCCAGGCGCTGTTTGTCTCCCGGAAGCGGCGTTCCAGGTTGTTGGCCACCCCTTCAAACTCGGTGAAGTAGACCGACTTGGCGTTCTCGCTGTCCCGCTGCAGGCGGATCTTCTCCCCCTTGGTGCCGTAAAGGAGGATGTCCACCGCCTCCTTGGGCAGATCTTTAACGGGGGTATCCAGGGAGAAGTGGTAATGCTCCGCCAGGCTCTGGAAGTACATCTGCGCCAGGCCCCCTTCGGCGTAGTACCAGCCGCTGGCCCGGATGGCCCCTTCCGCTATAGACTTATTTTTGTCCGGGATCACCAGGTCCGGGTCGATGGACATAAAGTTACCAAGGCCGGTGCATTTTTCACAGGCGCCGAAGGGATTGTTGAAGGAAAACATCCGGGGGTTGAGCTCCGGGATGCTGATGTTGTGCTCCGGGCAGGCGTAGTTTTGGGAGAAGAGCATCTCCTCCCCGTCGATGACGTCCACCAGCACCAGCCCGCCGGTGAGGGCGATGGCCGATTCCAGCGAGTCGGTCAGGCGGGTCTGGATGTCGTCGCGGATGACCAGGCGGTCCACCACGATCTCGATGTTGTGCTTTTTGTTTTTGTCCAGGGTGATCTCCTCGGTCAGCTCGTAAAGGCTGCCGTCCACCCGCACCCGCACAAAGCCGGACTTCCGGGCCCGTTCCAGCTCCTTCTGGTGCATGCCCTTTTTGCCCCGGACCACCGGCGCCAGCACCTGGATCTTGGTGCGCTCCGGCAGGGACAGCACCTTGTCCACCATCTGGTCGATGGTCTGCTGGCGGATCTCCTTGCCGCACACCGGGCAGTGCGGGATGCCGATGCGGGCGTACAGCAGACGCAGGTAGTCGTAAATTTCGGTAACGGTGCCCACAGTGGAGCGAGGGTTTTTGGAGGTGGTCTTCTGGTCGATGGAGATGGCCGGGGAAAGGCCGATGATGTCGTCCACGTCCGGCTTTTCCATCTGGCCCAAAAACTGCCGGGCGTAGGAGGAAAGGCTCTCCATATAGCGGCGCTGGCCGTCGGCAAAGATGGTGTCAAAGGCCAGGGAGGATTTGCCCGAACCGGAAAGCCCGGTAAAGACGATAAGTTTGTCGCGGGGGATCTCCAGGTCCACGTTTTTCAGGTTGTGCTCCCGTGCGCCGCGGATGATGATTTTGTCGTTGTTCAAGGTATCTGCCTCCGTGATCGTATGGCGTCCGGCCTAGGCCGGGGGTTATTTCTTCTTGTTCAGCTGCTTGAGGTTGGGGTTGCCCTGGTACTGGGCCTTGAGGGACTGGATCTTGTCCCGCAGGTAGGCGGCGTGCTCGAACTCCAGCATGCGGGCGGCGTTCTTCATCTCCAAGGTCAGCTTTTCGATGGTCTGGCGCACCTCCGCCTGGGTCATGCGCTTTTTGCCCTTGCCGATCTTGTCGGTCTTTTCCCGGGTGGAGATCTCGATAATGTCCCGCACCTCCTTGCGGATGGTCTGGGGCGAGATATGGTGCTCCTCGTTGTAGGCAAGCTGCACCTGGCGGCGCCGGTAGGTCTCCCGGATGGCCCGCTCCATGGAATCGGTGACATTGTCGGCATACATGATGACCTTGCCCTGGGCGTTTCGGGCGGCGCGGCCGATGGTCTGGATCAGCGAGGTCTCGGAGCGCAGGAAGCCCTCCTTGTCGGCGTCCAAAATGGCCACCAAGCTCACCTCCGGGATGTCCAGGCCTTCGCGCAGCAGGTTGATGCCCACCAGCACGTCAAACTCGCCCAACCGCAGGTCCCGGATGATCTCCATCCGCTCGATGGTGTCGATGCTGTGGTGCAGGTACCGCACCCGCACCCCCATGTTTTCAAAGAAGCCGGTCAGGTCCTCGGCCATCTTCTTGGTCAGGGTGGTCACCAAAACGCGCTCGTCCCGGGCGGCCCGCTGGTTGATCTCCGAAAGCAGGTCGTCCATCTGGCCCGCTACCGGCCGCACCTCGATCTCCGGGTCCACCAGGCCGGTGGGCCGGATGACCTGCTCCACGATCTGGGCGCTGTGTTCCTTTTCAAACTCGCCCGGCGTGGCGCTGACAAAGATGATCTGGTTGATCTTGCTATAAAACTCGTCGAAGTTTAGCGGCCGGTTGTCAAAGGCCGACGGCAGCCGGAAGCCGAAGTCCACCAGGCTCTTTTTGCGCGCCTGGTCTCCGGCGAACATCCCCCGCACCTGGGGGAGGGTCACGTGGGACTCGTCCACAAACATGAGCCAGTCGTCTGGGAAGTAGTCCAGCAGGGTGAAGGGGCTGCTGCCCGGCTCCCGGCCGGAAAGCACCCGGGAATAGTTTTCGATGCCCTTACAGAAGCCGATCTCGGTGAGCATCTCCATGTCGTAGTTGGTGCGTTCCAGGATGCGCTGGGCCTCGATGTACTTGTCGTTCTGTTTAAAGTACTGCACCCGCTCGTCCATCTCCTCCCGGATCTCCTGGAGGGCGCGCTGCATCTTGTCCCGGGGAACGATGTAGTGGGACGCCGGGTAGATGGCCACATGGGAAACTACCGCCTTCACCTCGCCGGTGAGGGTGTTGATCTCGCTGATGCGGTCGATCTCGTCGCCGAAGAACTCGATGCGGATAGCGGTATCCCCCGAGTAGGAGGGGAACACCTCCACCACGTCGCCCCGCACCCGGAACTTGTTGCGGATAAAGTTGATGTCGTTGCGCTCATACTGCAGCTCCACCAGCTTTTTAAGCACCTCGTCCCGCTCCTTCTGCATGCCGGTGCGCAGCGAGATGACCATATTGCGGTAGTCGATGGGGTCGCCCAGGGAGTAGATGCAGGAGACGCTGGCCACGATGATCACATCCCGCCGCTCGGAAAGGGCGGAGGTGGCGGAGTGGCGCAGGCGCTCGATCTCCTCGTTGATGGCGCTGTCCTTTTCGATGTAGGTGTCGGTGCTGGCGATGTAGGCTTCCGGCTGGTAGTAGTCGTAGTAGGAGACGAAATATTCCACCGCGTTGTGGGGGAAAAACTCCCGGAACTCGCTGCAAAGCTGGGCGGCCAGGGTCTTGTTGTGGGCCAGCACCAGGGTGGGCCGGTTGACCTTCTGGATGATGTTTGCCATGGTAAAGGTCTTGCCCGAGCCGGTGACGCCCAGCAGGGTCTGCTCCTTTTTGCCGTCCAGCACCCCTTGGGCCAGGGCGTCGATGGCCTGGGGCTGGTCGCCGGTGGGCTGGTAGGGCGCCACCAGTTCAAAGTGGTCTGCCATCCTTTCTTCACTCTCCTCTCGCTTGGGGGATCTTTTTTCCTTGTCTTTTATCCTGAACTCTTCTTATTATAGCACAAATGCGACGGTTTTAGTATCATTTCTTTTCTGCCGCATTTCTCGATTTTTCTTCTATTATACCGCAAAAACCGGACGGATTCCGTCATATTATCCGAACAAATGTTCTTTTTTGTCCATTTTTCAAAAAGCCGGCCCCCGTCTTTCTTGGACAGGGGCCGGCTTGTGCATTTTTTCGAAAAAGTCCTGGTTACATCAGCGGCGCGAACACCCGCAGGATGCTCCGCCCAATCTTCACCAGCCAGTTGACGCTGCGGCACTGCTCCAAGGTCACCGGCTGGCTCACCTCCATCAGGTGGGCGTAGTCCTCCTTCATGTCCGCCAGACAGGGGGTCTGGTACATCCAGACGGCGCACTCAAAGTGCAGGTACAGGCTGCGGTAGTCCAGGTTGATGGTGCCCACCACGCCGTAGTCGTCGTCGCTGATAAGGGTCTTGGCGTGGATGAAGCCGGGGGTGTACTCGTAGATCTTCACCCCGGCCTCCGCCAGGATCTCATAGTAAGCGCGGGTCACGGCGTGGACGTACCACTTGTCCGCAATATGCGGGGTAACGATGCGCACATCCACTCCGCTTTTGGCGGCGCCGCACAGGGCGGTGACCATCTCGTTGCTGATGATGAGATAGGGGGTTGTAATGTACACATACCGTTCGGCCTTGTTGATCAGGTTCAGGTAGACCGTCTCCCCCACCGACTCGTCGTCCAGGGGACTGTCGGTGTAAGGCTGGACGAAGCCCGGCGCCTCCACCGGCTCCTTCTGGTAACGGGAGACCAAAAACTGGTCGTAGTCCTCCCGGCCTTTGCTCATATAGTCCCAAAGGGAAAGGAACATCATGGTCAGCCCGCGGACGCCCTCGCCCTTGAGCATCACCGCCGTGTCCTTCCAGTGGCCGTGCTTTTCGTAGGCGTTGATATACTCGTCCGCCAGGTTGATGCCGCCGGTGAAGCCGGTGTGGCCGTCGATGACGCAGATCTTGCGGTGGTCGCGGTTGTTAAAGCGCAGGGAAAGCACCGGGATAAAGGGGTTAAACACCTGGCACTGGATGCCCCGCTCACGCAGGGTACGGAAATAACCATTGGGCAGGGTCATGATGCAGCCCAGGTCGTCGTACATGACCCGGACGTCCACCCCTTCTTTGGCCTTGCGGGTGAGGATCTCCAAAATCGGGTCCCACATCTTCCCTTCCTGGATGATGAAGTATTCCAGAAAGATATAATGCTCCGCCTGTTCCAGCTCGCGGCACATGGCCTCGAACATCTCCTCCCCCAGGCGGAAATACTGCACCGAGGTGTTTTTATACGGCGGGCACCAGGCGTATTCCTGGATGTAGCGGGCCTGGTTGGCGGCAGAGCGGTCCTTCTGTTCCAGCTCTTCCAGCACCTTGGGGTTGCGCCAGTCCCAGGAGGAGAAGTTCTCCGCTATGGCGCGCATCCGGCGGCGCTCGCCCCGGGTCAGCTTGCCGCCGCCGAACATCAGGTAAAACAGCCCGCCGAACACCGGCAGCAGCAGGATGGGGATGAGCCAGGCGATCTTATAGGCCGGGTTGGTCTTGGCGTTGAGGATATACAGCGCCACACCCGCGCTCACCAGCACGCAAACCACATAGAAATACACAAAGTACCGGTCGAACCAGACGATCATGGTCAGCAGCAGGGCCAGCTGGATGAGGATCAGCAGTCCCACGACCACTACCCGCTGAAACAGGGTTTGAAAAAGCTTCTTCATAGGACGTCCTTTCTGTCGTTTTCCCGACGGAGGAAGGGGTTCTCGTTTCTCCGACTTTTCTCGTACCCTTATTATAGCAACTTTTTCCCCTGCAATCCATCCTTTTCCCCCACTCTTTACAAAAAGAAAAAACGCCCCCGCCCCAAAGGGGCGAAGGCGCTGTATGGTTGGGGGTTATACCAGCTCCTGGTATTTTTTCTCGCTGACGAACTGGTCCAGCTCCACCATCTGTCCCTGGTGGCGGCGGGAATATTCCGCAGCCAGCGCCATGACATGGCTTGCGATGGACTGGTCGATGGAGGTGAGCATGGGACCGGGCGCACCGGCCTCGTCCCGGGTCATCATGTGCTCCATAAAGGTGCTCATGAGGCCGAAGTCGCCGCCGCCGTGACGGGCTTTGGCCGCCGGCAGGTCGGACATCTTGACAAACTCCGGCTCCTGGCCGAAGCGTCCGATGCGGATAACGCCGGTCTGCATATCGGCTTCCACATCGCCCTTGGTGCCCATGATGCGCAGGCTGCGGCCGCCCTGGCTGGTATAGGCGCACATGGTGAAGGTGACGGTCAGGCCGCCCTCAAATTCCAGCACCGCTACCTGGTGGTCCACCACGTTGTTGTCGCAGTGGTAGACGCAGCGGCCGTAAGGGCCGGTACGCAGCGCCTCGTAGATCTTCTCCTCGGTGGGGTTCTGGGCCAGCACGTTGCAGGGCCAGTCGGTGTTGCCGGAGCGGATGCCCATGCGGGGATGGGACAGGTAGAAGCGCTCGGCGTCGTAGAGGCAGTTGTCCTTGACCGGGCAGTCCAGGCAGCGCTGTGCAGCGCCGGCCGGAGCGTTTTCCGGCTTAAACTGCCGGTTGGAGCCCACCGAGCTGATCCGCAGGCAGCGGCGTCCGGTGAACCAGGAAAGGATGTCCATATCGTGGCAGGATTTCTGCAGGATCATGGGGCTGGTGGTCTGGTCGTTGCACCAGTTGCCCCGGACGAAGGAATGAGCCTGGTGCCAGTACTGCACCCGCTCGATGTAGTCGATGGAGATGATCTCTCCCAGTTCCCCGGCGTCGATCCACTCCTTCAGCTGGGTGTAGAAGGGGGTATAGCGGAGCACGTGGCAGACGGTGACCTCCCGGCCGGTCTCTTTGGCCTTCTGTTCCAGGGCCAGGCACTGGTCCAGATCGGGGGAAACCGGTTTTTCCAGCAGGACGTCGTAGCCTTTTTCCAGGGCGGGCAGGGCGTGTCCCACATGCTGGCGGTCCTGGGTGGCGATGAGCATCACGTCAGCCAGCTTCGGCTGCTGGAGCATCTCCTCGGCGGAAGCAAAGCACATCTGGGGCGCGATGCCGTATTCCTGCCGGGCGATCTCCACCTTTTCCGGCACGATATCGGCTACCGCCACGATCTTCATCTCCTCGGGAGCCAGTTTCTGATAGCGGGCGTAGGTGTCCTTCCCGCGGTTTCCCAGGCCGGCGATGGCCACGGTAATGGGTCGTTTCATATGAGATCCTCTCCTGTATCTATGGATTTGCGGCAGAGCCGCTTTTTATCCCAATGCCGCCTCCTATTGTACCACCTTGCCCGCCTGGGGACAAGGGGCCTCCGCAAAAAAGAAAGCCGCCCCCGGCGGGGACGGCAGGTGTTGTTATCTTGTGTTGGTGGGGTCCAGAGCGTCCCGCAGAGCGTCGCCCATAAAATTGATGGAAAGCACCGTCAGCACGATGGCCAGTCCCGGCGGCAGCCACAGCCACGGCTGGGAGGTGAGGATGGTCAGCGACTGGGCGCCGTTGAGCATATTGCCCCAGCTGGCCGCCGGCGGCTGCACCCCCATAGAAAGGAAGCTCAGCGCTGCCTCGTCCAAAATCGCCAAGGCGATACCGGAGGTGGCGTTGACCAAAATCGGCGCCACCGTGTTGGGCAGGATCTGCCCAAAGAGGATGCGCGGAGTACTCAAGCCGGACACCTTGGCTGCCTTGATGTAGTTGCTTTCTTTAATAGCCAGCACGTTGCCACGCACCAGCCGGGCCACGCCGGGCCAGTTAAGGAAGCCCAGGATGAAGATAATGTTCCACATCCCCGGGCCCACCAGGCTGGCTACCACCAGGATCAGCATGATATAAGGGAACGCCATGACCATATCGGTGATGCGCATGAGCAGCATATCCATCCAGCCGCCAAAGTAGCCGGACACCAGCCCCAGCACCACCCCGATGACCATAGCGATACCGGTGGAGGCCACGCCTACCAGCAGGGACACCCGGGAGGCGTAGATCAGCCGGGAGAGCACGTCGCGGCCCGACTGGTCGGTACCCAGCAGGTACTTGGCGCTGGGCGCGGCGCCGAAAGCGTCCTGGATCTGCACCGGGTCATAAGGCGCGATCCACGGGGCCAGCAGGGCGCAGATCACCACGATCGCCAAAAACACCGCCCCGGCCACCGCCAGCTTGTGCCGGCAGAAGCGCCGCAGCACCATGCGGGCGTAGCTTTCCTGGCGGGGAAGGGACTGTTCCATCGCTTGTCTTTCGTCCATCTCCTCGCCTCCTTAGTTATACTTGATCGCCGGGTTCACCACGGCGTAGAGCAGGTCGGTGACCAGATTGGCCAGCAGCACGATGATGGCCGCCAGCAGGTTCAGCGCCATAACGGTGGGATAGTCTCGGCTCATAATGGAGCTCATGGTCAAAAGCCCCAGCCCCGGCCAGGAGAAGATCTGCTCCACCACCACGGCGCCGCCGAACAGCACCGGGATCTCCATACCCACCACCGTGACGATGGGGATAAGGGCATTTCGCATGGCGTGGCGTCCCAGCACCCAAAACCGGCGCACACCTTTCGCCTGGGCGGTGCGCAGGTAGTCCTGGCCCAAAATTTCCAGCATACTGGAACGGATATAGCGGATGTTGCGTCCCGCCACCGCCACGGTCAGCACCAGGCAGGGCATGACCATGTGCTGCAGCACGTCCAGCGCGCCGCCGTCCCCACCCAGGGTCACCATGCCGCCGGACGGCAGCCACCCCAGTTTAATGGAAAACAGGTGGATGAGCACCAGCGACAGGAAGAACCCCGGTACCGAAATGCCCAAGAAGGAGGCGGTCATGGCGGTGTAATCGGCGGCAGAATACTGCTTCACCGCGCTGAGGATACCCAGCGGGATCGCCAGCAGCAGTCCCAGAACCAGCGAGCTGCCCATAAGCAGCAGGGTGGGGCCGATGTGGCTTGCCACCAGCTGGCTCACCGGCTGATAGGTGATCATCGAGTAGCCCAGGTTGCCGTGGAGCAGCTCCTGCACCCACTGCAGATACTGGATGTGCAGCGGCTGGTCCAGCCCCAGGGCGGCGGCCTTGTTGTCCAGCACCGTCTGGGACACCATGGGGTTTCGCATCATGTCCAAGGGGCTGCCGGGCGCCAGGTTCATCAGCGCAAAGTCGATGATGGTAATGCCCACCAGCACCACCAGGGCGATAAACAGCCGCTTGCCGATATATTTGATCATGGTCTCACCCTTTCCTGTGGTGTGGCTGCGGCGCAGCCCTTGCTTTTCCCAGCTTATTCCGCCGGGGGATTTTTGGTTTCGGTTATCTGCCCCGCCTTCCAGCAGGCACAGCCGTGGGCGGTCCAGGGGTCCTCCCCGTCCCAGATCAGGCTCTGGGGCTGCTGGCGGCAGCGCTCCTCGGCAAAGGGGCACCGTCCGGCAAAGCGGCAGCCCTGCGGCGGATTGATGGGGCTTGGCACATCGCCGGAAAGCACCAACCGCTCCCGACCGCGCTGGGCAGGGTCGGAGACGGGGGCCGCGTCCCGCAGGGCCACGGTGTAGGGGTGGCGCGGGTGGGCAAACAGCTCCTCAGAAGGGGCCATCTCCACGATCTGCCCCAGGTACATGACGGCGATGCGGTGGCTGGCGTATTTTACGGCGCCCAGCCCGTGCCCGATAAACAGGAAAGCCAGTCCCAGCTCCTCCTGCAGCTGGCGCAGCAGGTTGAGGATCTGCGCCTGGATGGACACATCCAGCGCCGACACCGGCTCATCGCAGACCAAAAACCGGGGACGCACCGCCAGCGCCCGGGCGATGCCGATGCGCTGCCGCTGTCCGCCGGAAAACTCGTGGGGGAAGCGGTCCTTGGCCGAGCGCGGCAGGCCCACCTGCTCCAACAGGCGCTCCACCTCCCGGCCCAGCTCCTGGCGGGGCAGGATGTTGTGGAAGGCCATAGGCTCCGCCAGGATGTCGTAGACCCGCTTGCGGGGGTTAAGGGAGGAGTACGGGTCCTGGAACACCATCTGCAGGTCGGTACGGGCCTGGCGCTGCTCCTCCCGGGTCAGGGCGCCCAGTTCCTTCGCTTCGGGCCAGCCCTCCCCTCGGTACCAGATGCTGCCGGAGGTGGGAGTTTCCAGCCCGACGATCTGCCGCCCGATGGTGGACTTGCCGCAGCCGGACTCCCCCACCAGGCCCAAGGTCTCCCCGGGCCGCAGGGCAAAGCTCACCCCGTCCACCGCCTTGAGCAGCTGTTCCTCCCGGTTGCGGGCAAAGAGGCCGGTTTGAGTGGGGTAATATTTTTTCAGTTCCCGGACCTCTAACAGCGGGGCCTGGGCTTGATTCTCCTGTGGCAAAGCCATCCCTCCTTGACGTATGGTGGTCCGCTACCGCCCGGCAAATTGGCAGCGGCATCGGTGCCCCGGAGCCAGCTCCCACAGGGGCTGGGGCGTGACGGCGCACTCCGGGCGGGCCTGGGCGCAGCGGCTAGCAAAGCGGCAGCCGGTCATCTGCTGGTAGCGCTCCGGCACCGCCCCGGGGATGGACTCCAGCTTCCGGGAGCGGCTGTCGGAAATGGTAGGCACTGAGCGCATCAGCGCCCGGGTATAGGGGTGGGCCGGGTTTTGGAAGAGGGTCTGCACGTCGCTTTCCTCCACCACCTGCCCGGCGTACATGACCAGCACCCGGTCGGCCATCTCGGCGATGAGGCCGATGTCGTGGGTCACCAGGATGATGGCCATGCCGGTCTCCCGCTGCAGGTCCCGCAGCAGCTGGACGATCTGCGCCTGGATGGTCACATCCAGGGCGGTGGTGGGCTCATCGGCGATGAGCACCTTGGGGTGGCAGCTGAGCGCCATAGCGATCATCACCCTCTGCTGCTGCCCGCCGGACAGGGTGAAGGGGTATTTCTTCATCTGCTGCTCCGGCTCGGGCAGGCCCACCCGTTCCAGCATCTCCACCGCGCGGGCGCGGCACTCTTCTTTGGAAAGGCCCTGGTGGATGCGGATGGCCTCCATCAGCTGGTATCCGACGGTAAACACCGGGTTTAACGAGGTCATGGAGTCCTGGAACACCATGGAGATGCTCCCGCCGCGGACCTGCTCCATCTCCCGCTCCGGCAGGGCCAGCAGGTTCCGGCCTTCCAGCAGCACCTTGCCTTCGGTGCGGGACTTTTTCGGGTCCAGCAGCCGCAGGATGGAAAGGGAGGTGACGCTTTTTCCCGAGCCGGACTCCCCTACCAGCCCCAGCGTCTCGCCGGGGCGCAGGGAGAAGCTCACGTCCTCCACCACCCGATTGGTGGTCTTTCGGTCGCAAAAGGCGGTGGAAAGCCCTTGTACCTCCAGCAGGTTTTGCATGGTCCGTTCCTCCTATCCGAAAATCAAACGGCGAAGCCGCTTACTGGGCGATATCCCAGTTCTGTACGTCGATAAAGGCGCCGTACTGCCGTGCGGTGATGCCGGTCACCCGGTTGGAAACCGCGGTCAGGGCGCGGGGGCTGTACACCGAGAACATGGGGACTTCCTCCTGGCAGATGCGGTTCAGTTCGCTGTAGTAGCCTTTCACCGTTTCCAGGTCGTCCTCGCTCTTGATGAGGGCCAGCAGCTCGTCCACCCGGGCGTTGGAGTAGCCGTTGACGTTTCCGGTACCCAGCAGGTAGGAAACATCCGGGTAGGGGTCTGCCGGCATGAAGGAATACTGCAGCATAGCCAGCTGGAAGTCCTGGGCATACAGCTGGTTGAGCAGGGTGGTCAGGTCGGTCATCTGGATCTGTACCTTCAGTCCGATGTCCGCCAGGTTGGCGGCGATGATGTTGGCCGCCTGGGCCATGGTCTCGTCGCCGGAAGACACCTTAAAGGTCAGGGTCTGGTTAAAGTCCCAGCCGGACTCCTCCAGCAGCTGGCGGGCCTTCTCTGGGTCGTAGGGGGTGGCGGTGATGCTCTCGTCGTAGAAGGGGCTGTAAGAGGTGAGCATGCCGTCTACCACCTCGCCGTTGCCTTTGAGCAGGTTGTCCACGATCATCTGACGGTTGATGCCATAAAGCAGCGCCTGACGCATCCGGGCGTCGGGCATGACCTCGTGATTGATATACATGAGCTCGTGGGCGATGGGCTCTTCCAGCTGGGTGGTGACGCCGGGCAGCGCCTGGACGCTTTCAAAGTCGGTGATGGGGATGACGCCCAGGCTGGGCAGGTTCAGGTCGATCTCGCCGGACTGCAGCCGCGCCAGCACCTGGGAGCCCTGCATCACGTTGAAGTTCAGCTGGTCGATCTTGGGCGCGCCCTTGAAGTAATCGGGGTTGGCCGCCAGCTGGACGTAGTGGTCGCGGTCATAGGCGATCATAGTGAAGGGACCGTTGGTCACATCGGGCTTCTGGAAGAAGGACGAAGCCACCAGCTCCTCCGGGGGGACGTCCTTGAGCACATGCTCCGGGATGACCCACAGGCAGCGGGAGATGGCGTTGTTGAAGGTGTTCATCGCCATCGGCTCCTTGGCGATGAGCTGGACGGTGTGGTCGTCCACCTTCACCAGGCCCTCGGCCTCGCCGCTTTCCGGCAGGAAGCCGTTTTCGTCAAAGCCCAGGAAGTTGGCGTACATATAGGTGTAGATGGAGCCAACCTTCTCGTTGGCGATGCAGCGGATGGTGAAGATCAGGTCGTCGGCATCCACCGGCTCGCCGTCGGTCCACTTGGCGCGGGGGTCCAGCTTGATGGTGAAGGTGAGGTTATCCTCGGTGGTCACCGATTCAGCCAGCATGGGCTGGAACTGCATGTTACTGTCCACCTCCATCAGCGGCAGGAACATAAGGCCAGTGACGTAGCTTGCCACCTCGCTCACCGGAGACAGGGGGTTGATGGTGCCGGGCGCGTAGGTGACACCCAGGTTGATGATCTTCTTGCCGTCGGCAGACTGGGCCGGCTGCTGGGTCTGTCCCGCAGGCGCTTCCTCTGCGCCGCCGGCCTGCTGGCCGCAGGCCGCCAGGGAGACACACAGTACCGCAGCCAAAGCCGCTGCAGCCAAACGTTTTAGTATGCTCTGCTTCTTCATCATGGATTCCTCCTTTTTGTTCTTTATCCCAAAGAACGGTTAAGGTGCTTAAAAGTAACAGCAAAAAATCGCACAGCTTATGCTGTGAATCTTTGCTTATCATACCCTTTTTTCCGCCTGGATGCAAGATGTTTGCCCCTTTCGCCCTGCAAAATTTCACTTTCCTCCCAAGGGGCGGCTGATTTGCTACCGGTTTTGTATAGTTTAACAAGAAAAATCGGCCCCGCCGCGTGGGCGGAGCCGAAATCTTCTTTTAACTATACAGCGACTGCCCGTCCGGCATCTCCATGCGCTTGCGGTAGATGCGCTGGATGCTCAGCAGGTAGACGGTGATAGTCACCAGGCCGCAGAAGATGTCCGCCGCCGGTTCCGCCGCAAACACCGCCTCCGCTCCCCAGAACATGGGGAAAGCCAGGGTGCAGGCCAGGAAGGTGGCCTTTCGAAACAGGGACAGCGACACCGCCACCTTGGCGATGCCCAGCGCCGTAAAGCCGTCCACGAACACATACTGGAAGGCCAGCACCAAAATGCCCGCGGTAAATACCCGGATGCCCCAGGTGGAAAGTTCCACATACTCCGGCACGCGGGTGAAGATGCGTACAAACAGGCCGGACACCGTCTGGGACAGCACGAACATCACGCCGCAGAACAGCACCGCCAGCTTGAGGATCTCCTTGTAGCCCTCCTTGATGCGGTCGATGCGCTTGGCGCCGAAGTTAAAGCTGAGGACCGGCTGGGTACCGCTGGAGATACCGCCCAGCGGCAGGGTCACCAGCTGCATGTAGCTCTGGACGATGGTCAGGCAGGTGATGAGCATATCGCCCCGCTCCTGGCCGCCCAGCCGCTGCAGCACGGTATTCATGGCGATGATGAGGATACTGTCGGTAGCGATGATGACAAAGGGCGAAAGGCCGAAGGTCACCACCCGCTGCATAATGCGCCAGGAATACCCCCGGAAGGTGATGCGTACCCGCGCCTGCAGGCTAAAGAGGAACTTCACCACGAACACGCAGGAGCAGGCCTGGGAGATCACCGTGGCCAGCGCCGCACCGCTGACCCCCATATCAAACAGGAAGATAAAGATGGGGTCCAGGATGATGTTCATCACCGCGCCGATGCAGACGGTGACCATGGCCACCGTGGAAAAGCCCTGGCAGATGATGAACTGGTTGAGGCCGGTGGTCAGGATGGCGAAGATGGTACCCAGGGTGTAGATGGTCAGGTATTGGTTTGCGTAAGGGAAGGTGTTTTCACTGGCGCCGAACCACATGAGCATCGGCCGGCGCAGGCCGATAAACAGCGCCGTCAGCGCCACCGCCAGGGTCACCAGCATGACAAAGCAGTTGGCCAGGATCTGTTCGGCGCCCTCCTGGTTGTCCTCGCCCTGGCGCATAGCCATAAGAGGCGCGCCGCCGATGCCCACCAAAAAGGCAAAGGAAGACAGCAGCGTCACGATGGGTCCGCAGACGCCGGCTCCCGCCAGCGCCACCTCGCCTACCTCCGGGATATTTCCGATAAACATCCGGTCTACGATGCTGTACAGCACGTTGACAAACTGCGCCAGCATCGACGGGATGGCCAGACGCAGCACCAGCTGCCGGACCGGGTCATTCCCCAAATCATTCTGTCGTTTGATCATGGTCTCCTCTTCTTTCCCTCTCAAAACTCAGCCCATCTCCGTCCAGCGGAGAGCGCACCTCCCACTTGCGGCGCAGGCGGTCGGTGGTGGAGGAGATCGCCCCCACCGGGCAGACCCGCTTGCAGTCGCCGCAGCGGATGCACTCCACGCTGTTGGGCTGCTCCCATACCGGGATATCCATGCCGCAGGCCTTCTGGCAGGCGCCGCAGCGGATGCATTTGCCCATGTCCACCTCCAGGCGGTAAAGCGAAATGGGGTGGAACGCCCCGTACGCCGCGCCCAGCGGGCACAGGTACTTACAAAACGGCCGGTAGTACTTCATAGAAAGGATCACTACCACCGCCAGGATCAGCCCTTTCCAGCCGAAAAGCCACCCGGCTGCGCCGCGCAGCATCGGATTCTTGGCCAGAAGGGGCAAGCCGCCCAGCAGGGTCCCGCTGGGGCAAAGATACTTGCAGAACCACGGGTCACCAACGTCGCCCGGTCCTACCACCAACGCCGGCAGCAGGATCACCAGCACCGCCAGCACCACAAATTTCCCCCACCGCAGCACCCGATGTCCGGGCAGGTTCTTGCGCTTTTTGGGGAAGGGGATCTGATACAGCAGGTCCTGCACCCAGCCGAAGGGGCACAGCCACCCGCACACCAGCCGCCCCAGCACCGTGCCGAAGGCCATCAGCAGCCCCAGCACATAGGCCGAAAAGGCAAACTGCTGGCTGGTGAGCACCGCCTGCAGCGCCCCGATGGGGCAGGCGCCCAGCGCCCCCGGGCAGGAGTAGCAGTTGAGCCCCGGGACGCACAGCATCTTGGATTTTCCGGTGTAGATGCGGCCTTGGAGGAACCCCGCCGCATAGCCATTGGTAAGGGCAAACCAGCCGGCCTGGACCCAATGGCGCACACGTCCTTTGCCCTTTTTCATGCTAGCCAATGCCGATGCACTCCAGGCAGATGTTGGCCGCCTTGGTCAGCACCACCGCCGGTTCCTCCCGCAGGATGCCCCAGCCCAGCAGCAGCCCCGCTGCCACCAGCGCCAGCACCTGCCAGCTGGTTCTTTGCTTCGCGGTCATGGTTATGCCTCCACCTGCTCCAGCAGCTGGTCGATGATGGAGATCCACTGGTCCTTGCTGCGGGCGCCCATGACGATGTCCCCGATGATGTTGCCCTCACTGTCCACAAAAATGGTGGTGGGGAAGGCATAGATCTGGGTCATCAGGTTGGGGAACAGCTCCCCGGTGGGGACGATGTGCAGATAATCGGCGCCGGTCTCCTCCACCAGGTTTTGGGCCTCGGTGACGGCGTCCTCCAACACGCTGCCGTCGCCCATCAGGTCGATGGCGTCGCCGACGATGCCCACCACCTGCAGGCCCTCGTCCTCATATTCCTCCGCGATCTGCCCCAGGTCGGGCATTTCGTCAAGGCAGGGGCCGCAGAAGGTGCCCCAGATATTTATCATGTTGACCTCATAGTCGGCAAAGACCTCCTCGGTCACCTCGTCGCCGTCCAGGTCCTCGGCGGTGAAGGACGCCAGCGGGCTTTGGGCGGCGGACTGCTCCGGCTGCTCGGGTTCCGGCTGGGTGGTCTCGGTCTCGGGAGCCGTTTCGGTCTCGGGAGCGGTCTGAGGCTCCTGGTTTTCGGGGGCCGGCTGAGAGCAGGCGCCCAAGGTCAGCAGCAGGCAGAGAGCCAGTGCCAATGCAGTCAAACGATTTTTCATAAAGCAAGGTCCTCCTTGTATAAGTTCTATGTTTCGGCACCTGTATTATAGCAAATTTGCCGAGAGAAAAACAACTCCCCCGGCACAAAATTCTCCCCCCGAGAAAACGAAAAAGCCCCCCTTGTCAAAGGGGGGAGGGCCGCTTGCGGCGGGGGGATTGGCGGGGGCTTCCCTGCAAAAAACAACCCGCATCCGAAGACTTTGGACGCGGGCCGCTTCTTTTCCATGAGATTCAAACTTTGTGCGCGATTATGCCTGCGGGGGCCTAGTTGGCGCAAGCGCCAACTAACGAAAGAACCTTCCTGACAGAAGGTTCT
>JAHZAU010000007.1 GCA_019423755.1 Oscillospiraceae bacterium
GTTCAGCTTGGCAATACTAATCGGTCGAGGGCTTGACCAATATGTAAATGGTTTTTTTAAGTTACGTTGTTCAATTTTGAGGGTACATCCTCTAATATGTGCGCGATTAGCTCAGTTGGTAGAGCAGCTGACTCTTAATCAGCGGGTCCCGGGTTCGAGTCCCTGATGGCGCACCATATGGCCCGTTGGTCAAGCGGCTAAGACGACGCCCTCTCACGGCGTAATCGGGAGTTCGATTCTCCCACGGGTCACCATTTAAGTCAGTGCCAATGGCGATGAGGATCCACCTGTTCCCATTCCGAACACAGAAGTTAAGCTCATCAGTGCCGAAAATACTTGGCGGGAAGCTGCCTGGGAAGATAGGGCGGTGCCAACACAGAAAACCATCCATTTTGGATGGTTTTTTTGTTTTTCGCGAAAAAAGAATGACAGTCCGGCAGCGGTGTTGTATAATAAAACCAATGAAAAGGGGGTGCGGCCCATGGCCAAGGCAACCAAACGAAGAAAGATGCTGGGGGACCCCAACGGTCCGCTTTGCCGGGAGATGATGCGGCAGATCGAGAGCCAAAGCCGCGATACCCTGGCAAATTGGGCGCTGGATTTTGCGCAGAAGCGTTATGAGCCCATTTTTCGTGAGCAGCGTCCGGAAGATTTGCGGATGCTGCAGCTGCTGGCGCTATGCCAGGCGGCGCAGGCAGGGCAGGTGACCCGCAAGGAAGAAAAGGCGGCCATCCAGGCGGCACGGAAGGCGCTGGGCGAGTTGGCGCAGGAACCGGTTGCGGAAGCGGCGGCTCGGGCCATTGTGACGGCGTGCGGGGTGTATCAGACCCCGACCAATGCCCTGGGCTTTTTGTTTTATGGGGCTGCGGCGGTGGTGTACCACCAGGAAGGGCTGTCCCAGACGGCGGAATACTATGAAGAACGGGCCCAGCGGGAGTGGGAGGAGGCCATCCAATCCTTAAAAGAGGTTTCGGTGGCCGAGGAACCCAATCCGGTAAAGGTCGATTGGAATTGCTAGAAAGCGGAGGTAGGATCATGGAAAGAATGTTTCATCAGGACGACGGGATCTGCTGCGTGGAGATTTACGAGGAGTATCTGAAGAAGATCCCGCAGCTGTATCAGCAGATCGGCACGGTGGAAAAGATGCGCCGCAAGGCGGAGATCGAGTGCAAGATGCTGGACCAGTATGACCCGGAAAACAACAGCGTCAAGCAGTACCGCAAGCGGCTGGAGGGGATCTTGGTCCAGACCCAGGTGCGTCTGGAGGATCTCAAGGACCAGCTCCAGCTGATCCTCAGCCTGAAAAAACAGATCGAGGAAAAGCTGCCGGAGGTCCGCTAGGGCTTATTCCGGCAGAAGCTCCTCCTGGGACAGCTGTTCCAGCACTGCACAGGCCGGCAGATCGGCCCAGGGAGCTTGCCCAATGCGGACAGCCGGGCCGGCAAAGGCCCCTTCCGGGTGCTGGCAGGTGGTGGAGAGGGACAGCGGCGGGCGGTCCAGCTGGCGGCGCAGGGCCTCTAGCTGATGGAGGGATTCCAAAAGCTCCGGAGCCCCCAGCAGCATACAGCGGGTGCAGACACAAAGTGCAACGGTGGACATGGCGTTTGCCTCCTTTGTCAGGTCTTTTTCTTAATATGGACCGCCCGGCGGCGCTTATGCGGGGCGAAGATGGCAGAAAACTGGGCAAAAGTGTCAAAATTCCGTACAAAACTGATAAATCCGCCCGGCTGGACAAAGAAATTTTTAGAAAAGCTGTAAACGCATTGACACCGTACCGGTTGTAAGTTATAATAGATTGCGTGGTATTTTTTAGCTAGGAGAATCCCTTTTATGGAAGCAAAACATGGCCCTGCCCCAACGGATGAAGCCTTGGTGTCGGCGGCGCAAGCCGGGGACACCCGCGCGTTGGATCAGCTTATCGAACGGCATCTGCCGTGGATCTGCCGGCAGGCGAGCCGGTATCCGGTCAGCGGCCTGGAGGCCGAGGACCTGGTCCAGGAAGGCCTTTTGGGGCTGGTGGCGGCGGTGAAAAGCTATGATCCGCAGAAGGGAGCGTCGTTTCAGACCTACTGCCGGCTTTGTGCCACGTCCAAAATGCGATCCGGGGTGGACGCCGCCTCAAGCGGGCGTCAGAAACCGCTTCAGGATTATGTGTCGATGGATTCGCTGGAAGGCCAGTCCGCTGGCTCCTCCGAAGACGGCGACCCGTTTTCCGCCTATATCCGGCGGGAGCAGGTGCGGCAGCTTTGGCAGCAGATCGATACCCTGCTTTCCCCCCTGGAACAGGAAGCCTTATCATTGTACCTCAGCGGCCATTCCTATCAAGAGATGGCAAACCTTCTCGACTCGACCCCCAAAGCTGTAGACAATGCCCTTCAACGGGCAAGGCGAAAACTCCGCGGTGCCCAAGGTTAGGCGCCAGATCACTGTTAACAGCCGCAGGCCAAAACCGGCCCGGTTGCAAATATGCCCTTGGCTCGGTTACGAGCACGAAACATTGTCTCTGTCAACAACAGTCTTTGGGCGAAATTCATGAAGCGAGGTATAGTATTATGTACGAGGACAAAACTTTAGTATGCAAAGAGTGTGGCGCTGAGTTCGTATTCACCGCTGGTGAGCAGGAATTCTACGCTGAAAAAGGCTTCCAGAATGAGCCCCAGAGATGCAAAGCTTGCAGAGACGCTCGCAAAGCAGGCAAAAAGGCTGAGAGAGAAATGTACACCGCTGTTTGCGCTAGCTGCGGCAAAGAGGCTAACGTTCCCTTCAAACCCCGTGAAGACCGCCCGGTTTACTGCAGCGAGTGCTTCGCTAAAATGAAGGAAGAAAGATAGTCTTTCCCCCAAATTTTTGCAAAGTCAAAAGCACCATCCGCAAGGATGGTGCTTTTTTTGTCGGGTCAAAGGTGGTTTGACGGCTGCGCTTCGGCTTGAGGCGGGTGCTGCCGGCCCTGGATGTCGATGGGGCTGCCGGGCGGGTAGACCATCTCCCCCACGGGAAGAAGGCGGTACCCCTCCTGCTTTAGGGCGTCAAGAAGCGGCGGCAGGGCCTCGGCGGTGTGGGGCGCGCCGCTGTGCAGCAGCAGGATGGAGCCGTTTTCCACCCGGCTCATGACCCGCAGCAGCATCTCATCGGCGCTAAGGCCCTTCCAGTCCAGGGTATCCACGTCCCACTGGATGGGCAGGAAGCCCTGCTGGAGCAGGGTGTCGATGACCGTGTCGTTGTAGGCGCCGGACGGCGGGCGCAGCAGGGTCACCGGCTGGCCGGTGAGGCCTTCCAGCACCCGGCGGCCGTCCTCGGCCTCCTGGGCGATCTGCTGGGGGGAGAGGGTGGTCAGGTCGGTGTGGGAATAGGAATGGCTGGCGATCTCGTGCCCGGCGGCGTGGATGGAAAGGACGCTGTCCGGGTACTTTTCCGCCCACTGGCCCAGCAGGAAGAAGGTGGCCTTGACCCCGGCGCGGTCCAGCGCCCCCAGCAGTTGAGGGATGTCCGCATTATCCCAGGCGCAGTTGATGCCCAGGGCGACTACCTTTTCTTCCGTCTCCACCGAGTACACCGGCAGGGAGCGGGCCGGGGCAGAGACCGCCTCCGCCGGGGGCCGTGCCAGCAAAAGGGTACAAAGGCCCACCGTCACCGCCAGGGCGGCGATCCCCGCCAGACGGGGCAGGCGGAACACCACGCTGCGCATCTTCATGAAAACCCCTCCTTTTGGGCCAGTATATGCGCCGGGAGAAGGGAGCAGTCCCCAAAGCGGACAAAAAAAGAGAGCGCCCTTGCGGGTGCTCTCTTTTGAAAAAAGCGGGAAACTATTTGGTGCCGAAGATGCGGTCGCCGGCATCGCCCAGACCGGGGATGATGTATTTGTCCTCGTTGAGGCGCTCGTCTTTGGCGGCGCAGTATACCTGGACGTCGGGATGCGCCTCGGTGAAGGCTTCCAGGCCCTCGGGAGCGGCGATGACGCACATGAATTTAATGTTGCGGACGCCTTTTGCCTTGAGCATATTCACCGCGTCGATAGCGGAACCGCCGGTAGCCAGCATGGGGTCCAGCAGCAGGACTTCGCGCTCAGCAATGTCGGAAGGCAGTTTGCAGTAGTATTCCACCGGTTTGCAGGTCTCGTGGTCACGATACAGGCCGATGTGACCTACTTTGGCGGCGGGGATCATAGCCAGAACGCCTTCTACCATGCCCAGACCGGCGCGCAGGATGGGAACCAGGGCCATTTTCCGGCCGGAGATAACCTTGGTGTGAGCCAGGCCCATGGGGGTCTCGATCTCGACTTCCTTCAGCGGCAGGTCGCGGGTGGCTTCATAGCACATGAGCATAGCGACTTCGCTGACCAGTTCACGGAATTCCTTGGAACCGGTGTTTTTATCGCGCAGAAGGGTCAGTTTGTGCTGGATCAGCGGATGGTCCATAATAAAGGGTGTCATACTTGGTCAATCCTTTCCCAGATAGATTTCACAGTGTTGTTATATCGATCCCCAGCGGGGAGGGTCCTGCTTATTTTCCAAAAGCTTCTTCCAGAGCGGTGATCTGGTCTACCCGGCGCTGATGACGTCCGCCCTCAAAGGCGGTGTCCAAAAAGGCGTCCACCATCATGCAGGCCAGGCCGCCGGATACGACGCGGCCGCCCATGCACAGGGCGTTGGCGTTGTTGTGCAGGCGGGTGTACTTGGCGCTGAAGCAGTCGGAGCAGCAGCAGGCGCGGATGCCCTTGATCTTGTTGGCCGCCATGGAGATGCCCACGCCGGTGCCGCAGAACAGCAGAGCCAGCTCGCACTCGCCGCTGACCACCTTGTCGCAGGCCGCTTTGGCGATCTGCGGGTAGTCTACCGAGTTTTCGTCGTAGCAGCCTACGTCAACGTAGGGGGTGCCGCGCTCGTCCAGATGTTTTTTGACCTCTTCTTTCAGGCGGAAGCCGCCGTGGTCGGAACCTAATACGATCATATTCTCCATCCTCCTGTCAATATAAACGGGAATCAGCGGCCGAGCCGGCCATTGGTTTTGGCCAGAAGCTCCCGCTGTGCCTGAGGCAGTTTGAGATAAGCAGGGACCAGCTCTCCCGGCGAAAGGGGCGCCTCCCCCCGGGCCAGATGGGCCTGGGCGCAGAGCGCCACGCTGGAAGCGTGCTGCATCCGCAGAAACGCTGCCGGTACCTGCGGCAGCGGAGCCTGGGGCTGGGTAGCGGCCATGGTGCGCAGCACCAGGTCGATGCCGTCGCCTACCAGGGTCACCGGGCGGTTCAGCGCCGCCAGCCGGGCGCAAAGCTCCTCGGCCATGACGGCTTCGTCTTCCCAAAGGCGGCGGACGCCGTCCTCCAGATCAAAGAGCGCGGTATATACCTGACCGCAGCGGGCGTCCAGCACGGCACAGGCAAGGCCGGGCCGGTCGCACAGGTTCCAGGCCAGGCCTTCCAGGGTGGACACCGCCACGCAGGGACGGCCCAGCACCTGGGCCATGCCCTTGACCGCCGCCACCCCGATGCGCAGCCCGGTGAAGGAACCAGGCCCGGTGGAGACGGCAAACACGTCCACGCTGTCCAGCTCTTGATGGCTGGAAGAAAGCAGCGCCTCCACCATAGGCATGATGGTCTGGCTGTGAGTCAGGCGGGCGTCGGTATAAAACTCCCCCACCGGCCTCTCTCCGTCCAGCAGAGCGCAGGACGCCGCGGCGGCGGAGGTATCCAAAGCAAAGATCTTCATGGTTAAAACCGCCCTTCTCCCTCGATGGTGATCCGGCGCAGGTCCTCATCGGCGTCGTCCTTTTCCAAGGTGACGGTGATGGTGCCCTCCGGCAGGATGTTTTCGATGTTTTCGCTCCACTCGATGGCCAGGATGCCGCCGTAATCCAGATAGTCGAAAAAGCCGGTGGAATACAGGTCATCAAAGGTCTCCACCCGGTACATATCGAAGTGGTAAAGGGCGCGGTCCCCGTTGCCGTACTGGTGCACCAGCGCAAAGGTCGGGGAGGAAACGTGGTCCCCCAGACCCAGCCCCCGGCAAAGGCCCCGGGTGAAAGCGGTCTTGCCCGCGCCCATGGGTCCCCGGTAGGCGATGACGTCACCACTGTGCAGGGATTGGGCAAACTGGGCGGCGATCTCCTCGGTCTCCTGGGTGCTGTGGGAAAGATAGGTTTGCAAGGGCGGGCCTCCTTTCTGGGAGCATTTTGCCCCCGGATACATTGATAATAGAATACCACAAAACCCGCCAAACCACAAATCCCCCCGGCGGCAAAATACGAAATTTTCTCAGGTTTTTGCCGGTAAAACGAAATAATAAGAGAGATTTATACAAATAGGACAGCATTTCGGCAAAAAAATCCCCCGTTCCCGGGAAGGGAGCGGGGGATGGGTCAGCGGGGAAAAACCATTAGAACAGGCCGGAGATCACGCCGTCGGCATCGATGTCGATCTTATAGGCGGCGGGCTCTTTGCCCAGGCCGGGCATGGTCATGATGCTGCCGGCCAGCACGACTACGAAGCCGGCGCCAGCGGAAAGCTTCACATCCCGGACCTGGATGCGGAAGCCGGAGGGACGTCCCAGGCGGGCCGGGTCGTCGGACAGGGAGTACTGGGTCTTGGCGATGCAGACCGGGACTTTGTCCTGGCCCAGTTTTTCGATCTCTGCGATGGACTTGTTGGCCTCAGAAGAGTAGTCCACGCCGTCTGCGCCGTAGATGGTGCGGGCGATGGTCTCGATCTTTTCTTTGATGGGCAGCTTCTCGTCGTAGATGGGGGCGAAGTGAGCGGGCTTCTCGCAGGCTTTGACTACCTTTTCGGCCAGCTCCATGCCGCCCTCGCCGCCTTTGGCGAAGACCTCTGCCAGGGCGAACTCGACGTCGTTTTCGGTGCAGTAGTTTTCCAGGACAGCGATCTCCTCGGGGGTATCGGTGGCGAACTTGTTGATGGCTACTACCACCGGTACGCCGTATTTCTTCATGTTTTCCACATGGGCCTGCAGGTTGCACAGACCGGCCTTGACGGCTTCTACGTTGGGCTGTGCGGTCTCGGCCTTGGGCACGCCGCCGTTATATTTGAGGGCGCGCAGGGTGGCTACCACCACGATGGCGGAGGGAGCCAGGCCAGCGTAGCGGCACTTGATGTCCAGGAACTTCTCGGCGCCCAGGTCGGAGCCGAAGCCCGCCTCGGTGATGGTATAATCGGCCAGCTTCAGGGCCAGCTTGGTGGCGCGTACCGAGTTGCAGCCGTGGGCGATGTTGGCGAAGGGGCCGCCGTGCATGAGGGCGGGGGTGTTTTCCAGGGTCTGGACCAGGTTGGGCTTGATGGCGTCCTTGAGCAGGGCAGCCATAGAGCCGTTGACCTTCAGGTCGCGGGCGTAGACCGGTTTCCCGTCGTAGGTGTAGGCCACCAGGATGTTGCCCAGACGTTCCTTCAGGTCGGACAGGTCCGCTGCCAGGCAGAGGATCGCCATAACTTCGGAAGCCACGGTGATCTGGAAGCCGTCCTCGCGGGGAACACCGTTGATGCGGCCGCCCAGACCCACGTTGATGAAACGCAGGGCGCGGTCGTTCATATCCATGCAGCGTTTAAAGAGGACGCGGCGGGGGTCGATGTTCAGGACGTTGCCCTGCTGCAGGTGGTTGTCCAGGATGGCGCAGAGCAGGTTGTTGGCAGCGGTGATGGCGTGCATATCGCCGGTGAAGTGCAGGTTGATGTCCTCCATGGGAACCACCTGAGCGTAACCGCCGCCGGCAGCGCCGCCCTTGATGC
This sequence comes from Oscillospiraceae bacterium, assembly GCA_019423755.1. Taxonomy (GTDB): domain Bacteria; phylum Bacillota; class Clostridia; order Oscillospirales; family Ruminococcaceae; genus Negativibacillus. The sequence continues at coordinate 7,730 of JAHZAU010000007.1, forward strand.
CGAATACCGGGCCCAGAGAGGGCTCGCGCAGGGCGATGATGGCGTTTTTGCCGATCTTCTTCATGGCTTCACCCAGGCCGACGGTGATGGTGGTTTTGCCTTCCCCGGCGGGGGTGGGGTTGATGGCGGTGACCAGCACCAGCTTGCCGTTGGGGCGGTCAGCGACGCGGCGGGCCAGCTCGTCGGAGAGCTTGGCTTTGTAGTGGCCGTAGGGTTCCAGCTCTTCGGGCTGGATGCCCAGCTGGGCGGCTACTTCGGTGATGGGCAGCATTTTGGACTGATGAGCGATCTCGATGTCGGTGAGCATGGTTATGATACCTCCCAAAAAATCATGACCCTGCAAGCACACAGGCAAAATCATTGGCAGGCCCCCGGGGACCGGCACGCAGCTGAGATGAAAGGAGGGACGAAGCTGCCGGGCAGGGGGAAAGACAGGGCGCCGGCGGTCTGCGGCAGTCCCGGTTCCGCGAGACTGCGCCCTGACGCCAGGGCCTGTGGGTGTTTGCAGGAAAAGCAAAAAAGCCGGAGCACATCCGGCAGGTTCCGGGTAACCGGGCCGTTCGAATATGGAGAGCCGCAGCATCGGGCCGGGAGGGATGGCGCCTGCGAAAAGCAGGACAGGGAAGGTCAGGCCGGGGCCGCCGGGGGACCGGCTGGCAGGGCGGGGCTCCATATTATGAAAAAAGTATAGCACACTTTAAAATGGTCGAAAAGAGGGGAAGGGCCCCCGGCAAAAAGATTCCCCATATTTATGTTGAATCTATCCGGAAATCATACTATAATAAAAGAACAATCGTGGCAAAATGCAGGAACCCTGCCTGTTATTTCACAAACCCGGACAGCCTCCGCCAGGCGCGGACGGCGGGCCCGGGATTTTTTCCCTAGGAGGAATATATGAAGCAAGTTATCCACCTGGTCGCCGGCTTCCTCAAGCGGACCGACTGGCTTTTGCTGCTGCTTTGCCTGTCCCTTTCCAGCTTCAGTACCCTGCTGCTGGTCAGCCTGGCCCAAAGCGGCACCTTGGGGGAAGGCGCTCTGCGTACCGTCGTGGTCCAATCCGCCATGATGACCTGCGGCGTAGCGGCGGCGCTGATCCTTTCCCGCATCGATTACCGGGAGATGGCCCGGCTGTGGAAGGTCCACAGCGCCATCGCCTATTTTCTGTGTGTCCTTTGCTTTACCCCGCTGGGCGTCCAGCGCAGCGACCTGATCGACGACCGGGCCTGGCTGCAGGTCCCGCTGATCAACTTCACCTTCCAGCCGTCGGAGCTGCTCAAAATCAGCTTCGTGCTGACCTTTGCTTACCATCTGGCCAAGCTGCGGGAAAACCAGAGTCTCAATCGCCCCAAGGACCTGGCGCTGCTGTGCCTCCACGGTTTGCTGCCGGTAGCGGTGATCCACCTGCAGGGCGACGACGGTACCGCCTTGGTGCTGGCGGTGATGTTCGCCTTTATGCTGTTTGCAGCGGGGCTTTCCTGGAAGTACATCCTGCCGGTGCTGGCCATGGTGCCGCCGGCGGCTTGGGTAGCCTGGACCTTCCTGCTGGACAGCGACAAGCGCAGCCGCGTGCTGGCGATCTTTAACCCGGAGGTAGCCGGGGAGAACGTGGTCTGGCAGCAGGAGCGGGGCCGCATCGCCATCGGCAGCGGCGGCCTTTGGGGAAAAGGTATCTTTATGGAAAGCGGCCAGTTCCAGCTGGTGCCCGAGGTCCACAACGACTTTATCTTCTCCTTTATCGGGGAAGCGGTGGGCTTCATCGGCTGCATGGCGGTGCTGGGGGTGCTGCTTTTTATCTGCCTGCGCATCCTGTGGGACGGCCTGCACGCCAGCGACGACCTGGGGCGCTTTGTCTGCGTGGGGATCTTCGCCATGCTGGCGGCGCAGATCGTCATCAACGTGGGCATGTGCCTCTCCCTCTTCCCGGTGGTAGGCGTCACCCTGCCCTTCCTTTCGGCGGGCGGTACCTCCCAGGGGACCCTGTACTTAGGTATCGGCTTGGTGCTCAGCGTCACCAGCGCCAGCCAGCGCAATCTGTTCTTTGACTAGGGGCGATCGGAAAAGTCGAAATCTTGCCTTTTTCTACAAGCAACGCCAGCTACTGCGTGAAAAATGCTCGGAATCCGGCAAGGATTCCTGCGCTTTTTGCCTGGTATCTGTCTGTTGCTTGCGAAAAATCCGGCGACTTCTTGGTTTTCCGATACGCCCTAGAAAATCACCATGGAGTGCCCGAAAAACAGGGCGCTCCATTTTACTTATTGGATATTATTCGACAAATTATACGAAAATACCGGAAAATCGACAAGGAGGAAGAAATCACATGGCAGAGATCGTTTCCAAACTGGGGGTCGTCATCGTGGCGGCAGGCAGCGCCAGCCGGATGCAGGGCATCGACAAACAGGAGCTGGAGGTGCTGGGCGTGCCGGTGGTGGTGCGCAGCATCCGGGCCTTTGACCGTTGCCCGCAGGTGGAGGAGATCGTGGTGGTCACCCGGGCGGAAAAGGTGGAGCACCTGTGGGAGCTGGTGCGGCGCTTCGGGCTTTCCAAGGTCTCTCATGTGGTGGCCGGGGGAGCTACCCGCCAGCAGTCGGTGAAAAACGGGGTCCTGGCCCTGGAGAAGACAAGCCCCCTGCTGGCCATCCACGACGGCGCCCGGCCCTTTGTCACCGGGGCGGTCATCGAGGCCTGCCGCAGCCTGGCGGAGCAGACCGGCGCAGCCACGGCGGCGGTGGTCACCAAGGACACCATCAAGGTAGCGGCGGCGGACGGCTCCATCCAGGAGACCCCCGACCGCTCCCGCCTCTACCTGACCCAGACGCCCCAGATCTTCCGCCGGGAGGACTACCGCGCGGCTATGGCTCAGGCGGAAAGATGCGGCTGGGACTGCACCGACGACTGCCAGCTGCTGGAACGCATGGGCAAAAAGGTCTACCTGGCCCAGGGGGACTACCGCAACATCAAGATCACCACGCCGGAGGACCTGCCCCTGGCCCAGGCGCTGGCCCAAAGCGTCGACCAGGAAGCCGCCGAAGAAAAAAATAATTAAAATTTTGTAACAGCTGCAACATTTCGAGGAAAATGAAACACTAGATACATCGGAACCCAGAAAGGAGGAGACGAAAGGATGAACTTTCGGATCGGACACGGATATGACGTACACAAGCTGGTGGGGGGCCGCCGGCTGATTTTAGGCGGGGAGGATATCCCCTGGGAGAAGGGCCTGCTGGGCCACTCCGACGCCGACGTGCTGACCCACGCGGTCATGGACGCCCTGCTGGGCGCCGCCGCCCTGGGGGACATCGGCAAGCACTTCCCGGACACCGACCCGGCCTACGCCGGGGCCGACAGCCTTTGGCTGCTGGAACAGGTGGTGGGCCTTTTGGGCAAGGAGGGTTACCGCATCGGCAACCTGGACGCCACCGTCCTGGCCCAGCGCCCCAAGCTCAAAGGCCACATCCCCGCTATGCGCCAGAACCTGGCGCGGGTCTGCGGGGTGGAGCTGGACCAGGTCTCGGTGAAAGCCACCACCGAGGAGGGCCTGGGCTTCACCGGCGCCGAAGAGGGGATCGCCGCCCACTGCGTCTGCCTGCTGTACCGCGATTAAGCGGCCAAATCCAGTTGTCATCCTTCCTGCCCGGAGCATAAGATGAAAGGAGCCCGCCGCCGGTTTGGCCGGGACGGGCCGGAAAGGAAGGATGCAACGTGGAAATCGTCATTATCCCCGTAGGCTCCCTGACCCATGCCTTAAAAGGGCAGAAGGTGCTGGAGCGCAACGGGTTTTCTGCTTGGGCCGGCCGGGACCATGGCCGGCTCACCGGCTGCGGCTATCAGATCTCGGTGCGGGTAGGCCCCAACGGCTCCCACACCAAGGATCGGGCGCTGGCCCTTCTGCGCCAGGCAGGGGTCCGGCTGCTGGAGCGGTCATGAACCGGGGCCGGTGTCCGGTCTACCTGGACCAGGCAGCGACCACCTTCCCCAAGCCCCGGGCGGTGCAGCAAGCGGTGGACCAGGCGGTCCGCCGCTGGGGCGCCAACCCGGGCCACAGCGGTCACACCCTGGCGGTGGAGACCGCCCGGCGGGTCTACCAGTGCCGGGAGGAGGCCGCCGCCCTGTTCGGCTGCCAGCCGGAGGGCATTATCTTTACCAAAAACTGCACCGAGGCCATCAACCTGGCCATCTGGGGGACCATGCGTCCCGGCGGACACCTGATCATCTCCGACCTGGAGCACAACGCCGTGGCCCGGGTGGCCCAGGTGCTGGAGGACCGGGGGATCGCCCAGTATGACGTGGCGCGGGTCTACCCGGAGGACGACCTGCGCACCGTTTACAGCTTCGCGTCGCTGCTGCGCCCCAACACCCAGCTCATCGCCTGCACCCACGGCTCCAACGTCTTCGGTTACCGGCTGCCGGTGGAACAGATCGGCGCCCTGGCCCACGGGCGGGGCATCCCCATGCTGGTGGACGCCGCCCAGACAGCGGGCCTGCTGCCGCTGGACCTTTCCCGCATGGCGGTGGACTACCTTTGTGTGCCGGGACATAAGGGGCTGTACGGACCCATGGGCACCGGAATCCTGGCGGTGGGGCCCCGGGTGCGTCAGGACCAGCTGCGGCCGCTGATGCAGGGAGGCACCGGCGCGGCCTCGCTGGAACTGACCATGCCCCAGCTGCTGCCCGACCGCCTGGAAAGCGGCACCCTCAACACCCCGGGTATCCTGGGGCTGCGGGAGGGCATCCGCTTTGTGCGGCAGAAGGGTATCGACAACCTGTACCGCCGGGAGATGGAGCTGACCGGCTGGACCTGGCAGCAGCTGCGTCAGATCCCCGGGGTGCGGCTGTACGGCCCTCAACCCCAGCTGGGACGCACCCTGCCGGTGTTCAGCTTTACCATCGGGGAGCTGGACGGCAGCCGGACCGCCGCCGCCCTGGATCAGCTGGGCATCGCGGTGCGGGGAGGCTTCCACTGCGCGGGCCTTGCCCACCGGAAGATGGGCACCCAGCGCACCGGGACGGCCCGGGCCAGCTTCGGCGCGGGCAACACCCGGGAGGACGCCGCCGCCCTGGTGACGGCGGTGCGGCAGGTGGCCCGCCAGCAGCAAAAAAATGGAGGAGATTTTCCTCCGACAAATAGCTTTTCTGGTTGAAAGTCGCTGTAAATATGCTAAAATAAAAAAGAGACATCCCGCGTCCGGGGGCTAGCCCGGCGCATTGATCAGGAAGAACGGCGCGGGGGCACGGCCCTCAGATGGGACGCCGCAAGAGGAAGGAAGATGAGAAGATTATGGCCAATGAATGGCTTCGGCTGGTGAATACCGTAAAGACCATCGGCCTGGGCGATGTGTTCGACATCGCTATCGTGGCTGTTTTAGTGTACCAAGGCATCAAACTGATCCGGGAGACCCGCGCGGTGCAGCTGATCAAAGGTCTGGCTGCCATTGTGCTGTTATATTTTGTGGCGTACGGCCTGCAGATGCGCACGCTGAAGTTTTTGCTGGAAAACCTGCTTTCCACCGGCCTTTTGGCGGTGGTCATCGTCTTCCAGCCGGAGCTGCGCAGCATGCTGGAACGGGTGGCCCAAAGCCGCCTGAGCAAGTTAAACCTCTTCCAAAGCGGAGCGGAGAAGGATTCGGTGGAGACCGGCATGATCCTCAAATCCATCGAGACCTTTGCCGGGGCCTGTGAGTACCTTTCCCGCACCAAGACCGGCGCCCTCATCGTCTTTGAGCGCCGCACCCTGCTGGGAGAGATCATCAAGACCGGTACCGTCATCGACGCCCAGCCCAGCTTGGAGCTGATCGGCAACCTGTTCTTCGTCAACTCCCCCCTGCACGACGGCGCCATGATCGTCCGCCAGGGCAAGATCCACGCGGCGGGCTGTTTCCTGCCGCTGAGCCAGAACTACACCATCAGCAAGGAGATGGGCACCCGGCACCGGGCCGCCCTGGGTATGAGCGAAAACTCCGACGCGGTGGTGGTGGTGGTCTCGGAGGAGACCGGCACCATCTCGGTGGCGGAAGGCGGCGTCATCGAGCGCGGCTTCACCACCGAAACGCTGGCAAAACGGCTGCGCCGGGATCTGATCTCCGAGCAGGAAGGGCAGGAACCGGCCGTCGGCGTCAAGGCGCTGCTGAGAAAGGTGAAAAAATAAATGAAACGAGAAAATATTTTATATAACACCAAGTTCGTGGTGCTGCTTTCGGTGCTGCTGGCCTTCATCAGCTGGGTGCTGGTGGCCATGGACAGCGAGGAGCGCCAGGGCCGCACCGTGAAAAACGTCCCGGTCAACATGGAAGAGGTGGAAAGCACCATGGGCCGCCTGGGCCTGCGCACCATCTCCTCCGACCAGCAGCAGGTCAATGTCTATGTAGAAGGCGTCATCTACGATATTGGCGGTATTACCGCGGACGATATCGAGGTCAAGCCGGACATTTCCCAGATCACCGCGGCGGGCACCTACGACGTGGAGCTCACCGGCACCATCAAGGACCGCAACGCCCAGGTGACGGTGACCAGCATCAGCCCCCGCACCATCCAGATGAAGTTCGACAGCCTCCAGACCAAGACCATCGAAATCGAGGATAAGGTCACCGGGCTGAGCGCGCCGGAGGATTACCTGATCCGCAACGTCTCCCTGAGCCCCAGCACCGTGACCGTCACCGGCCCGGAGGAGGATATCTCCCGCATCGCCAGCTGTGTGGCGGAGACCACCCTGGATGAGCAGTTGACCAGCACCTACAGCGAGATGGTCCCCATCAAGTTCCTGGATAAGGACGGCAACGTGCTGGAAAACCTGCGCTACGTCACCTCCGACGTCACCGAGGTACAGATGAGCATCCCGGTGCTCAAGAAGAAGATCGTCCCCGTGACGGTGGAACTGCTCAACGTCCCCGAGGGCTTCCCGGCGGACCAGCTGAAGTTCACCTACTCCAACGACGAGATCGAGATCGCCGGACCGGAAGATCAGATCGACCGCTATAAAGAGGTGGTCCTGGGCACCATCAATATGAAGAACCTGGGCCTGGACAGCGTCTATAACTTCGAGGTCAAGCTGCGCAGCGACTTTGTCAACACCAAGAACATCCAGAATATCAAGGTCACCTTCGATTCCACCGGCCTGACCTCCAAGCAGCTCAACGGCGTGCCGGTAAGCACCATCAACGAGCCGCTTAACTACGAGACCGAGGTTATCACCACCGAGCTCAACAACGTGGAGGTTATCGGCCCGCAGAAGACCATCGAGGCCCTGGTGGCCGGCGATGTATGGGCCGTGGTAGACCTGCAGGAGCAGTCCGGCCTGGAATCCGGCCAGATGGAATTCCCGGTGAAGTTCAGCGTACCGGGCAAGGGCCTGGTGTGGGTCAAGGGGGACTATCAGGCCATCGTTTCCCTGAAAGATACCACCGAATCGGCTTCGTAACCAAACAACCCAAGGATGCAGCGGCGGACGGCCCTGGCTCCGGCGAAACAACCGGGGCGGGCGGTCCGCTGTTTGTTACCGGCCCCAAAAAGAAAGGAACCGACTATGGCAATTATCGTATCCAATATTAAAACCAGCCTGGAACAGGGCATCCCGGAGATCTTGGAGGCGGGGCGCCGCCTGGCCCGGGTCAAGGCCGGGGAGGTGGAGCGGCTCTACCTGGTGAAAAGCTCGGTGGACGCCAGAAAGCGCAGCCAGATCCACCTGGTAAGCACCGTGGGCATCCAGCTGCGCGGCGGTCCCGAGGCGGAGCAGGCCTTTTTGTCCCGAAACAGCGGCAACCCACAGCTGAAGCTGGAAGTCCCCGCAAAAACGGAATTTACCACCGGCAGCGAGCCCATGGCCCACCCGCCGGTGGTAGCGGGCTTTGGCCCAGCGGGGATGTTTGCCGCCCTGGCCCTGGCCCGCATGGGTTACTGTCCGGTGGTGTTGGAACGCGGCCAGGCGGTGGAACAGAGGGTGGAGAAGGTGCAGCAGTTCTGGCAGCAGTGCCAGCTGGACCCGGAGTGCAACGTGCAGTTTGGCGAAGGCGGCGCCGGGACCTTCTCGGACGGCAAGCTCACCTGCCGCATCAGCGACCCTCGCTGCGGTTTTGTGGTGGAGGAGCTGGTGGCCCACGGCGCGCCGGAGGAGGTGCGCTGGAAGCAGAAGCCCCATGTGGGCACCGACCTGCTGCGGGATGTGGTAAAGAACATCCGGCAGGAGATCCTGGCCCTGGGCGGCCGGGTGGAATTCGGCACCCGGCTCACCGGCCTTGTCTGGCGGCAGGGACGCCTGGCCGGGGTACAGACCACCGCCGGGGAGATCCCCACCCAGGCGCTGGTGCTGGCGGTGGGGCACAGCGCCCGGGACACCTTCTCCATGCTTATGGAGGACGGGGTCTTCCTGGAGCCCAAGCCCTTTTCGGTAGGGGTGCGCATCGAGCAGCGCCAGGAGGTCATCGACCGGGGGCTGTACGGGAACTTTGCTGGGCATCCGGCCCTGCCCAAAGGGGAGTACCAGCTGTCGCATCGTGTAGAAAACAGGGGAGTTTATACTTTTTGTATGTGCCCCGGGGGCTTTGTGGTGCCTTCCGCCTCGGAGACGGAGACGGTGGTCACCAACGGTATGAGCGAATACGCCCGAGATGCCGCCAACGCCAACGCCGCTCTGGTGGTGTCGGTAGGCCCGGAGGACTACGGCTCCCACCCGCTGGACGGCATCCGCTTCCAGCGGGAGATCGAGCGGCGGGGCTTTGCCCTGGGCGGCGGGGACTACACCGCCCCGGCCCAGACGGCCCACAGCTTCCTAAACGGGGACAAGCCCACCCTGGCGGCTCGGACCCAGCCCTCCTTTGCCAACGGGGTGCGCCCCGCCCGGCTGGAAGAGCTGTTCCCCCAGGTGGTCAACCGGATGCTGCGGTTAGGGCTGGGGCAGTTTGAGCGCAAGCTGCCCGGCTTTGCCGACGCCGACGCCCAGCTCACCGGCCCAGAGACCCGCACCTCCTCCCCGGTGCGCATCACCCGCTCCCCGGAAAGCCTGCAGGCCCTGGGGAAGGAGGGGCTCTACCCCTGCGGGGAAGGCGCCGGGTACGCCGGCGGCATCATCAGCGCGGCGGTGGACGGCGTGCGGGTGGCCCAAAAGATCATGGAGCAGTACCGCCCTTTGCGGTAACAAAAAATCCCCTCCCAAAACGGGAGGGGATCGGCTTATTCCAGCGGTTCCAGCTGGGTAAACAGAGCGTGATAGTACGGGGGGACCCGCTTGTCCAGATGGTAGCAGCCAAAGTACCAGTGCGAATAGGTAACCTTGTCGGAGATCTCGTCAAAGAAGGCGGAAAGGGGATTGTCGTGGTCCCGGTCCATGTCTAAAAAGTGCCGCACCCGGCTGGAAGACTCGTGGCTGAGGATGACGTCCACCTGGTTGCCGGCGGCGGCTAAGTTTTCCCGCGCCTGCGCCAGCTCCTCGGGGGAGGGCAGCTCCCGCTCCCACCAAAGGCCGTCGGCCAGGCGGGCGTCCAGGTCGGTGCTTTCCCCGCCGCCAAAGGCGAAGATCCGCTTGCCCTCGATGGTGAACACCCCGCCCCGCTGCAGCCAAAGCAGGTTGGGGGCCAGGCGCCGCACCTGTCCGCCGTTCCAGTCCTCCAAAGGGTACTGTTCCAGCAGGTCCAGGTTATCGTGGGTACCTTCCACAAACAGGATGTTATATTTGAGCTTGCTGATTTTCTTTAAAACGGCCTGCTCCGCCTTGGAGCCGGTCCAAACAAAGCCAAAGTCGCCGCAGACCAGCAGGATGTCCCCCTTTTTCAGGCAGCGAAACGCCCGGGAACGCAGGCGGTCCCAATCGCCGTGCAGATCGCCGGTCACATAGATCATAGGTCGGTCCCCTTTCTTTTGGTGGATACTCTTTTTATCTTACCGCAGAAAGGGAAGCTTTGGCAAGGCTAATTTGTGAAGAAATCATGAAAATAACCAAGAAGGTTTGGATGTTGTTTTACAAATCTGCGTCGGTATATTATAATAATAAAAGACGGAAATTCGTTTGCCTGGGCCAAGGTCCGGGCGATTTGGGAGATAGAGCAGAACTTCAGAACAAGACAGGAGCGAAGCGATGAAAAGACAAAAGTTTTGGGCACTGGCGCTGGCCGTGCTGATCATGATGGGAACGGCGTGCAGCCTGCTGGGCTTTGCCGAGGAAGCCACGGTGCTGCCGGAGACCGCCGAGACGGTGGAGGACGAGACCGCGCCGGATTCGGCCTCGGAGATCCAATCGGACCTGCCGCTGGACATCTCCCAGGGCAGCGTCCCCTTTGAGGACCAGCTGTCCCCCGATACCGCGGTGTATATGATGGAGATGAAGACCGGTACCATCATCCACGCCCGCAACGAACACGAAAAACGCTACCCGGCCTCTCTGACCAAGATCATGACCTGCATCCTGGCGCTGGAGAACATCCCGGACCTGAGCGTTAAGATCACCTACAAAAGCTATATCCAGAACATCGTCTACGAGATGAACAAGCAGGCCGGATGGGGTATCTCCCTGGGCGGCCTTATGGCAGGGGACGAGCTGACGGCGGAGCAGCTGCTTTACGGCCTCATGCTCCCCTCGGCCAACGAGATCGCGGTCATCCTGGCGGACTATGTGGGCAACGGCGATCTGGACGCCTTCTACCAGATGATGAACGACAAGGCCGCGGAGCTGGGCTGTCAGAACACCCATTTTTCCAACTGCAACGGCCTTTCGGACGAAAACAACTACACCACCGCCTACGACATGGCGCTGATCACCCAGTACGCCATGCAGAACGAGACCTTCCGCGAGATCGTCTCTACCAGCCAGTACGACATCAAGATCGACGACAGCCGCAACAACCTGAGCCAAAACCATCCCGGCGAGGAGAAGCTGTCCTTTGTGACCACCAACCCGTTGCTCAAGCAGTCCAGCGGCTCCCTCTACCGTCCGGAGGTCATCGGCGTCAAGACCGGCAGCCTGGAGGAGGCCGGCCGCTGCCTGGTTTCGGTGGCGCAGAAGGACGGTTACGAGTACCTGCTGGTGGTTATGAACGCCCCCTTTGAGGACGCGACCTCGGCGGCCCAGTATTCCTGCTGGTTCTACGACTGGGCCTTTGATACCTTCCGGGCCAAGACCATCGTGGAAAAGGGCTCCTACATCCACAGCATCAACGACGTGCGCCTGGCCAAGGACGGCAAGGACCATCTGACCCTCATGAGCGGCCAGACCTTCACCGCCCTGCTGCCCTCCAACATCGAGGTGGACAACGTGCGCCGCATCGCCTATGACCTGAACGGCAACAAGATGACCAGCGACAACTACATCGAAGCGCCGGTGCAGAAGGGGGAACCTCTGGGCAAGCTGTATCTGATGCTCTACGGGCAGAAGCTGGGCGAGGTGGATATGCTGGCGGCCGAGGATATCGAGGCCAGCCCGCTGCTGGTGACGCTGGACAAGATCGCCGGCTTCTTCTCCTCCTTTGCCTTTAAGTTTGTATTCTTGTTCGTTCTGTTTGTGGTGGTGCTCTACCTGGGCCTGGTGCTGGTAAAGAACCGGGAGAAGAAACGCTACCGCAAAATGAGCCGCCGGCGCCGCTTCTAAGCGCCCCGGGGATAAGCTGGAAAGGAAGAATCGTCACACCATGAAAGAGATCACATGTCAGGAATGCCCCAACCGCTGCAAGCTGTTGGTGGAGGAGGAAAACGGGGAGATCGTGGTAAAAGGCAACCGCTGCCCCCGCGGCGCCCGCTTTGGTAAGGCGGAGTTTGCCGGAGACCGCCGGGTGGTGCATGGCAAGGTGCGCACCGCCTTTGCCCAGGCGCCGTCGGTGCCGGTCTGCACCAGCGGGGGGATTCCCCAGGGCCTGGTGTACAAAGCTACCCTGCGGATGAAGCGCCTGCAGATCACCCAGCCCATGGAAAAGGGCCAGGTGGTGGAGGCAAACTTCCTGGGAGCGGGCGTGGACCTGCTGTTGGATACCGATGAATTGGCCGCTGTTTCGGCCCCCGAGACCCAAGAATAACCCGTCAAACCGCCCGGATCGTTCCCCGATTCGGGCGGTTTTTTGCGCCCTGGCACCCGGAAAGGCGACACCCAGCCCTGACCGGGGCGTCAGGCGGTTTTCACCGGGAAAACGGATTTTTCACCCGGGTTTCATGGGGGTTCACATAGGTTTCAGATTGGCGTTTTGTAACCATTTTGTAATCTTTTGTGGGGCCGAAACCGACTTTCCCTTAAAAAAAGCCATTTGTGGACAGCGGGGAGATGGAAGCTTGTGACAATCGTCATTCCCCGTTCAAACAAAGTTCAGAAAGCCCAAAACCGGCCGGTTGCAAGGGTTTAAAAAAGCCGGTATACTAACCTCAGACAGCAGCACGGCGGTCAAACACAAGACCGGGCGCCGCTGGCAGACAGGTTCCGGAACTTCTGTCGAACAAACCGATACCGCAAACAAGGGACACCGGCCCGCCGCCCCTGGCTATGGAGAAGCCGGCGCGGCCTGATGGGGCCTTCCCTTCGACAGGAGGACATTTTTATGAAAAAAGCAATCTCTGTTGCACTGGCTTCTGCCATGGTCATGGGCCTTGGCATCAACGCCTTTGCAGATATTTCTTATAACACCGGCGCCGGCACCGAAGAGGTAGACCTGGAAGAAGTCGGCCTCTGCTTCGACGGCGATCTGATCATCGAACGCGACGGCGAGATGTACACCAGCGCCGAGCTGGACGAGACCGAAGAGGACGCCGAATTCCGCCCCGGCGACGTGATCTACATGCCGCTGTACGGTGACGACCAGCTGGAGTACGACGGAAACTATACCGAAGGTACAGAGGCGCTGCCCCGAGTAACCAAGACTTACGCGCTCACAGATACGACTTCCGCTAGCTACGATCCCGGAAACCGTTATAAAGTGGCGGGTATTACCGATAAAGATGGAAATGACGTATATTACAGCTATACCGATGGTAAGCTGTATCTGGAAACCGATGGTACGGAAGTAACTCAGCTGAAGTATGACGGTGAAACCCGTGACATCGCTTCCTTCACACTCAATGAAGCAGATACCAGAGAAGATGGTACCCTGACCATTACCCTGGCTGCCCGGGAAGCAACCGATGCTGAGAATGGTGACGATATCGTAACCGATGTTGGCTACGGCCCCTACACCGGCGAGATCGGTAAGAACTGGTCCATCAACTTCATCGAAAAATCCGAAAACTATGTGGAGAAGGCCTCCTTCTACAAGGCCAAATCCGCCGACACCGACCTGGATACCGGCGCTTGGTACGTTAAGGTCGAGCTGAAAGACCTGTTCGACTCGGTGGACGAGGATGAGGTCTACTACAAGGTTTATGTCTCCGACAACAACAACCAGAACAAGACCAACCAGGTTTACGTCAAAGGCACCTACGCCAACGAGACCATCAAATACGTAGACTTTGAGTGGACCAACAACGCCAACACCCCCGCCGTATGGCAGGTGAAAAAGGGTGAAAACGGCACCGCTGTCTTCGACTTCCAGGATAAAGCCTTCTTCACCGTGAAGATGTACTCCGAAGAGAAGATGTACCTGGATCTGAACACCGCTTACCAGAATGCCATCGCCAATGAGTACGACGCGGAGTTTGATTCCTTCTACAAATTCCAGGGTACCAACGCCAACTTCTCCCGCACCGGCGAGCTGATCATCGAATCCGACGACCCTAACCTGTTCGTTTATGAGATCGATGAGGACGGCTACCTCTACCCCGTAGACGCCAACTATGTGGAAGATTACCAGATCACCCACACCAACGATAAGATCAACGGTTATGTCTTCAATACCAAGACCCTGGGCAACTACGTTCTGTCCGAGGAAGAACTGGAAGTAGAAGAGGACTACACCGAGGTCCCCGAAGAAGAGGAAGACAATTCCTCCAGCAATCAGGAGACCGATGTTGACAAAGAAAACCCCAACACCGGCGCCAATGACTTTGTCGGCGTAGCAGTTGCAATGGCTATCGTATCCATGGCAGGCGCAGGCGCTCTGGCTCTGAAAAAATAATCACTGACCGCAGATAGCAAAAGCAAGAAAAAGTCGATCGTTTCATCGCAGGATTTCTCCGAATTTCTCTTCACAAAATGGCGGATACGGGCTCCACACCTTGTCCGCTCCCTATGAAAAAATAAAGCGCCGCCTCTCCCGCTCAGGGTGAGGCGGCGCTTTTGCGTCCGGATTCGTGCAGAAAAACACCCGGCCGAAAGGCCGGGTGTGGAATGGTTTACAGCTGGATGGTGTTGATGGGGTGGCCGTCGCGGTAGGCGATGAGATTGTCCCGCATAATGGACATAAGGCGCATCCGGGCCTCCCGGGGCGCCCAGGAGATGTGCGGGGTCACCACACAGCGGGGGCTGTCGATGAGGGGAGAGCCGTTGCGGGGCGGTTCCTCCGAAAGGACGTCCAGCAGGGCCAGGCGGATTTTGCCCGACATAAGGGCGGCGCTCAGGTCCAGCTCGTTGATCAGCTGGCCGCGGGAGGTGTTGATGAGGATCATCCCCGGCTTCATTTTGGCGATGGTCTCCCGGCGGATCAGGTGGCGGGTCTCGTCGGTGAGAGGGCAGTGCAGCGACAGGCAGTCCGACTGGGACAGCACCTCGTCCAGGCTGGCAAAGCGGAGCATATCGCTTTCCAGGGAGCGGTCCGGGTCGGGGGTGTAGGCCAGCACCTTCATGCCGAAGGCGTTGGCGATGGAGGCCACCCGCTTGCCGATGCGTCCCAGGCCGATGATGCCCATGGTCTTGCCGTAGATCTCACTGATGGGGTACTTCCAGTAGGAAAAATCGGGGCAGCGCTTCCAAGCGCCTTCCCGTACCGAGGCAGCGTGCTCGGCGATATGGTTGGTGTAGGCCAGCAGCATGGCGAACACATGCTGGGCCACGCAGTTGGTGCAGTAGTCCGGCACGTTGCAGACCACGATGCCCTTCTCCTGGGCGTAGGCCACGTCCACGGTGTTGTAGCCGGTGGAAAGGATGCCGATAAAGCGGATGGAGGGGCAGGCGTCGATGGTCTCCCGGGTGATGGGAGTCTTGTTGGTGAGCACCACGTCGCAGTTGCTGATGCGGTTGACGATCAGGCGGGCCTCGGTCCGGTCATAGACGATGGTGTCGCCGATCGCGTTGATCTCGTCCCAATTCAGGTCGCCAGGGTTGAGGGCAAATCCATCTAATACAACGATCCTCATAAAAACGATTCTCCTCTCGATGTTCTTGCCGGACCACCCGGGGCGAGCAATCCGATTCTTATACTTTAGCGCTACTTTGGCATATTTGTCAAGATGGAGAAGGTTAAATTCCGGAATTTTGTAGGATGGCACAGATTGGAAAGCCGCTTTTTGACTAATAATCTTGAAGCAACTCGACGATGACCGAGTTGGAAAGGAGGAAGCCTTCCCGGGTCAGCCGCAGGCGGCTGCCGTCGCGTTCCACCAGGCCGTGCTGTTCCAGCGGGGCGCTGCGGTGCAGCAGGGGGGCAAGCTCCACCTGGGGGTAACGGCGGGCGCAGTCGGCAAATCGCAGCCCTTGAGCCAGGCGCAGGCGCAGCATGGCGTATTCGAAAAAGTCCCCGCCCCGGCCGTCGGAGACCACAAGGGAGAAGGGGTCCGCCGCGGCGCAGAAGCCTTCCAGGTCCCGGGGGAAGGAGAAGCGCTCGCCGCCCAGGAAGGAATAAGCCGAGGGCCCCAGTCCCAGGTAGGGGCGGCAGTCCCAGTAGCGCAGGTTGTGGCGGCTTTCAAAGCCCGGTCGGGCAAAGTTGGAGATCTCGTACTGCTGCCAGCCGTGGGCCTCCAAGGTCTGGACGGCGTGCAGGTAGAGCCGGCGGGTCTGCTCTTCGTCGGGGCACTGGTCCTCGATGTGCCGCCGGGCGAAGGGGGTGCCCTCCTCCACCGTCAGCAGGTAACCGGAGATATGCGGTACTTCCAGCTGGGCGAAGGTCTGGGCAAAGAGCGAGATGGAGTCTGCCGTCTGGCCGGGGGTGGCCAGCATCAGGTCCACCGAAAGGTTCTCAAAGCCGGCCTTGCGGCAGAGGGTCACGCTGTCCACCGCCTGCTGGAAGGTGTGCAGCCGCCCCAGGGTGCGCAGCTGCCGGTCGTCGGCGGCCTGTACCCCCATGGAGATGCGCCCAAAGCCCGCCTGCCGCAGAGCGCACAGCTCCTCTAGGCGCAGGGCGGCGGGGTTGGCCTCCAAGGTGACCTCACAGCCGGGCAGCAGGGAAAAGCGCTCAGACAGGCGTTCCAGCAGGCGGGAAAGGGCCCCGGCCCCCAGCAGCACCGGGGTGCCGCCGCCAAAATAGACGGTGTCCGCTTCCAGGCGCTGCCCGGCAGGGGAGAAGCGCTCGGCGGCCCGGTCGATGGCCCGCAGCAGGGCTTCGGTGTAGCGGGCGGCGGCTTCGGGGGTATAGCGCAGGGAGTAAAAGTCGCAGTAGGGGCATTTGGAAAGGCAGAAGGGGACGTGCAGATACAGGCCGATGGGCTCCATGGGGGGACCTCCTTTGGAAAATGGAAGTGGAAAAAGGAAAGGCCGGGCCGGGAAAGCCCGGTCCGGCCAAAGGATGCACTATTTGAGGGAAGGTGCGATAGCAGACAGGGAGGAGACGCCCTCCTTGACGGCAACGGCCTTGCCGCTGTCCCAAGCGCGGTAGTAGAGGGTACCGGTGGTGGAAAGGGTGGCTTCGCCGCTTTCGCCCACGGTGGTCTCCTGCTGCAGGTAGTAGATACCGTCGGGGGTGGTGACGGCGTCCATCACCTGAGAAGCGATGCGTTTGGGGTTGCTGCGCTTTTCAATGGCTTTGGAATACAGGCTCTGGTCCTCGGTGAGGAAGTAGAGGTTTTTGCCGTCGTTGTCCAGGCCCACCAGGGTGATGGTGCCGATGTCTTCCAGGACGGAGGTGGGCTGTGCGCCGTCAAAGGTCTTGAGCACCACGGAATCGGAGGTCTCCTCCATAATGTTGCCGCTGCCGGTGGTCAGATAGCCCAGCTGGGCGTTGTTGTCCACCTTATCGGAAAGGCTGGCGTCCAGAGCGGAGACTTCCGGCTCGCTCATGCTGCCCAGGGTGTAGCGGTAAACGTCGGAGCCTTTGCTCCAGAACAGGTAGGAGCCGGCCTGAGAGAGGAAGCCGATGTCCTCGGAAGGCTGGTACTGGTCCACGTTATACAGCCCTTCGCAGAGGGTCAGGGTGTTGCCGGACTGGTCCATGACCATCAGGTTGCCATCGGCGTCGGTGTAGAACAGCTCGTTTGCGCTCAGGCGGGTGGGCAGGATGAAGGTCTGGGTCAGGATCTCGGAGGGGCCCATATCCCGGCCGTTTTCGTTGTGCCAGCTGTAGTCGCGCTGGAAGGCCTCCACGATGGAGGTGGTGTTGTCCACCAGCTTGGTGACCTGCTGGGTGGAGGGGTCGAAGGTGCCGATGCTGCCGATGGGGTTGTTTTTGTTTTCGGAAACGTCGGTGTCGCCCAGGTAGACCATAACGCCGGTGTCCTCATAGACCAGCAGCTCGGTGATGCCGGAGGCGATGGGGAGCATCTCCTCGGTGTCGGTGTTGGTCAGGTAGTACATCTGGGCGGTCATGTTCTCGTCCCGGCCCAGGATGTAGATGGTCTTGCCGTCCCGGGAGAGGTAGTAGACGTTCAGAGAGTCGTCCAGCATGTGGGCGGTGCCGTTTACATAGTAGCCGCTCTGGACCACGGTGCCGGTCTCGTCCAGCTGGGTGAGCATATAGCTCGCGCCGTCGTCGGTCACGGCGGTGATGAGGGTGCTGTCCATGCCGATGATCTCGCTTACCGGTGTGATGCCGGAAGCGTCGTAGCGGTACTGCACGATGCCGTTTTCCCCGGTTTTATAGTAGTAAACGCTGTTGCCGTTGGAGCAGGAGAAGGCGGCCACGCCGGTATCCACCTGCTGGGCTTCCTGACCGGCGGGTTTGTACATCAGGTTGACCTCGGTGGTGGGGGTACCGGACTCCACGCCGGTAGCGGCTACCTCCAGGTAGACCTCATCGCCGTTGTCCCACTTGACGTAGTTCTGCACGCCGATATAAGGGGTGGTGCCCTGGATCATAGCGCCGATGGTCTGGTTGGCGGTCAGGTCCTGGGCGGTGTTGACGTACAGCTCGGTTACCTGGCCGTTTTCTACCACGCCAGCGCTCTGGGAGGACTGGAAGCAGGCATAGGTGGGGTTCTGGTGCTCCTGTGCGGTAACGGTCTGGGGCTCGCCCCGGCCGTTTGCGTACCACCAGGCAGCGCCCACCAGTACCACGGCAGCGATTAGAGCAGCCAGGATCACGCCGGCGCCCTTCTTTTTGGGAGCGGGAGCGGGCTCCTCGGTGGAAGCGGCTTCTTCGGGAGCAGCCTCTTTGGCAGGGGTCTCCTCAGCGGGAGCAGACTCTTGGGAGGCGGTTTCCTCGGGAGCGCTTTCCTCGGCGGGAGCGTTCTCCTCCGGGGTTACCGGCTGGTCTTCCGCGTCCAGCAGGGTGCCGCACTGGGGGCAGGTGAACGGAAGCGGTTCATTTTCGGGGAAGGTTTTTCCGCATTGCTTGCAGATCATAGGGTATGGGACCACCTTTCTAATGGATCGGGATAAGCTAGATTAATCCAGCGGGGAAAGGCCCCGGCGCTGTTCCAAAAACAGCATGACCAGGGCGATGCCCAGAAACAGCGGGTAGCTTTCAAAGGGGAACATGGCCAGCAGCGAGAAGGCGATGAACCATTTTTTGCCTGGATGATAGTGGATCATCAGGGAGCAGAAAGCCAGCACCACGCCGAAACTCATGAGGAACAAGGTCAGGTGCAGCGTCTGGGAGAGGGAATAGTTGTCCGAAAGGAACAGCAGGTTCCCGAGATTCGCCAGGTTGACCAGGGCGCCCAGGGCGCACACCGCCCGCAGGCCCTTCTTTTTGCGCAGGCAGAGCGCCCACCCCAAAAAGAACACCACGATCAGACTGTACAGAGCCGCATTGACGCAGACCACCACCAGAGCGGCCAGATCCAGCTGCTCCGGCGCGATGGCCCCCGAGGTCACCAAATAGGGGACCAGCGGGGCGACCACCGTCCCCATCAGGAAGAACCCAAAGTAGGCCAGCACCCCGGCCAGGGTGAAGTTTTGAATACGCAAGAAATTCATCCTTTCCACATCCGGCACAGGGCCGGGTCATAGCAATATGCTCCGGCCAGGCGGGGCAGCAAGCCAAACAAGGGCCATATCCTCCCTATTATAGCGCATCGCCGGGCAGAAAGGTAGGGCCAAGGTGTGAATTTTTTGCAGGGCGGGCCGCCTTTTTGAAAAATTTCCGCCGCAGCCGGGCAAAAGGAACAAAATAGTTGTGAATCCCGTTTGGGTTATGGTATAATAAGCGCAAAAGTGGACGTATTTCTTGCAGAATCGACATAGATCTAGGAAACCCGTTCCCCAATTTTCAAGATGGAGGGATCCCCATGAAGGAACCAATGGCAGCAAAGTCCGCCCAGCCCGCATCCCCCGAGCTGCTGGCCCGGGTGCTCAAGATGAGCAGCGAGGACTTAGGAGCGTATCTGAATCAGCAGATGCTGGAAAACCCGGTGCTGGAGATCGAGCAGAACACCGAGGGCATCACCGACGGAGACCTGGACCAGCGCAAAGCGGCCTGGCTGGAAAGCAACGACTTTGAAGAAGGGCTCGGCTACTTCGACCCCGAGGCCCAGCTGGAGGAGACCGACATCTGGGAGTGGACCGGCGCCCAGGAGGAAACCCTGAGCCAGGTGCTCTGCCGTCAGATCGGCGAGCTGGAACTGGAGGAGCCGGTGCGGGCCGCCGCCTGCAAAGCGGCCGAGGCGCTGGACGAAAATGGCTACCTGCTGGCTACCTTGGAGGAGTTGGCCGCCGCGGCTAGCTGCGACGTGGCCACTGCCCAGGCGGGTCTTGCGGTGGTGCGCGGGTTGGAACCGTTGGGCGTCGGCGCGCGGGACCTGGCCGACTGCCTCTGTCTGCAGCTGGACGAGGAGGACCACCTGGCCCAGCGTCTGGCCCGGGAGTACCTGCCGCTGGTGGGTCAGGGCCGCTGGCAGCAGCTGAGCGAGCTTCTGGGCGAGGACGAAGCGTCCATCCAGGCGGCGGTGCAGCGTCTGCGCGCCTGCAACCCCAAGCCCGGCTCCCAGTACGGCGCCCATGAGCGCTCCCCCTACATCACCCCCGACGTGGTGGTGATCAAATTCCTCGAGGAATATTATGTAGCCCTCAACGACTTCTCCTACCCGGAGATCGCCATCAGCGACGAGTACGCGCAGATGCTGCGCTTTACCGACGACGCCCAGGCCAAGGAATACATCCAGCAGAAGACCGAAGAGGCCCAGCAGCTGCAGCAGGCGGTGGAATACCGCAGCCAGACCCTGCTGCGGGTGTCCAAGGCGGTGGTGAAGAACCAGGAGCAGTTCTTCCGCTATGGCCCCCATTATTTGAAGCTGCTACGCTCGGAAGAGCTGGCCCGCCAGCTGGGCATGGAGGACCTGGAAGTCCGGGACGCGCTGCGGGGCAAGTTCCTTCAGTCGCCCTTCGGCGTTTACCCCATGCGTTACTTTATCGCCAAGCAGAAGCTGCCGCTGGAAGGCCTGGGACAGCTCAAGCAGAAGCTGCGCAGCCTGTTGGAGTGCGAGGACAAGGCCCAGCCCTACACCGACGAGCAGCTTTCCCACATGCTGGGGCTGGAAAACCTCTACCTTTCCGAGGAGCAGGTCCAGCAGCTGCGCGAGGAGTGGAACATCCCCGACCCCGAGGAGCGGATGGCCTTTGCTTCGGAGGAGGAGCATCCCTGCCATTGCGGCTGCGAGCATGACCACGAGGAACACTGCCACTGCGGCTGCGAACATGACCACGAAGAACAGCATAACTGCGGTTGTGGACACTGCCATGAGGACGAAAGATAACCAGCTGTTTTAGCCGGACAAAAAACGAAAGAGAAGCGCCGGAAACGGGACCCGAAAAGGGGACGGTTTCCCGGCGCTTTTTTACGCGCCTGCGCACAGGAAAAATGGAATCTTCCGGCAGAAGATGGCACCAGGAAAAAGCCTGCAATCATGCGGTTTTTTCGACAAAATTATAACGAAAAATGCCCAAGCTGGCCAATGTCAAATCTTCTAGCGTGTTTTTGTTTAATTTTAACGCAGGGTTTTTATGAAATACATACAGCTTTAAACAACGGTTTTTAGTCATGTAAACATGGCACATACAAGTGTAACCTCCTCGAGAAAATAACAGAAATAAATCGAAATCCGGCGAATTTTAAAATAAAGGGTCTGGTGTCTCCCGGACATTACGGGCCGCTTGTTTGACATGGCCTGCCAGGTTAAGCTATGATGAACCCAAAGAGAAAACAAGCGTTTGCAGCAGAGACGAGGTGAAAGGATGAGCTCCAAGAAAACTTCTCCGGCCTATGAGCTGGTAAAAGAAGATATCGTGTCCGACATCCTCAGCGGCATCTATCCCATTGGGAGCGCCATCCGCGGCCAGGAATACTACGCCGAAAAGTTTGGCGTCAGCCGGACCACCGTCCGTCGGGCCTTCGACGAGCTGGTGCAGCGCGGGCTGCTCTATTCCATCAAAGGAAAGGGCACCTACGTCAAGAGCCGCTCCGCCTTCCTGCCCACCACGCTGGTGCCGGAAAAGAAGGAGAAAAAGCCCTACCCCCAGGCTTCCTTTAAGGTGATCCAGATCCAGTTTGTGACGGCAGGCAAGCGCATCGCCAAGCAGCTGGGCCTGCAGGAAGGGGACCCGGTGGTCCGCATCGAGCGCCTGAAGCTCATCGACAAGGTGGCGGGCAACTACCACATCAGCTACCTGAACGCCAAGCTGGTGGAGAAGGTCAACTTCCTTTCCGAGGACCTGGAAAACGGCTCGCTCTACCGTCTGCTGATCCACAAAGCCGGGCTGGTGCCCAGCTATTCCGACGAGATCATCCGTGCCGTGGGCTGCCCGGACTACATCGCCGATTACTTCCACCTGGAGCCCGGCGCACCCATCTCCTTTACCACCCGGGTGACCTACTCGGACGACAAGAAGATCATGGAATACTGCGAAGACTACGAGGCTACCGACGTAAACGGCCTGTACAAGAGGACTTATCATGACAAGGAAGATGATTATCACCGACATCGATGGTACCCTGATCGGGAATGACCGGCGCATGCCGCCGGAGATGGAGCGGCTGGCCCAGCTGGTCCGGGAGCACAAGCTGCCCTTTACCGTAGCCAGCGGCCGTATCCAAAGCCGCATCCAGCCGGTGGTGGAGGCGCTGGGGATCACTCTGCCGGTCATCGGCTGCAACGGCGCTTCCGCCAAGCAGGGGGAGCGGTACCTGTGGAACCGGATGATCCCGCCCCACTGCCTGAAAGAAGCCATCCAGCTGGCCGACAGCCTGGGGATGTCGGTGGTGATGACCGACGGCGAGAAGGAATACGCCTTCCGCCGCACCCCGTGGGTAGCGGACCTCATGGACAACTACGGGCGCTATGACGGGGTCCGGCCCATCGCAGAGGATGAATGGCCCAGCCAGCGCATCCAGAAGGTGCTGCTGGACGACAGCGCCAACAGCGGGCGGATGGACGAGATCGTCGCCCTGCTGGAACGCTTCCCCCAGGAGGTGGCGCTGGTGCGGTACCAAAGCGGCGTGCTGGATGTGATGCCCGCCGGATGCAGCAAGGGTGCGGCCGTCCGTCAGCTGGCGGAACATCTGGGGATCGATTTAGCGGATGTGGTCGCGGTAGGCGACCATCAGAATGATATGGAGATGATCTCGGAGGCAGGGTTGGGCGTCGCAGTCGGCAACGCCTCCCCGGAGCTGAAAGCCTGCGCCGACTATGTGTGCCAGGCGCCGCTGTGCCAGGGGGTCATCGAAATGGTAGAAAGGTTTTGTTTGTAATGGAACAGATGGAACAACTGCAATTATGGGATAACCCGGTAAGACGCCAGGTGTACAGCATCCCGGCTATGGTCGAGGAGATGCTGCCCGGCCTGCAGGCGGACGCCGGCGCGCTGGCCCAGCGGCTGGAAAAGCCCCGCCGGGTGCTGATCAGCGGCTGCGGAGACTGCTTCTTCGCCGCCATGAGCATGAAAGAGACCCTGAGCGGCTGGCTGGGCCTTCCGGTGGAGGTAGTCTCCTCCCTGGAACTGGCCAGACACCTGCCCCACAGCGCGGTGGAGGAGCCGGTCCTGGTGCTGCTGCTGAGCAAATCCGGCGGCGCCGCCCGGGTGGTGGAAGCCGCCCAGAGGATGGCCGCTTGGAAGGTACCGGTGGTGGCCCTCACTGCCAAACCCGAGTCCCCGCTGGCCCAGGCAGCGGAGCATCTGCTCCAGCTGCGCATCCCGGCCTTTGAATCGGCCCCCGGCGTGCGCAGCTACACCGCCATGATGCTGGGTCTGTCCGTTTTGGGCGCGGCTTTGAGCCAAAGCTGGGGCGTGGGCGGCATAGAGCCTGCCCGCTGCGCCGAGGGTCTTGGTCAGGCGCTGCACCTTTTGGAAGGCTGCCTGCCTCAGTGGGACCAGCTGGCCTTTGACCTGGCAAGACTCAAATCCAACGCCCGCAGCGCCGAGCTTATCGGCGGCGGTATCGACGCCGGAGCGGCCTGGTACACCGGCGCCAAGTTCTACGAGACCGCCGGCCTGCCGGCCAGCTGCGTGGACTGCGAGGATTGGTTCCATCTCAACTACTTCGCGGCGCCTCGGGCCGAGATGCTGACCATGGTGTTCCACCATCAGGCCAGCGCCAGCGCCAGCCGCAGCCGCGAGCTGCTGACCCGCCTGGAAGCCATGGGCTTTGATGTGGCGCTGGTCACTGACGAACCCCAGCTCCCGGCCCGGTGGACCTTCTCCTATCCTCACACCGAGGAGTGGACGGTGCCGATGATCACCTATGCTGCCGGAGCACTGGTAGCATCTTATGTAGCCAAACTGGCCGATCAGCCTTTTAACTGCGGCTTTGCCGGTCCCTGGGCCAAAAACCCGCAGCTTCCCAGCACCACCAATAGTGAAATTCAAATTTTAACCTGCGGAGGGAATAAGGAATGAGCGACAAAAAGAAACTGATCTACGACTGCGACCCGGGTACCGACGATTCCGTCAGCATTTTGATGGCCCTGACCCACCCGGATCTGGAACTGCTGGCAATCACCACCGAGAGCGGCAACTTCCCGGCGGATGTCAGCGCCACCCACGCCCTGCAGGTACTGGAATACATCGGCCGTGAGGATATGCCGGTGGCCCAGGGTATGGTCCATCCTCTGGTCCGCGAGCAGCCTTCCGACCCTTACTGCCACGGCCAGGACGGTCTGGGCAACCACTTCTTCCCCCAGCCCAAGCTCAAACCCATCGACAAGCACCCGGCGCTGGTGATCATCGATGAGGTGATGAAATATCCCCACGAAGTCACCCTGGTCTGCACCGCGCCCCTGACCAACGTAGCCCTGGCCTTCATGCTCAAGCCGGAGATCATCCCGCTGGTCAAGGAGGTCATCCACCTGGGCGGTTCCTACGGCTTCAGCGGCTACGCCTTCAGCAACGCCACCGGCGACAACCCCATGAGCGAGTGGAACGTCTACGTGGACCCGGAAGCTGCCAAGATCGTTTACGAGTCCGGCGTCAATCTGACCACCATCGGCCTGGATGTGGCCTTTAACCCCGACATGGTCAACATCAGCGAGGAGACCATGGAAAAACTGCGCCGGGTGGGCAACAAACAGTGCAAATACGCTCTGGAGATCATCGATTACATCGACGGCAACAACACCATCGAGGACATCGGCCTGTTTATCAACGGCCCCATCGATACCACCGCTATGTGCGCCTTTATCCATCCCGAGATGCTCACCACCACCAAGATCAAGGTGGCTGTGGACACTGGCAGCCAGCTGACCCGCGGTATGACCCTGTGGGATCGCCGCGACCACTTCCGCTGGGAGCACCTGCCGGAGATCCGCACCGCTACCTCCATCGACAGTGAGCTGTATCAGAAGACCTTCGTGGAAGCCCTGTCCGGTATCGTGGAATAGGAGGACGGCGGATGAAAAAGATCATTCTGGATTGCGACCCGGGAGCCGATGACGTCCTGGCTCTGCTGTTCGCCTTGGGATGCCCCGAGCTGGAGCTGCTGGCGGTGACGGTGGTGGCAGGCAACCGGCGGGCCGAGCTTTGTGCCGGCAACGCCCTGAAGATCCTGGAGCACTGCGGCCGTACCGACGTGCCGGTGTACATCGGCGCGAGGGACCCGCTGGTGCGTGTCCTGCCCAAGGATGATGTATATTCCGGTCGGGACGGCATGGCGGAGATGTTCCTGCCCGAAAGCAGCGCCCAGCCCCAGCCGGAAAACGGCGTGGAGATGCTCTGCCGGCTGACGGCGCAGTATCCCGGAGAGGTCACCGTCCTCTCCACCGCGCCTATGACCAACCTGGCGCTGGCGCTGCGCACCGACCCGGAATTTGCCCGCAACGTCAAGGAGATCGTCACCATCAACGGCTCCTACGGCGTGGCGGTAAACCCCCAGAGGAAGGACTCCCGCATCGAGTGGAACGTCCTGGTGGACCCGGAAGCGGCCAAGATCGTGCTGGAAAGCGGGGTCCCGGTGACCGCCCTGGGCATCGACATCACCGGCCAGCTGACCAACGACCTGCACCAGGCGCTCATCGACCACGCCACCCCCGGCAGCACCGAGCAGAAGATGCTGCTGGACGCCGAGACCTTCCTGCGGGGAAGGGGCATCCAGCCGGCGGGCCTGTATGTGGACGCCATGGCGGTGGCCTATGTGCTGGAGCCTTCCATCGCCCAGCTGGTGTCGGGCAAGGTAGCGGTAGAGACCCGCGGCGAGGTGACCACCGGATACACCCGCTTCGACAACGTGGGCAACATCCGCAACGACTCGCAGGTACAGGCAGCGTGGAGCTTCGATATGCAGCGCTACCGCGAGCTGCTGAGTGAGCGGGCCTTCCGTTAAAGGACCTGCAAAAAGCAAAAAAAGAACCGGAAACCCCGGTTCTTTTCAAAGCGGCTGTACTGCCACAAAATAGCAAACAAAAACCCATTATATCCTATCATTGGTAGGATGATTTGTCAAACGGCCGGCGCGAGCCTGTGCCGGGAACCAAGTGCCAAACCGATAAGGAGGAAGACGTTTTGGAACATACAGCGGCGGCCCCCCAGCCTACCCGGGGAAAAAAGAAAACGGCGCTGCAGAAGATCGAACCTTTTTTGTATCTGGCGCCCGCATTCCTGTTCTTCATCGTGTTTACCTACTACCCCTTCATTAAGACCTTTTTGGGGACCTTCTTCACGGTAGACTCCATGGGAAACTGGAAGTCCTTTGCCGGACTGGAAAACTACATCAATGTCCTGACCAACGAAAGCTTCTTGACTTCTATCAAGAACACCATCATCTATGTGATCATGGCGGCGCCGGTGAGCATCCTCATCGCCCTGCTGCTGGCGATGCTGGCTTCCAAGCGGACCCGCACCTCCAGCATCTACGAGACGCTGTTCTCCCTGACCATGGCCATGTCCATGTCGGTCAGCGCCATGATCTTCCGTCTGGCCTACAACCCCACCATCGGCGCCCTCAACTACATTCTGGGCACCCGAATCAACTGGCTCAACGACCCCAAATGGGCGATGCTGGCGGTAAGCTTCATCGCCGTATGGATGAATATCGGCTATAATTTCCTGTTTTTGCTGGCGGCGATCCGCGGTATCCCGGACGATATCCTGGAAAGCGCCAACCTGGACGGTGCAGGCTTCTTCTCCCGCACGGTGAACATCATCATCCCGATGATCTCCCCGACGCTGTTCTTCCTCATCTGTACCTCCCTTGCCAAAAACATGATGATGTCCGGCCTGGTACTGATCTTCACCAACGGCGCCAACATGTCCACCACCTCCAACATCGACACTATGATCTCCTTCATGTACAAGCAGGCGGTCAACAACTTCAACTACAACGACGCTTATGCCGCCGCTATGATCGCCTTCGCCCTGACCTTTGTGCTGATGCTCATTAGCTTCCGTTTTGAAAAGAAGGGAGTGCACTACAACTGATGAACGGCAAAACCAAAAAAACCATCTCCAGCGTGCTTTTCCAGGTGTTCTGCATTATGGTGGGACTGGTTATCATCTGCCCCATCCTCTACGCCTTCTTTATCTCCTTTATGCCCTCCAACCAGATCCTGCGCCGTCCGCCGACGTTCATCCCGGAGACCTGGATCCTGGACAACTACAAAATGGCCCTGACCCTGACCACCCTGGGCCGCTTTATGCTCAACTCCCTGATCATCGCCGGTATCTCCAGCGTGGTGCGTATCATTACGGCATCCATGGCGGCCTTTGCCTTCTCCTTCTTCCGATTTAAAGGCAAAGACGTGATCTTCATGCTGTTCATGGGCACCATCATGATCCCCAGCGATATCGTGCTGGTCACCAACTACCAGACCACCGCCTCCCTGGGACTGATCAACACCTACCTTGGTATGATGCTGATCTTCCTGGTGTCTGCCACCAACGTCTTTATGATGCGGCAGTACTTCCTCACCTTCTCGGTGAGCCTGAAGGAAGCGGCGGCGGTGGACGGCTGCGGAAACCTGCGCTTCTTCCTGCAGATCCTGCTCCCGCTTTCCACCCCGGTGATCACCACCATCTTCATCTCGTCCTTTATCGGTACCTGGAACACCTACCTGTGGCCCATGCTGGTCACCAACGACAACGCGATGCGTACCGTTCAGGTGGGCGTTACCATGCTCAACTTCCCCGATGGTACCGTTTATGGACCCATTATGGCAGCGTCTATCCTTGTCCTCCTGCCCACCTTGCTGATCTTCGTCCTCTTCCAGAAGAAGATCGTCGGCGGCATCATGGGCGGTGCGGTCAAAGGTTAGCAAATAAAAAATGGAAATCTGTTAGAGAATTAGGAGGATTGACATGAAAAAGTTCCTTTCCCTGATCCTGGCACTGTCGATGGTCGCTTCCATGGCGGCTTGCGGCAGCGGCTCCGCCGAAACCAGCGGTGAAGCGGCAGAAGGTGCAGCCACCGAGACTGCCAGCGGCGACGTCCGCGAGGTCGAGTTCTGGCACACCCTCACCGGCGTCAACGGCGAAGCTATGGACAACATCGCCAAAACCTTTAACGAGACCATCGGTAAAGAAAAAGGCATCGTTGTCAAGAGCGTTTACCAGGGCAACGACAACAGCGAAAAGCTCAAGACCCTCAAACAGGCTGGCGACACCGAAAACTTCCCCGATGTAGCCCAGATCGTCGGCGCTGGTATCCCCGCTGCACTGACCTATGAAGACCTGGTACCGGTGGACGATATGTTCGCCAAGGGCAGCACCCTGGTCAACAAAGAGGACCTGGAGCCCGGTATGATCCGCGCTTACAGCTATCAGGACAAGATGATCGGTATGCCGGTCAACTGCTCCTCCATCCTGCTGTACTACAACAAAGATATGTTCCGCGAAGTTGGTCTGGACCCGGAAAATCCGCCCAAGACCATCGCTGAGATGGCAGACGCCATCGAAAAACTGACCATCCGCAACGGCGACACCGTAGAGCGCTACGGCCTGAACGTAGCCGTCCGCAGATATCAGCTGGCCAACTGGATCGGCGGCCAGGGCGAGTACAACTTCTTCGGCGATAACGAGGGCGGCCGTACCGCTCCCATGACCAAGGTCACCTTCGGCGAAGACGGTACCCTGCGCAACTTCCTCACCGAGTGGGAAAAGGTCATCAAGACCGGCGGCTTCAAGGCTACCGAGGATGACATCAACGAAGAGTTCGCTCTGCAGCTGTTCGGCATGGCTATCATGTCCACCGCTCGTATCGGTAAGATCCAGAACCTGGTAGGCGACAGCTTCGATTGGGGCGTTGCAAACCTGCCCAAGGTCAACGAAAGCGACACCGGCGGTACCGCAGTCGGCGGCTCCTGCGTCATCATGTTCAACCCCGACCACGACGACGAGCAGGTCCAGGCTGCTTGGGAGTTCGTTCAGTACATGGCTTCCCCCGAAGTACAGTTCGAGTTCCACAAAGCCACCGGCTACATCCCGGTAAACGCCAAAGTATATGAGCTGGAAGGCGCTGACGAATGGTTTGCCCAGAACCCCATGTATCAGGTAGCCATCGACCAGATCCACGCTTCCAACCCCAATGTCCAGGAACCCTATGACATCATCAACTGGGAGATCGACAGCATCATCATGAACCATATGCTGGCCTTCGCCAACGGGGAAGAGACCCTGGATGAGTGCCACGACGGCATCGTAAACGAATGCAACGAAAAACTGGACGCCTACCATAAGGCCAACGGTTAATCTTCTCCCTGACGGAGGGGACGAGCCTTCTTTGGTCCCCTCCGGATCAGGGCTTGGGCGAGGGCAGAACCTGCGGGTTTTGCTCTTGCCCAGGCACTGGTCCTTATCCTATTTTTCAGGAGGAATGGCTTTGATCAAACTGGTGATAAGTGATATCGACGGGACCCTCATCGACGAGACCGAGGTCCTTTCCCAAACGGCCCTGGAGGTGGCCGAATATCTGCGGCAGCGCGGGGTGATGCTCACCCTGGCCACCGGCCGCGCCGAGTACATCGCGGAGGATTACGCCCGCAGGATGGGGGTCACCGCCCCCTACATCACCTGCAACGGCGCCACCATCGTCCAGGGAAACGAGGTGCTGCTGCGCCAGCAGATCCCTCTGGCCCCCATGCGCGCCATGCTGGAACGGGCCGACGCCCAGGGCCTTTCCCTCATCTACACCATCGAAGGCAAAGAAACGGTCTACCGCACCACCCCCTGGGTGGAGGAACAGCGCCGCCTCTTTGACCGCTACCATCAGGTCCACGCCTTCACCGAGGAGGAGTGGAACAGCTGGAAGGTAGAGAAGGTGACCATCATGGACAACAGCCTCTGCGGGGTCATCGGTCAGTACGACCAGCTTTGCGCCCAGCTGCCGCCGGAGTTTGGATACACCCGTTATCTGGACCGGGCGGTGGAGGTGGTCAGCAGCCAGGCGTCCAAAGGTGCAGCAGCCCGCCTGCTCATCCAGCGTCTGGGGCTGCAGCCCGAAGAGGTGCTGGCCGCCGGAGACCACCAAAACGACATCGACATGATCCGCATGGCGGGTATCGGCGTAGCGGTCGGCAACGCCACCCCCCAGCTGAAGGAACAGGCGGACTACATTGCCCAGGGCAGCTGCGCCCAGGGTCTGCTGGAAGCGGTCCGTCACTTTATTCCGTAATTTTGCGAAAGGAGGCTGGAAATGCGTCTTTCCACCTCGACCTGTATCTACTTTAACCGCCCGGACGGCAGCCGCTCCACCATCCAAAACTGCGTCGAGCAGTGTGCTGCCGCCGGTTACCGCGTCATGGACATGAGCTTCCACGACTGCAGCATGTTCCCCACGCCCTTCCAGACCGACGGCTGGGAGGATTGGCTTTACGATATCCGCCGCACCGCCGACCGCTGCGGCGTGACCTTCTCCCAGGGACATGCGCATTTTTATAACTACTGCGACCCTAACCTTCCCAACGTCGCCTGGCAGGAAGAGCTGGTGCGCCGCAGCATCGCCGGGGCACAGATCTTGGGCATCCCGTGGCTGGCGACCCACGCCGCTACCGATTTTTCCAGCCCCACCCCGGTGGCCGACTCCCGAAAGAAGGGCTTAGAATACCTGGGGGAACACCTGGAACTGGCCAAGAAATATCAGGTGGGCCTGGCGGTGGAAAACCTGTGGGAGGGCAACATCGCCCCCAAGCGCCGCTACACCTCCTTTGCCGAGGAGCTGGTGGAGCTGGTGGACCTGCTGGCCCAGGACCACGACAACGTGGGCATCTGCTGGGACGCCGAGCACACCGGCATCATGCACCAGGACCCGATGCAGACCCTGCGCCTGTTCGGCAGCCGGCTGAAGACCACCCATATTTCCGACTATACCGCCATCGATAACGACCACCTGCTGCCGTTTTTCGGACGGATCAACTGGCAGGAGGTCATGGACGCCCTGCGCGCCATCGACTACCAGGGCGACTTTACCTACGAGATCTTCCGCTACACCACCACCATCCCCGAAGCGATGATCCCCGAAGCCCTGCGCTACAGCGTAAAGGTGGGCGAATGCCTGCTTTCCATGTAAGATTTGAAAGAGAAGAAAGGAGACTCGTTTTATGGAATCCATCCCCTTTGACAATCCTCTGCGCCGCCAGGTCATGAGCCTGCCTCAGCTGATGCGGGAGCAGTATCAGGACCTGGAACCCAAAACACGCACCATCCTCAGCACCCCGGAGATCTTCCATATCCAGCGCATCATCCTTACCGGCTGCGGCGATTCCTTTGCTGCCATCCTGGCCGTCAAGGACGCCTTTGAAAAGCTGACCAAGATGCGCATCGAGGTGGTCCCCACCGTAGAACTGGCCCGCCTCTATGACTCCCGCCAGCTGGGCTTTGCTCCCCATAATCCGCTGGTCATCGCCGTCAGCAACAGCGGGGCCGTCTCCCGCGTGGGTGAGGCTCTGGCCCGCTGCAACCGCCTGGGCGCCTTCACCCTGGGCATCACCGGAAACGAGGACTCCGTCCTGGCGCAAAACGCCCAGCGGGTGCTCAAACTCGACATCCCGCCCTTTGAAAGCGCTCCCGGTACCCGCACCTATATGTGCTCGGTCATGGCCCTTTACCTGCTGGCCATCCGCATCGGCGAGGTCCGCGGCCGCTACACTATGGACACCGCCCGCAGCCACCGCAAGGACATCCTGGCCCACGCCGACGCGCTGGAAGCTCTGCTGCCCCAGATGGACCAGACCGCCCGTCAGCTTGCCGAACAGTGGAAGGACTTCCCGGCCTTTGACTTCCTGGGCACCGGTATGGACTACGGCGCTGCCTGGTACTCTCACGCCAAGGTGCTGGAAAGCATCGGCCGCTACGCCATGCATATCAACACCGAGGAATGGCTGCATCTGAACTTCTTTGTGCGGGAAGCCGCTACTATGGGCACGGTGGTTTACTGCACCAAGTCCAACCCCGCTTGGAGCCGCACCCTGGAAACCATCGGCTACGCCGCCCAGCTGGGCCGCCCGCTGGCAGTCATCACCGACGCCCAGCCGGAGGAGATCGGCACCCCCGCTACCTACTTCCAGGTACCCAAGACCAAACACGACTACGCTATGGCTTTGAGCCAGTTTACCCCCGTCTGCCTGCTTATGGGCTACATCCAGGCGATGATCGGGGAGAAGAGCGGCCGCGGCTGCGAAGGCCCCTGGGCCTTTGCCAAAGGCGCTGCCTGCGTCCGCCAGAGCCAGTGGGTGGAATATTAACCCGGAGACCGAAAGGAGCACAAACGCGATATGCTGAAAAGTTTTCCCATTGAAACCAGCCACAACGCGGTGATCAACATCACCCAGGACGTCAAGGACTTTGTGGAGTCCAGCGGGGTGCAGAGCGGTCTCTGCGTCGTCTTTACCCCCCACACCACAGCGGCGCTGACCATCACCTCCTTCTGGGACCCCAACGGCTTTGAGGACCTGCAGGACGAGATCTGCCGCCTGATCCCCACCCGCATCGACTTCAAACACCAGCACGACACCCCCCAGGACGCCGCTGGCCACGTGAAAAGCTCCCTTATGGGAGTCAGCCTGCCGCTGATCATCGAGGACGGTAAGCTGCTTCTGGGCAGCAGCCAGGGCATCTTCTTCCTGGAATTCGACGGCCCGCGCAAACGCAAATTCCAGGTGAAGATCCTGGCAGACCGCTAAGGAGGGCAAAGGTATGGCAGAACGCAAAAAGATCATTCTGGACTGCGACCCGGGCATGGACGACTCCATGGCCATCGTTATGGCGGCCAAATCCCCGGCGCTGGAACTGCTGGCGGTGACCACCGTCAACGGCAACTATCCCATCGAGGTGACCTCCGTCAACGCCCGTAAGGTGCTGGAACTGCTGGGCCGCCAGGATATCCCGGTGGGCCGCGGTATGAGCAAGCCCCTGGTACGACCCGTTCCCTCCGACCCCTTCACCCACGGCAAGGACGGCCAGGCGGAAGCTTTCCTGCCCGACCCGGTCATGCCGCTGGACCCCCGCCACGCGGTGGAGCTGATCATCGACACCGTTAAGGCCAACCCCGGCCAGGTGACCATCGTGGCCACCGGCCCGCTGACCAACGTGGCCATGGCACTGATCAAAGCGCCGGAGATCAAGGACCAGATCCGGGAGATCTGCGCCATTTCCGGCAGTTTCGGTCTCAACAGCTGCGCCTTCACCAACGCCACCGGAGACACCCCCCAAAGCGAGTGGAATGTCTATGTGGACCCGGAAGCCGCCAAGATCGTCTACGAAAGCGGCGTGCCGTTGGTGGCCCTGGGCCTGGATGTGGCGACCTACTTTGATGTGAACCTGACCGAGCAGGACCTGAAACGCCTGGAAGAGAGCGACCGCAAGGAAGCGTGGTTCCTGCGCAACGCGGTACGCTTTGTCAACGGCCGCGGCTTTGACGCTTACTGCGCCGTCATCGACTGCATGGCGGTAGCTTACGCCATCGACCCCACTTTGGTGACCACCATGGAAGGCCACGTCGGGGTGGAGACCAAGGACGGCCTGACCTTGGGCATGACGGTGCTGGACCGCCGCCATCACCACGTCTGGACCCACCTGCCGGTGATCCGCATCGGCGTGGAAGCCAAGTACGGCGAATTTTTGCAGCTGCTCATGGAGACGGTGCTGGCCTAGGCCGGCACGCCTGCAGAAGAAGGGAGAACGCAGATGAATCGTTACGAAAACCAGGCTCTTTACATCGCCGGCCCGGCCTGCTTCTATCCCCGGGGATATGACCTGTGGGAGGCGCTGCGCCGCCAGGCGGTCTATTACGGGTTCCAGGTGGCCCTGCCCAACGACAACAAGCTGAAGCTGGACCACGAGGACCTGCAGAAAAACGCCGACGCTATCTTTGCCAACTGCGCCGAAAGCATGAACCGCTCCACCGCCATCCTAGCCGACCTGGAACTGTTCCGCGGCGCCGAGCCCGACGGCGGCAGCATCTATGAGATCGGTATGGCCTATGCCCGCGGCCTGCGCTGCTACGCCTACACCCGCGACAAACGCCCGCTGACCCACAAGTATCAGCAGGCTTACCTGAAGGACGGACAGGCCTTCGACCAGGACGGCCGCCCGCTGCCTTACGGCGACCTGCCCTTCAGCCCCAGCGTGGTCGCTTCCTGCAAGATCGTGGAGGGCAGCTTTGTGGACTGTCTCAAGACCCTGGCCACCGACCTGGACGAGGAAGCCAAGGCAGCTTGGAACAAAACCGCTGCTAAGGAAGAAGCCCCCGAGGCCCCGAAAACCAGTGGCTGTCCCCGGGTCTACCTGGCGGACGTCCGCCGCTATGACGCCGATGGCGCCCAGCAGTACGCCCACCTCGAGGAGGTCTGCCGTCAGCACGGTCTGGAAGCAGTCACCCCCCTGGACGGCACCGAAGATATCCACTTTGACGACCCCTACACCCAGGCGGCCGCCCTCTTTGCCCAGTGGCAGAAAAACCTGCGCAGCTGCGACCTGGTGCTGGCCGACCTGAGCGATTTCCACGGCTTGGAGCCCAGCGCCGACGTGGCCTTTGAGTGCGGCTGCGGCTGGCAGCTGGGAAAACCGTGCTTTGGCTACATGAAGGACGCCCGCATCATGCAGCAGCGTATCCCGCACTACGGCCCCGAACGGGAAAACGCCGACCTGTGCGGCAACGTGGTGGAGGACTTTAACTACCCCATCAACCTGATGTTTGCATCTTCTATGCCCATCCGTCAGGCTTCCACAGAGGAGGCCATCGCCTGGGTAGCCGAGGCATACTTTGCCAAAAACGACCGTTAACCGGTCCATCCCCTTGACAC
Organism: Oscillospiraceae bacterium; assembly: GCA_019423755.1. Lineage (GTDB taxonomy): Bacteria > Bacillota > Clostridia > Oscillospirales > Ruminococcaceae > Negativibacillus. The sequence continues at coordinate 42,584 of JAHZAU010000007.1, forward strand.
ATCCTAATACATCCCAAAAAACAAGCCCTGTCAGAACCAGTCTGACAGGGCTTGTTTCATAAGACAGAAGATTATCCCAAAGCGACGTCCAGGATCATCATGGCAAGGAAGCCGCCGATGACCCCCAGGGTCCCGAAGTCGGAATGCTGGCCCAGATGGGCTTCGGGGATCAGCTCATCCACCACCACGTAGAGCATGGCTCCCGCGGCGAAGCTGAGCATCCAGGGCATCAGTGGACGGACCCCACCGGCTACCAGCACCACCAGCACGCCGAACACCAGTTCCACCAGGCCGGACAGGCTCCCGTAGAAGAAGCTTTTCCAGACGCCCAGGCCTTCCTGACGCAGGGGCAGGGAGATGGCGGCGCCTTCGGGGAAGTTCTGGATACCGATACCCAGCGCCAGAGCCACCGCGGCGGCAAACATACCCGGTTCGTTGGCGTGCTGGGAGGCCAGGGCGAAGGAAAGACCTACCGCCATGCCTTCGGGGATGTTGTGCAGCGTCACCGCCAGCACCAGCAGGGTGGTGCGCTTCCAGGAGGAGGGCAGACCCTCCACCTTGTGGGCTTCGGGGTGCAGATGGGGCAGCAGCTTATCCAGCGCCAGCAAAAACGCCACGCCCAGGCACAGCCCGCCTGCCGCCGGGACCCAGCCAGTCTGACCGGCGGCCTCGGCTTCCTCGATGGCAGGGATCAGCAGGCTCCACACCGAAGCGGCGATCATCACCCCGGCGGCAAAGCCCAGAAAGATGCGCTGAATATGTTCGCTAGAGCGTTTGCGGAAGAAGAAAACCATGGCGGCGCCCAGGCAGGTCATCCCGAAGGTGAACCCGGTCCCGGCGGCAGCCCAGGTCAAAGCAGTCCAATTCATAATCCATTCCCCTCTTTCTCCGGTGCGGGATGGCGTGCATCCGGTCCGGCATTATTGATTAGCGCGTGCTAACTAGGTATAGTGTACTAAAATAATATAGATTTGTCAAGCGGGTGCTGTCCCTATCCTATGCGGGAAGGGGAAGAAGCGTCCCCGGCGGGGGAGAGGCGGACGGTCTGGGTGGCCACCGTCTGGGAAAAGAGGGCGTCGTGCTCCACAAAGAGCAGGGTGGGCTGCTGCTCCTGCACAAGCTGCTCCATCTGGCGGCGGGAAAGCAGATCGATGAAGTTAAGCGGCTCGTCCCAGACGAAAAGATGGGCCGCCCGGCAGAGGCTGGCCGAAAGCAGCACCTTTTTCTTCTGCCCCTCGCTCAGCTGGGACAGGTCGCTGGAAAAGACCTCCCGCCGCAGGTCCAGTTTCCGCAGGATGGTAAGGAATAGGGTGGGGTCGATGCCCTGTCCGGCGGCAAAATCCAGAAAGCTCCCCCGCAGGGAGTGGGTCTGCTGGGGGATGGTGGAGCAGACGAGACCGGGGCAGCGGGTCAGGGAGCCGGACGCCGCAAAGGGCAGCTCCTCCCCCAGCAGGGCGCGCAGCAGGGAGGTCTTGCCGCAGCCGTTTGGCCCGCAAAGCTGGACCCGGTCTCCGGCAAAGACCGAAAAGCTCACCGGGGCAAAGAGCGGCTGCCCGTCCCGCAGCAGAGTAAAGTCCCGGACCTCCAGCAGGCGCTTTTTCGGCGGCGGGAGCAGGTGCAGCTTCAGGGGCGCGGACTGCTCCAGATCCTGCAGCAGCTGGCTTTTTTCCTGGATGGCCTTTTCCTGCCGGGCTTCAAAGGCCTTGGCTCGGGCCATGAGCCGGGCGGACTGGTGCCCCAGGTAGCCGCGGTCGGGACGCAGGCCGCTGTTTCGGGTACCACATTTGCGGGCTTCCACCTGCTCCGACCAGCCGGCGGCCCGGCGGGAAGCCTCCTGCAGCCGGGCGATATCCTGGCGAAGCTTTTGGTTTTGCAGCAGCTGGGCCTGGTCCTCCTGGTCCTTATTCTGCTGCCAGGAGGAATAGTTGCCCCGCTGCACCTGGATGGTGCTGCGGTTGATGGAAAGCACGTGGTCCACGATCTCGTCCAGGAAGGCGCGGTCGTGGCTGACCAGGATGAAGCCGGATTTGCTTTTGAGATACTGGGCCATCCGACGGCGGCCATCGGCGTCCAGGTGGTTGGTGGGCTCGTCGATGAGCAGGAAGTTGTTCTTCTTTAGAAACAGCCCCGCCAGCATACATTTGACCTGCTCTCCGCCGCTGAGGGTCTGCCAGGGGCGGTCCAGCACGGCGGCGTCCACCCCCAGCTTGCCCACCTCGGCGCAGAGGGCTTCGTCGATGGTGTAGCCGTCCTGCTGGCAGTACTGCTCCAACACCAGGGCGTACTGGTCCAGGGCGGCGGGGCTGCCGTCTTCCAGCAGCGCCTGCATCTCCTCCTCCCACCGGGAGAAGGGCGCGATGGTGTCCTTGATGAGCTTTCCCGCCGGCTGCTGGGGGTCTGCTACTGGGAAGGGGAAGTAGGTGAAGGATACGCTGGCCTGGATGGCGCCGCCGCTGGGGAGGCTGCCGTCCAGCAGGTGGAGAAGGGTGGTCTTTCCCCGGCCGTTGCGGCCGATGAGCCCCAGTTTCCAGCGGGTGTCCAGCGCGAAGCTAGCGTGGTCAAAGATCAGCTGGGGGTTGTTGTCGTAGCGGAAGGTAAGGTCCTGGACCTGGATAAGCGACATTGGGCATGCTCCTTTCCCAAAAGGTGCGCAAAAAAGCCGCGGAAAGCCTTCGCTCTCCGCGGCAGAATGAGCCTGCGCCGCCGGAAACCCAGGACCGCCCAAAAACAGACGGCCCCCAGGGACGAAAGAACGCTTTCCTGCTTTTCGCCGCACCAAACCAAAGGCAGACCAAGCTGCCTTGCTGTTTTATGCAACGAGGATAAACCAAATTAGCAGGAAATTTTGCGCACGTTCTCGCCTCCAGTCCGGATGATACAGCTGTATCATAGGGTATTTTTTCGGTTTTGTCAAGGAAAAGAAAACAGGACAGAAAATGTCTGGTTTTTGTGCTATACTAAAGCCAAAAGAAGGAGGGGGAAAGGATGCAGACCAGCCGTTTGTTTCAGATCGTGTACCTGCTCATGGAGCGGGAATCGGTGACCGCCCGGGAGTTGGCCCGGCGGTTTGAGGTATCGGAGCGCACCATCTACCGAGATGTGGACGCCCTGTCGGCCGCCGGGGTACCGGTGTATGCCGCGCGGGGAAGGGGAGGCGGCATCCGCCTGCTGCCGGGCTTTTCCCTGAGCCGGGCGCTGCTGTCCCCCCGGGAGCAGGAGCAGATTTTGGCCGGGCTGCAAAGTCTGCAGGCCTCCGGCGGCATGGAGAACGGCCCCCTTCTGCAGCAGCTGAGCGCAGTGTTCAGCCGCCCGCAGGTGGACTGGATCGACGTGGACTTTACCCGCTGGGGCAGCGACCGGGGGGGAGAAGGAGCGCTTTTCCCGGCTGCGGCAGGCGATTTTGGAGCAGGAGCAGGTGCGGCTGCTCTACCACAGCGCCGCGGGAGAGACCCTTTCCCGCCCGGTGGAACCGGTGCGGCTCTGCTGCAAGGGCTCTGCCTGGTATCTGCAGGCCTACTGCCTGCTGCGGCAGCAGTGGAGGACCTTTAAGCTCAGCCGTATGGAGCAGGTGGAGGGCACCGGCATCCCCTTCCGCCGCCGGGAGGACATCCCGCCCCTGGACCAGGAGCAGCACCCGGAGGAAGGGGAGGAGGTGCTGCTTTGGCTGTCGCCTGGCATGAGCTACCGGGTGCTGGACGAGTTTGCCCGGGAGCAGGTGACCCGTCAGGAGGACGGGAGCTTTTTGGTGACCATGCACCTCCCACCGGAGGAATCCGCCTGGCCGCTGGGGTATCTGCTTTCCTTCGGGGCTCAGTTGGAGGTGTGCCGTCCCCTTTGGCTGCGCCAGCGGATGGCAAAGGAGGCGCAGGACATTGCCCGGCGTTACCGAGAATCGGAGGAAATTTTGCCGCCGCCGGAAAATCCGGACGCCCGATGACCGGTTTTTCCCGGTATAATCGCAGCAGAAACGGCCGTTTCCACCCATATGATCCGTAAGGAGGATGTTTTTATGAAGGAAATGATCTTCTGCCAAAGCTGCGGTATGCCGCTGCAGCATCCCCAGGACCACGGCACCGAGCGCGACGGTTCCCCCAGCCCCGACTACTGCATCCACTGTTACCAAAACGGCGCCTTTGTCGCCGACTGCACCAAGGAAGAGATGGTGGAATTTTGCCTAAAGGTGACCCCGCCGGGCGTCTGGGACGACGACCCGGACGTTGCCCGTCAGGCGATGCTCACCTGGTTTTCTACCCTCAAACGCTGGAAGGAGGCCTAAATCATGCTGCCCACCGTCCCGGCCAAAACGCTGCTTACCCGCTGCAAAGCGCCGGGAAGCTGGTTTGGCATCGACTACAACATGAACCTGTACCGGGGCTGCTGCCACGGCTGCCTGTACTGCGACAGCCGCAGTACCTGCTACGGCATCGAGGATTTCGGCCAGGTACGGGTCAAGGAAAACGCCCTGCGGCTGCTGCGGGACGAGCTGCGCCGCAAGGTGCGCACCGGGGTGGTGGGTACTGGTTCCATGAGCGACCCCTACAACCCCTTTGAGAAGCAGCTTCAACTGACCCGCCATGCGCTGGAACTGTTGGACGCCTTCGGCTTTGGGGCGGCTATCGCCACCAAAAGCAGCCTGGTCCTTCGGGACAGCGACCTGCTGCAGGAGATCGCCGGGCACTCGCCGGTGGTGGTGAAGATCACCATCACCACCCCGGACGACCGCCTGAGCCGCCGCCTGGAACAGGGGGTCAGCCCAAGCTCCCAGCGCTTTGCGGCGTTGGAGGGGCTGAGCCGGGAGGGGATCTTCTGCGGGGTGCTGCTGATGCCGGTTCTGCCCTTTGTGGAGGACGACCCTCAGGCGGTGCGGCAGCTGCTGCAGCGGGCCGCCGACTGCGGGGCGCGGTTTGTCTACCCGTATTTTGGGGTGACCATGCGGGACGGCCAGCGGGAGTTTTTCCTGCAAAGGCTCGAAGAGACGTTCCCCGGTCAGGGGCTGGCCCAGCGTTACCGGCAGCGGTACGGCGGGCAGTACTCCTGCCTGAGCCCCCGGGCGCGGGAGCTGGGGCAGTGCTTTACCGAGGAATGCCGCCGGCTGGGGCTGCTTTCCCGCATGGGAGAGATCATCTCCGCCAGCCGGATGGGCTACGCTCCCCAGCAGCTGAGCTTGTTTGATTGAGGGGAAAACGGGTTACCTTATTCAAACAAGAATGGAAATTATGTCATAAATGAATAAAAAATGCAAACGGCATTGTGTTCCCACAAAACCAGGAGTAAAATGGAATAGAAGGGGAAAAAGATTGGAAAAGTAGGATTTTAGTCTTGCATTTTTCAGAGAATATGCTAAGATTAAGATACGTAAAATACTTTTGCAAAAGTGGTGATATAATGCCGGACCGAGTAGCATCCTCTGCCGAGCTGCGGCGGATCAACAAAAACAGAATATACCGGTTGATCTATCAGCGACGGCAGGTAACCAAGCAGGAAATTGCCCAACTGCTGAACCTCAGCCTGCCTACCGTCAGCCAGAACTTGAAGGAACTGATGGAGGACGGTTTGCTGGCTCACGGGGAAAAGCTGGTATCCACCGGAGGACGGAAGCCCAAGACCTATTCCATCCAGCCGCAGGCCCGGTTTGCCGTGGGCATTGAGGTCACCGCCAACCATATCCGCTACATTGCGGTGGATCTGGCAGGGCAGGAGCTGGGCTTCTGCCAGCATAGCATCGCTTTTGCGGAAAGCCAGGAATACGGAGCTTATTTGGGAGAAAACCTGGAGGCTTTCCTGGACCAGTTTGAACTGGAACGGGAGCGTCTGCTGGGTGTAGGCATCTCGCTGCCCGGTATCATCAACAACGACCTGGGTATCATCGAGATCGCGCCCACCCTGAACCTGGGCCACAAGGTGAGCTTTTCCAACCTGACCCGCAACATCCCTTATCCGTGCCGGGTAGACAACGACGCCAACGACGGCGGTTTTGCCGAGCTTTGGAGCCGCAGCGACGTCAACACCATGGCCTATCTTTCCATTGGAAAGGGCGTCGGCGGCGCGATCCTCATCGGAAACGATTCCTACCTGGGGGACGGCAAGCGCAGCGGCGAGTTTGGCCATATGTGCGTGGAGCCGGAGGGCCGGCTGTGCAACTGTGGCAACCGGGGCTGCCTGGAGGCCTATTGTTCCACGGCACGCCTCAGCTACGACCTGAACATCCAGCTGGAGGACTTCTTTGTGGAGCTGGGGCGGGGCAACCAGGAGTACCGCCGCATTTGGGAGGAATTTCTCTCCCATCTGGTGGTGGGGATCTACAATATCCACACCTTGCTGGACTGCGATGTGGTGCTGGGAGGCAACCTGAGCAAGTTTTTGGCCCCCTATCTGGAAGAGATCCGCAGCCGCCTGGCCCGCCGGGACCGGATCACCGGCCGCGGGGATTATTTGCGGCTGAGCGGATACGGCGCCAAATCCAACAGCATTGGAGCGGCACTGCGGTACATCAACCAATTTATCGAAGAAATTTAGCGTTATCTATGCAAAAAAAGCCACCGTTTGGGGAAGCGCCCCGGACGGTGGCTTTTTTGCGCGGAGCAAGGGGAATTCTGAATGAATTTTGAACGAATACCTTGGCTAATTTACATAAAGTTTAAAATCTTTAAAGATTATTATTGACTTTTGGACAGATTGCTTGTAGTATGAGTACAAGGAACTTTTATGAAAGTATTTTATAAAAGTTTTTGGTGAATCGAAAAAGCAGGAGGCCGACCCTTTCAAGTGGAAAGGAAATCCGGCCCCGCGACACAATCGATGGAAAATAGGAGTGTGTAGTATGAAAAAGTTATTGGCACTGATGTTGGCGGCTGCCATGGCTGTTGGTACCCTGGCTGGCTGCGGAAGTTCCACCAGCTCTACCACAGAAGAAGCACCGGCTCAGACTCAGGAAGAGGGTCAGGCTGCAGAAGAAGGTGCTTCCGAGACCGCCGCAGAAGGTTCTTATGATGACGTTTCCGGCGTAACCGGCGAGATCACCATCTGGACCAACCTGGCACAGGACGAGATGAACACCTACATCGAGACCTTCAACAAATACGTTCCCGGTGTTAAGGTAAACCTGAGCGTTATGCCTTCCAACGAGTACCGCACCAAGCTGCAGAACGCTTTCCGTACTGGTACCAACGCTCCGGACGTAGCTACCTTCGAGATCTCCGATTTCGGCAAATACAAAGAGACCGATATCCTGGAGAACCTGTCCGCTGCTCCCTATAACGCAGACGAAATTTCCAAAGATATGGTTCCCTACGTTGACAAACTGTCCCGCGACGCAGATGGCAACATCATGGGTATGTCCTGGCAGTCCACCCCCGGCGGCTTCTGGTACAAGAAAGCCCTGGCTCGCGAATACCTCGGCACCGATGATCCCGATGAGCTGCACGAGATGCTCAAAGACTGGGATTCCATCATCGAAGTAGGTAAACAGGTTTACGAGAAATCCGGCGGCAAGGTTGCTCTGCTGGACGACGTTGAGACCGTAGAGCAGATCTACTCCTCCTACAAAGGTGCTCCCTGGGTAGACGAAAACAACCACATCATCTCCGATGAGTTCCTCACCGAAGAGTTCGACCTGATCAAACGCGTCCGCGAAAACAACGTTGACGCCAAATCCGACCAGTGGTCCGCTGGCTGGACCTCCGGTATGTACGCACAGGATATGTACATTCTGGTTGGCCTGCCCACCTGGGGCCTGAACACCTGCATCAAACCCGGTATCCCCACCGAAGAGATGGAAAACGCTGCTGATACCTGGGGCTACATGGAAGCTCCCATCCCCTATCAGAACGGCGGTACCTGGTACGGTATGTACTCCAAATCCGAAAACAAAGAGGCTGCTTGGGCTTGGATCAAGACCATGACCTCCAACGTTGACTGCCAGATGGACGGCCAGGTCAATGTTCTGGGCGACTTCCCCGGCTACATCCCCACCATTGAGCGCGCCATCGAAGAAGGCCACACCGATATCGTTACCGGTGACCAGCAGTACTTCGCAGACTTCTACGAGACCGCAAAACTGGTTGAGGCTGACCCCATGACCATCTACGACAGACAGGCTTGGACCAGCTTCGGCGCCCAGAGAGACCTGCTTGCCAACGGCGACATCACCGTGGAAGAGGCTGTCCAGGGCTTCAAGGAAGATATGAAGAATATCTATCCTGAAATCGTGATCGACTAATACCCGGCATCCTGCCGGTCATCCCCTTGACCTACCCCGAATAGAAACAAAGTGGCTGCCCGCCCGCATTTTGTGCGGGCGGGCAGCCAACTTTCTGCCCCCGCTGCGCCCGGCGCGGCTTTACCGATGAATTGGAGGGAATACCATGGCCAAAAAACCGACTTCTTCACCAGCGGTACGGGCCCCAAAACGCGGCAGCCTGGAAAAGAAAAACACCGGTCTGCTTTTCATCCTGCCGTACTTTTTGGTGTTTATGTGCTTCACCCTGTACCCGATCCTTTATACCTTTAAGCTGAGCTTCCACTCTTGGGACGGCTTTGGTGACCCCACCTTTGTGGGCCTTGCCAACTACCAGCGTCTGTTTGCTGACAAGGTGTTCTTCCAGTCCATCTGGAACACCATCAAGATCGCTCTGATGGCCATGATCCCCCAGATGGTCTTTGGTCTGGTGCTGGCCTTTGTGCTCAACCAGCATCACCTGAAAGGCAGCAACACCTTCAAGGCGATCTTCTACTTCCCCAACTTGGTTACCGCTGTTTCTCTGGGCGTCCTGTTCAGCTTGCTGTTTGACCAGCAGGCCGGCAGCGTCAACAAGCTGCTGCTGGCTCTGAACCTGATTTCGGAGCCCATCGCCTGGAAGATGAGCCCCGGCTTCTGTCAGGGTATCGTGGCCTTCGTGCTGTTCTGGCAGTACTTTGGTTACTACACCATCATCTTTACCGCCGGCATCAAGGGTATCTCCTACGATATCCTGGAGGCAGCGGAGATCGACGGTGCTTCCAAGACCCAGACCTTCTTCCGCATCGTTCTGCCGCTGCTGCGTCCCATTATGACCTACGCCTTCGTGACCTCCATCATCGGCGGTCTGCAGATCTTCGACCTGCCCTACACCTTCGGCGGAGCTACCGGCGGCGCAGACAAGTCCATCCTCACCATGGTCATGTACATGTACAACATTGCCTTCACCAACTATGACTATGGCTACGGCTCGGCGATCTCCTACGGCCTGTTCGTCATCGTGATCGTCTTCTCGCTGGTATTTATGAAGTACACCGCAGGAAAGGAGAGAAACTTCTAATATGATGACTCAGGCTGTTCAGAACCAAAAGTCCAAGCGTCATACCCAGATCGTCAACTTCCTGACCTATTTTGTACTGGTGCTGCTGGCGATTCTGTGTATCGTACCCTTCTACAACATGATCATCGGCTCTACCCACGACAACGCGGCTCTTTCCTCCGGCTTCCAGATGCTCCCCGGTAAACAGCTGCTGTCCAACTATCAGAAGCTGGCCGACAACGTCAACATCTGGAGAGGTATGGCCAACAGTATCTTCATCTCGGTGACCTATACCCTGATCTCCACCTACTTTGGCGCCCTGACCGCTTACGGCTTTGCTAAGTATAAGTTCCGCTTCAACAAGCAGCTGTTCTGGGTGGTGCTGGCTACCATGATGGTCCCCGCTCAGCTGGGTATCATCGGCTACTACCAGTTGATGAACACCATGCACCTGCTGGATACCTATGTAGCGCTGCTTATGCCCGCTTTTGCCACCCCGGCTATGGTATTCTGGAACCGGCAGTACATCGACTCCTATGTTCCCGACGCCCTGATCGAAAGCGCACGCATCGACGGCTGCGGAGAATTTAAGATCTTCAACCGCATCATCCTGCCCATTATCCTGCCGGGTATCGCTACCCAGGCGATCTTCACCTTCGTTACTTCCTGGAACTCCTTCATGCAGCCTTCCATCCTGCTGTTCTCCCAGGAAAAATACACCCTGCCCATCCTGGTAGCCCAGATGAAGGGCCTTTATATCCCGGACTACGGCGTCAGCTACCTGGGCGTTACCATGTCGGTGGTGCCGATCCTCATCGTCTTCTCCCTTTGCTCCCGCCAGATCCTGGAGGGCGCTACCGCCGGTGCGGTCAAGGGTTAATCCCGCAAAGGAGGCATTGCTGCTATGGCTTATGATTTTGACACCATCCTCGACCGCCGCGGTACCAACTGCGCCAAGTTCGACGAGATGGACTGGAAATACGGCCCGGGCCTGATGCACCTGGGGGTAGCGGATATGGACTTCCGCTCCCCGCAGCCCATTCTGGACGCCTTTTCCCAGGTTATCGAAAAAGGGGTGTTCGGCTACACCGTCCTGCCCCAGAACTATCCGGCCCTGGTGCGACAGTGGATGCAGCGCCGCTACGACTGCACTATCCAGGAGGACTGGGTACTCTTCAGCCCCCGCATCAATATGGCGGCCAACATGGCGGTGGAGACCTTCACCCAGCCCGGAGACGGCATCCTGTTGCATACCCCGGCCTATACCGCCCTGCAGGCAGCCATCAGCAAGTATGACCGCCGCACCGTGGAAAGCCCGCTGGTCTTCCGGGACGGGGAGTACCAGATGGACTTTGAACAGATGGAGCAGCTGTGCGACGAAAGCGTCAAGATGCTCATCTTCTGCAACCCCCAGAACCCCACCTGCCGCGTCTGGCGGCGGGAGGAGCTGGAGCGGCTGGCAGACTTCTGCCACCGGCACAACCTGCTGGTCATCTCCGACGAGATCCACGGCGACATCGTCCCCGAGGGTACCCGCCACACCAGCCTGCTTTCCATCAACGAGGATATGAACCAGCGCACCATCCTCTGCAATTCCATCACCAAGACCTTTAATGTGCCCGGAGTCATCTTCTCCAACGTTATTATCCCCAACCCCGACATCCGCCGCCGCATGGCCGAGACCATCGACCGCTGGGGCCTGCACAACCCCACCATCTTTGCCGCCGCCATGCTGGAACCGGCCTATACCCAGTGCGACGACTGGCTGCGGGAGGTCAACCGCTACATCCGCGCCAACTACGACTTCCTGTCCCAGTATATCCGCGACTATCTGCCGGGCCTGCGGCTCATGCCTTCGGAGGGTACCTACCTGGCCTGGATCAACACCAGCGGCCTGGCGGTGTCCGAGGAGGAGCTGGAACGCTTCTTCGTGGAAAAAGCCCGGGTTTCGGTGTACATGGGCTCCCGCTATTCCCAGAGCACAAAGGAGTTTATCCGCATCAACCTGGCCTGCTCCCGGGACTATCTGGCCCAGGCTCTGGAGCGGATCCGCCAGCAGTGGCATCTGCTGCCGCTTCGTTAGCCCCAATCCCCAAGTCTTGCACAAAGAAAAGAGGACGGTTATGCAGCAATACATTATGGGCATCGACATCGGGACCTCCGGCACCAAAACGGTGCTGTTCACCACCAATGGTGACCCGGTGGCCAGCCATACCGAAGAATATCCCCTGTATCAGCCCCGCAACGGCTGGGCTGAGCAGGACCCCCAGGACTGGTGGAACGCTTCTGTGGAAGGCATCCGCCAGGTTCTCCAAAAAAGCAAGGCCGACCCGGCCCAGATCTGCGGCATCGGCCTTTCCGGCCAGATGCACGGCCTGGTGATGCTGGATAAGGCCGGGCAGGTGCTGCGCCGCAGCATCATCTGGTGCGACGGCCGTACCGCCAAAGAGTGCCAGGAGATTACCGAAAAGGTCGGCGCCCAGCGGCTCATCGAGATCACCGCCAACCCGGCGCTCACCGGTTTCACCGCCGGTAAGATCCTTTGGGTGCGGCACAACGAGCCGGAGATCTACGCCCGCTGCCGCCACATCCTGCTCCCGAAAGACTACATCCGCTACTGTCTCACCGGAGCGCTGGCTTCTGAAATGTCCGACGCTTCCGGTACAAACCTCCTGGACGTGCCCGGCCGCTGCTGGAGCCAGGAGATCTTAGAAAAGCTGGAGATCGACCCGGCCTGGATGCCGAAACTTTACGAATCCCCGGAAATCACCGGTACCGTCACTGCCCAGGCAGCAGCCCTCACCGGCCTGGCCCAGGGGACCCCGGTGGTTGGCGGAGCCGGCGACAATGCCGCTGCCGCAGTCGGCACCGGTGTAGTGGAGGAAGGCAAAGCCTTTACCACCATCGGTACCTCCGGTGTGGTGTTCGCCCACTCCGACCGGGTGACTATCGACCCGAAGGGCAGGGTACATACCTTCTGCCACGCGGTGCCCGGCTGCTGGACGGTCATGAGCTGCACCCTGTCCGCCGGACTTTCCCTCAAATGGTTCCGGGACACCTTCTGCACCGCTGAAATGGAAGCGGCAAAGGGAATGGGGGTAGACCCCTACGTCCTCATGGACCAGCAGGCCGACCGGGTGCCCATCGGCGCCGACCGCCTGCTCTACCTGCCGTATCTCATGGGGGAACGTTCCCCGCTGCTGGACCCGGATGCCCGCGGTGTGTTCTTCGGGCTTTCGGCCATCCACAACAAATACACCATGCTGCGCGCCGTCATGGAGGGAGTGACCTACTCCCTGCGCCAGTGCCTGGATGTCCTGCGGGGCATGGGCGTTGTCTCTACCGAGATGCTGGCCTGCGGCGGCGGTGGTACCAGCCGCGTCTGGCGCCAGATGCTGGCCGATGTTTACGGCTGCCCGGTGAAGACAGTGGTCTCCAAGGAGGGGCCGGCGCTGGGCGTGGCCATCCTGGCCGGTGTGGGTACCGGCGTTTGGCCCTCGGTGCAGGAAGCCTGCCGTCAGGTCATCCGCACCAACCCCCAGCAGGACCCCATCCCGGAAAACAGCCGCCGGTACGAAGAAGTTTATCAGATCTACGCGGGCCTGTATCCCGCGCTCAAGGCGTCCTTCCAGCAGCTTGCCCAGCTGGAGGACAGATAGGAGGAAGCCGCTATGGTGATTCGTTCTGTATTTGACCCGGAGTTTGCCCCTTACGGCAAGGTGGTGGAGGGGCTGGAGCAGGAAGCCGGCGCTCTGCTGGAGACCCTGCGCGCCATCTCCCCCAAGCCGGAGGACAGCACCATCTATGTGCCCTCCGATGAAAAGCTGGAAGGCCTGCCTGCCGCCCAGGTGCTGAGCCGCCAGGTGTACGGCGGGATGCCCATCCAGCTTGGCTACTGCAACGGCAGCAACACCCGCCTCAACTGCCTGGAATACCACCGCGACAGCGAGATCAACATCCCCGCGGATGATATGATCTTCCTGGTGGCCCGCCAGCAGGACGCAGTCCGGGGTCATCTGGACACCTCGCGGGTGGAGGCTTTCGCTGCTCCCGCCGGGACGGTGGTAGAACTGTATGCTACCACCCTGCATTACGCCCCCTGCAACGCCAAGGCAGGGGAGGGCTTCCGGGTACTGGTGGTGCTGCCCCGCGGCACTAACACCGAAAAACTGGAGATCACCCCGAAAAACTGGGAGGACCAGCTGCTGTGGGCCTGCAACAAGTGGCTCCTGGCACACCCGGACTCCAATGAAGCCGCCCAGGGCGCGTTTGTGGGCCTGAGCGGAGAAAATATCGACCTGAAGGATCAGCTCTAAGTCGCTTTGCGTCTGGATCGAGAAAGGATTGAGATACCATGAAAAACATTCCGCAACTGAAGCTGGGCATCATCTCGGTGAGCCGCAGCTGCTTCCCCATCACCCTCTCTGAAAAACGCCGCCACGCCGTAGCACAGGCTTACACCAGCGCCTACGGTGAGATCTACGACTGCCCCGTTACCGTGGAAAACGAGCGGGACGCCAAGGCTGCCGTAGCCGACGTCAAAGCCGCCGGGGTCAACGCTCTGTGCGTCTTCCTGGGCAACTTCGGCCCCGAGACCCCCGAAACCATGATCGCCAAGCTCTTTGACGGTCCGGTTATGTACGCTGCTGCTGCCGAGGGCGACGGCGACCTGTTTGACGGACGCGGCGACGCCTTCTGCGGCGTGCTCAACTGCTCCTACAACCTGGGCCTGCGCAACCTGAAGGCCTACATCCCCGAGTATCCGGTGGGCACCGCTTCTCAGGTAGCCGCCATGATTGCCGACTTCGCTCCCGTAGCTACCGCGCTGCTGGGTCTTGCCAACCTGAAGGTTATCACCTTCGGCCCCCGTCCCAGCGACTTCATGGCCTGCAACGGCCCCATCAAGCCTCTCTTTGACCTGGGTATCGAGATCGAGGAAAACAGCGAGCTGGATCTGCTGGTTGCCTACAACAAGCACAAAGACGACCCCCGTATCCCCGGCGTCATGGCCGAGATGGAAGCGGAGCTGGGCCCCAACAACAAGTACGCCGGCGTCCTGCCCCGTCTGGCTCAGTATGAGCTGACCCTGCTGGATTGGGCCGAGGAACACAAAGGCGCCCGGGAGTATGTCTGCTTCGCCGATAAGTGCTGGCCGGCCTTCCAGACCGAGTTCGGCTTCGTTCCCTGCTATGTCAACAGCCGCCTGACCGCTATGGGCATCCCGGTATCCTGTGAGGTGGATATCTTCGGTGCAGTCTCCGAGTACATCGGCACCTGCATCTCCGGCGCTCCGGTGACCCTGCTGGATATCAACAACACCGTTCCCGCCTCCATCTACAACGAGGATATCAAAAACCGCTACATCGCCCGCCTGGAGGAGACCTTCATGGGCTTCCACTGCGGCAATACCCCCACCTGCCGCCTGAAAAACGGCCACATGGGCTATCAGCTGATTATGAAACGCGACCTGGAGCCCGAGCTTCCGGAACCGGACATCACCCGCGGCACCATGGAAGGCGACATCAAGGCAGGAGACATCACCTTCTTCCGCCTGCAGGGCACCGCAGAGGGCCAGTTAAAAGCTTACATCGCCCAGGGTGAGGTTCTGGATGTTCCTACCCGCAGCTTTGGCAGCATCGGCGTCTTCGCTATCCCGGAGATGGACCGCTTCTACCGCCATGTGCTCATCCAGAAGCGCTACCCCCATCACGGCGCCGTGGCCTTCGGTCACTACGGCAAAGCGCTGTTTGACCTCTTCTCCTACCTGGGTATCCCGGATGTGGCCTACAACCAGCCCAGAAACCTGCCTTACCCCACCGAGAATCCCTTCGCCCGGTAAGGCATCAAACGACGATTTCTTCGATCATTTCTCCATAACCACAGAAAGCCGCCCCGATCTTTCATCGGGACGGCTTTCTCATGTTTTGGGGGAAGGAAATTAAACAAACAGCGGCTGTGCCAGGTTAAAGAGCAGGCCGATGAGCACGATGCCCGCTGCCACGATGCCCACAAAAAAGCCCAGCAGCTTGGGACGGATGGCCTTGCGCAGCATGATCATCGAGGGCAGGGAAAGGGCGGTCACCGCCATCATGAAGGAGAGGATGGTGCCCAGACCGGCGCCCTTGGCAAAGAGGCTTTCCGCCACCGGGATGGTGCCGAAGATGTCGGCGTACATGGGCACGCCCACGGCGGTGGCCAGCACCACCGAGAAGGGATTGTCGTTGCCCAGCAGCTGCTCTACCCAGGCCTGGGGGATGAAGTTGTGGATCACCGCGCCGATGGAAACGCCCAGCAGCACGTAGGGGAAGACCTTCTTCACGGTGGCCTGTACCTGGTTGGCGGCGTAGCTCAGGCGGTCGCGGCGGGTCAGGTCGGGGAGGGTGATGTCCACCGGGCCGGCCTGGAGGATGAAGGACTCGATCTCGTTTTCCATGTGCAGCGCCTGGATCAGGCAGCCGCCGGCCACCGCCAGTACCAATCCAACCACTACATAGGCTACCGCAATAGGCAGGCCGAAGATGCTGGTCAGCAGCACCAGGGAGCCCAGGTCCACCAGTGGGGAGGAGATGAGGAAGGAGAAGGTCACTCCGGTGGGGAGCCCGGCGCTGGTGAAGCCCATGAACAGCGGGATGGAGGAGCAGGAACAGAAGGGGGTCACGGTGCCCAGCAGGGCGGAAAGGATGTTGGCCCAGATGCCGTGGAAGCGTCCGAGGATGCGCTTGGTGCGCTCCGGGGGGAAGTAGCTTTGGATGTAGGAGATAACGAAGATCAGCACCGAAAGCAGGATGAGGATCTTGATGGTATCGTAGAAGAAGAACTGCAGCACCGAAAACAGCCTGCCCTCCGGGGCGAGGCCCGCGCTTTCTAAAAGCCAGGACACCAGGTCGCTGAGCCACCGCATCCGCAGCAGCTGATCCTCGATAAAGTCCCAAATAAACATGGTTTCACACACCTTTGCAGCAATTATAAATTGATGTTTTTCGATATTTTGACCAATGGGGGACGCTGCATTGCTGCAGCGTCCGGGGAAGAGATTAGAGTTTTTTCAGCAGCTTGACCAGCTTGTCGCAGGACAGGACCTGCCCGCTGACCACGACCTTGCCGTCCACCATCAGGGAGGGAGCGGTCATGACCCCCAGCTTGACGATCTCGATCAGGTCTTCCACCTTGGTAATGTCGGCGTCCAGCCCCAGCTCCGCTGCGGCCAGACAAACGTTGGCGTAGAGGGTGTCGCACTTGTCGCACCCGGCGCCGATGACCTTAATATCCATCTTGGTATCCTCCTTTTTGCGCGAGAGGTTAGTTTTTCAGCTCCATCTTCTGGGGGATGTTCTCCTCCCAGGCGGAAAAGGCCTCCCGGATGAGCTTCGGACCGATGCGGGAGATGAGCACCAGGTAGGAGTGGTCCTTTGCTTCGCAGGGCTTGAAGTCGATCTGCTTGCCGACCACGTCCACCTGCTGCCAGCCTTCGCCCACCAGGTTAAAGAAGCCCTTGATGCGCAGGGAATCGCCCTGGATGGCCTGCAGGAAGCGCAGCAGACCTTCCTTTTCCACCGCCTCGTGGCAGTGGAGCATGACCGACTTGGGCTTGTTTTCGGTGCTGTTGGTGGATTCTTCGGAGGGAGCCCACTGGTACTGGGTCAGGTCCTCCTGCAGCAGGTGGAAGTCCAGGTTGCCGAAGCTGGCTACGGCGATGCGGCAGTTGGGGTTGATGGAGCGGATCTTTTCCCGCAGGAAGTCCAGTTTTTCCGGTTCCACCAGGTCCACCTTGGTGATGGCCGCCAGGTGGCAGTGCTTCAGCTGGCGCTCCACCGATTCCATGTCTGCAAGCTGGTCCTCAAAGTTCAGGGCGTCCACCAGGCAGATCATACCCTTGAACTGGTAGCGGCCGGGGGCCAGCACCTCCACGGCGCCCAGCAGCTCCTGGACGTTGGAGGGGTCGCCCCAGCCGGAGCTTTCTACAAACAGGTACTGCAGGTCCTCCTTGGCCAGCTCGCCCATAGCTTCCACGAAGGAAAGCTTCAGGCAGGAGCAGAAGATGGAGCCGCGGTTGAGCTCCACCATCTTGATGTCGTCGTCCCGCAGGATCTCGCCGTCGATGCTGGTCTTGCCGAATTCGTTCTGCAGCACGCCCACCCGGCAGCCCTTGAGGGCGGAGAGGATCTTCAGCAGAACGGTGGTTTTGCCGGAGCCCAAAAAGCCGGTGAGCACATACAGGTCGATGTGGTCCTTGGGCGCGTTGACGCAGGGGCAGGGAGCAGCGGCAGGGGCGGGAGCCAGCAGGCCTTCCAGGAACTCGGTGGTGCGGCGCACCGCGTCGGCGTTGAGAGTGTAGTGCTGCCATTTGCCCACCTTCTGGGCCTGGACGATGCCGGAATCACACAGCAGCTTCATATGGTGGGAAAGGGTGGGCTGGGTGATGTCCAGGCTTTCCAGGATCTTGCAGGCGCACAGCTCGCCGCCGGAGAGCAGCTGCACCACCTTCAGGCGGGTGTCGTCTCCCAGGGCTTTGCAGATAGCAAGGATCTCTTCTTTGGGTTGTACCGATGCGGGCATAAAACTTCCTCCTGTCTGATCGCAGTTTCATTTTCTGGGGACAGTATAGCTCTTTAATAGATAAATGTCAATATATCAATGCAGAATTCGGACCTTTGTCGTTTGTCATATTCTTGTAAGGATTCGGGGCAAAAAGCCCTCCCTGCGGGAAAATTATCCGGTTTTTCGACCGATTCCAACCACTTTCTCTTTAAAAATAACAGAAAGATTACAAAACGGTTGAGAAAAGCTTGCAAACAGCAGACAAAATGGTTATACTTATCTTTAGAATCATCCGGAAGTCTCCCCACGGCCGCGCGGGAGCCCGGCAAAGAAAGGAGGCGGCCCAGGTGAATGGTTTTTTCAAAACAATCAAACAGCGCGTACTGGCAGCTTGTGCCGCTTTGCTGATCCTTTCGGCGGGCAGCGTGGTCCAGGCGGCGGAGATGCCGGTAGCGGCTGTTTACCCGTCGGTGCAGCAGCAGGAGCTGGAGCAGTGGGGGCTGGACGACCAGGCGGTCATCCTGCAGACCCGCACCACCGCCAACCCTTCCGGCACCCAGACGGTATCTGCCGCCAGTGAGCTGAGCGTCTTTTACCCCGGGGACTGCCTGCTGGTGCCGGTGTGCCCGGGAAGCTACCAGGAGGGCAGCTTCCAGAAGCAGGCGGGCAGCCCGCTGCGGGGCATCCCTCAGAATTGGGAGATCTCCCTGCAGGGCAAGGGCACAGCCCAGGTGAAGGAAACCGGCTGGTATCTGGACCAGGAGGGCAACCTGCTGGTGCGGATGCAGTTTTTAAGTTCGGCGGTGGGTACCCAGACCTACCCGGTGGACCTGTCCCTGAGCATCCGGGACAGCCAGGGTACCGAGCGCTCCAATACCGTCCGGCTGGTGGGCAGCTTCCAGAACCGCAGCAAGACGGTTTGCCCGGGCATCCTCAATCAGGTGATCTCGCCCATGACCCTGCTGGTGGGGGAAAACGCCGGCAAGACGGTGAGCCTTGCCTTTGAAAACGGCGTCACCTACCGCAACACGGCGCTGGCCGGAGATGTGTACTTGAATCTGGACTGCTCCTACGACAACAAGCTGGCCAACCGCCTGCGCCGCTTCGACCTGAGCTTCTACCACTTCCTGGGCGAGGAGGATACCTTCGCGCAAGCAGGGCAGCTTCGGCTGCCGGCTCCCAGCCAGGAAGCCTGCGTCTATGAGGTGAAGGGCTCCGAGCTGGTGCGCGTCCCGGCGGAGTACGATGAGGCTTCCGGCTGCCTGTGCTTTGCTACCGAGGCGCTGGGGTACTATGTCGTTTCTTCCGGCGAGCTGCTGCTGGATTAATCCCATAACAAAAATAAAGCCCCCTGTCCCGATGGGACAGGGGGCTTTTGCGTCTAGCGCTTATTTTTTCGGAACGGATTCCCAGTCTTTGAGGAAGCGGGCGATACCCTGGGTGGTGAGGGGATGGTCGATGCACTTCATCAGCACCGGGTAAGGTACGGTAGCGATGTCGGCGCCTACCAGAGCAGCGTTGACCACGTCGTCGGGGGTACGGATGCTGGCGGCGATGATCTCGCTGTGGATGTCAAACTGACGGAAGATGGCGGCGATGTCGGCTACCACATCCACACCGTTGGCGCCCACGTCGTCCAGACGGCCGATGAAGGGGCTGACGTAGGTAGCGCCGGCGCGGGCAGCCAGCAGGGCCTGCTGGGCGGAGAAGATCAGGGTGACGTTGGTCTTGATGCCCAGTTTGGTCAGTTTGGAGCAGGCTTTCAGGCCTTCGGCGCACATGGGGATCTTGATGACGATGTTTTTGTGGATCTTCACCAGGTCCAGAGCCTCAGCTACCATGCCTTCGGCTTCCATGGAGATGACCTCAGCGGAGATGGGGCCGTCCACGATGGAGGTGATCTCCTGGACCACTTCTTTGAAGTCGCGGCCTTCCTTGGCGATGAGGCTGGGATTGGTGGTAACACCACAGATGACCCCCAGGTCATTGGCTTCCCGGATATGCTGGGTGTTGGCGGTGTCGATAAAGAGTTTCATGGTAATGCGCATCCTTTCTGCTCAAAAAATACCCTTCCAACGAGGAAAATAGGGGGAGGGAGATCAAACGATTCCCGTTGATGATATTATAGCAAAACGGAACAAAAAAAACCAGAGAAAAGCTGGATTTTCAGTGGTGTTAACCGGAAAATCGCGGCTATTTTTCCTCCCCCGGCTCCGCAGAAAGGAGCATGCGGTTGACGGCGGAAAACAGCGCCCGCAGCGAGGCGGTGACGATGTCGTTGTGTAGGCCCGCGCCCCAGAAAACCTGCCCCTTCGGGGAGGTGATGCCGACGTAGGCCATCGCGCGGGAGGTGGAGCCGCTTTCCAGAGCGTGCTCGGTGTACTGCAGGTCGCTAAACTGGATGCCCAGCCCTTCCCGCAGGGCGTTGGACACGGCGTCGAAGCGGCCGTTACCGTCGCCGGAGAGGGTCAGGGTGCGACCGTCGTGCTCCAAGGTGACGTGGGTGCGGTAGGTACCTTCGCTGGTGGAGGTGAAGGAGCGGAAGCGGTAGGGTGTTTCCAGGTTGAGGTAGCGGCGGGCAAACAGGTCGTACAGCTCCTGGGGCGGCAGCTCCTTGTGCTGGTGGTCGGACACCGCCTTGACGGCGTAGCCGAAGTCCTCCCGCATCCGCTTGGGCATATTGATACCGAAGCGCTGCTCCATCAGGTAGCCGATGCCGCCCTTGCCGGACTGGCTGTTGATGCGGATGACGTCGTCGGCGTAGCGGCGGCCGATGTCCATAGGGTCGATGGGCAGATAGGGGACACTCCAAGGCTCGGAGGCGTGCTCCTTGCGCCAGTGCAGGCCCTTGGCGATGGCGTCCTGATGGGAGCCGGAAAAGGCGGCAAACACCAGACTGCCGCCGTAGGGCTGACGGTCGGGGACGTGCAGGCCGGTGGCGGCCTCGTACTGCTCCACCACCGAGGGCAGGTCCTCAAAGGAAAGCTGCGGGTCCACCCCGTGGGAGTACAGGTTCAGCGCCATGGTCACCAGGTCCAGGTTGCCGGTGCGCTCGCCGTTGCCAAAGAGGGTACCTTCCACCCGCTGGGCGCCGGCCAGCATGCCCAGCTCCGCCTCGGCCACAGCGCAGCCGCGGTCGTTGTGGGGGTGCAGCGACAGGATGACGCTGTCCCGGTAGGGCAGGACGCGGTCCATGTATTCCACCTGGCTGGCGTAGATGTGGGGCATGGACACCGACACGGTGGAGGGCAGGTTGATGATGGCCGGGGCCTGGGGCGAGGGCTGCCAGACGTCCAGCACGGCGGAGCACACCTGGGCGGCAAATTCCGGCTCGGTAGCGGTGAAGCTTTCGGGGCTGTATTCCATGCGGCAGCTGCCGCCCAGGGAGCGGCTCTCCTCTAAGCAGCAGCGGGCGCCGGTAACGGCGATGTCCAAAATCTCCCCCTGAGAGCGGGCGAACACCTGCTGCCGCTGGGCCGGGGAGGTGGAGTTATACAGGTGGAGGATGGCGTTGGGGCAGCCGTCCAAGGACTGGACGGTGCGGCGGATGATGTGCTCCCGGGCCTGGGTCAGCACCTGGATGGTCACATCCGGGGGGATGAGCTGCTTTTCGATGAGGGTGCGCACAAAGGCGTATTCCGTTTCGGAAGCGGCGGGGAATCCCACCTCGATCTCCTTAAAGCCCAGCTTCACCAGCAGCTGGAAGAAGCCCAGCTTCTCCTCCAGGTCCATGGGCACCATCAGCGCCTGGTTGCCGTCCCGCAGGTCCACGCTGCACCAGATGGGCGGGTGGTCCAGGTAGTCCTTCTGCACCCAGGCCGGGGCGCTGTGGGGCGGGGCAAAGTAGGAACGGGCGTACTTTTGGTAGTTTTTCATTGGGAAACTCTCCTTGTCATCCAAAGTCCCGGGGACGAAAAAACGCCTCTCGTCTCCGGGATCGCAAGATCGTTAGAGACGAAAGGCGCAGACGGCGTTTCGCGGTACCACTCTAATTCGCCCGGCTTTGCGCGGGCGCACTCTGAGATACGTCCCCCTTGAGGGGAGGATATCCTTCCGATGTAACGGTCGGTCCCGGCCCAGGCTACTGCAAAGCGTGCGCTTTGGTTCACCCGGCGGCTCCAAGGCCAGTTCGGACCCTTCCCGCTTGCTGCCTTGCACCGGCCGGCAGCTCCCTGGAAGCGGGCAGGCGGGTCTTACTTTTCCTCTTCTTCGCCTGTTGCTTTTTGTCTATCATAGTCAAAAGAAGGGCGCTTGTCAAGAGCGGGGGCGCCGGGGCGGCGGGTTAGTCCTCCTGGGCGCGGCGGCGGGCGGCCCGAGCGCGCAGAGCGTCCTCGTAGTAGCTGTACAGCTGGCAGGGGATCATGCCGTTGTAAAGCTTGCGGCGCTTGTCCGCCCGGCGGCCGAAGAGGGCCTCGAACTTATCGTCCGGGCAGATGATGTAGTAGCGGGTCTGGCCGTTTTCCGGGAAGACCGGGCCCATAGCGGCGTAGACGGTCTGGGCGGTCTGGACGTCCAGCAGGCGCTCGCCGTAGGGCGGGTTACAGATGACCACCGAGCGCTCGCCGGAGACCGAAAAGTCCTTGATGTCCCGCTGCTGGATGTGGACCCGCTTGCCCACACCGGCAGTCTGGGCGTTGTGGCGGGCCAGCTCCACGGCGGCGGGGTCGATGTCGCTGCCGAAGGCCTCGAAGGAGGCGGAGCGGTCGATGGCGTCAAAGGCCCGCTGGCGCTCCTGCTGCCAGAGGGAGGACGGCAGGAAAGCCCATTTTTCGGCGGCAAAGTGCCGGCGCAGGCCGGGGGCGATCTTCATAGCGTGCAGGGCACCCTCGATGAGGAAGGTGCCGGAGCCGCAGAAGGGGTCATACAGCTGGGAGTCGGGGTAGACCCGGGCCAGGTCGATGATGCCGGCGGCCAGGGTCTCTTTGATGGGGGCCAGCACCGAGGTCTTGCGGTAGCCGCGCTTATGCAGGCTGGCGCCGCTGGCGTCCAGGGTGATGGTGGCCTGGTCGCGGTGGATGAAGAAGTCCAGGGTGTAGGTGCTGCCGCTTTCCTCGAACCAGGAAAGGTGGTAGGCCTGCTGCAGGCGGGTCACCGCCGCTTTTTTGATGATGGACTGGCAGGTGGGGATGGAGGTCAGGCGGCTTTTGAGGCTCCATCCGGCCTTTACCGGGAAGGCGTCCTTGCGGCCGATGTAGTCCTCCAGGGGCAGGGCCTTCACCCCTTCAAACAGCTCCTCAAAGGTGGCGGCGGGGAAGCTCCCCAGCACCAGCTGCACCCGCTCGGCGGTACGCAGGCCGATGTTGGCCCGGGCCAGCATCTCCCACGGGCCGGAAAACTGTACCCGCCCGTCACTGACCTGAATGTCCTCTGCGCCCAGGCGGCGCAGCTCGGAAGAAAGCACGCTCTCCAGCCCAAACTGGCAGGGAGCCAAATATGTCATCTTCAAATATGCTACCTCTTTTCCTGCAAAACGATGGCAAAAATCTTTTCATCATGATACCAATTTTTCGCCCCGAATGCAAGAAAAAGCCTCGGCAGGCCCAAAAAGGGCCTTGCGGACAGTTGTTTCTAAACCGAAAACAATTTTCGGCAATTTGATGTTAAGAATTGACTTTTACTTTGGGAGGGAGTATAATAAAATCACAAATTACAGAAGCCCATGTGAAAGTAATTTGTATATTTCGCAAAGGGGTTGAATCTATGAACATTACCATCACTGGAAGAAATACCGGCGTAAAGGACTCTTTCAAAGAGCGCGTGGATCGCAAACTTTCCAAATTTGACCGCTTCTTCGGCGACAATGCCAAAGCCAGTGTCACCGTCACCAAGGAAAGCGATCGCGAAACGGTGGAGATCACCATCAAATCCGATGGATTGTTCTTCCGGGCAGAAAAAACTGCCGCGGAACGGATGGACGCCCTGGAAGCGGTGACCGACTCGCTGTTCCGGCAGATCGTCAAAAACAAAAACAAGCTTTCCAAACGCCTGAAGGAAACCGCCTTCAGCCCGGAATATGAGGACGAAGCCTTTGAGCCGGAAGAGTACCGTGTCCTGCGCACCAAGCGCTTCCCGGTGAAACCCATGGACCCGGAAGAAGCCATCCTCCAGATGAACATGCTGGGCCACGAGTTCTTCATGTTCCGTAACGCGGTCACCAACGAGATCAACGTGGTCTACCGTCGTCACGGAGACAGCTACGGTCTGATCGAGCCCAGTGATGATGAGGACGAAGAATAATTGCACCCGGCGCTCCTGCGGGAGCGATGCAGCCGGCCCGGAATTTCCGGGCCGGCTTTTTTGCGTTTTCGTCGACCAAAGGGCCGAAACGTGATATAATAACAACCAAACGAGCGGCCCCCACGGGGCAAGACAGAACACAAAACCCAAAAGGGAGGCATAACAGATGATGAGAATCGTGACCGCGGCACAGATGAAGCAGATCGAGGCGGCTGCCAGCCGCTATCAGCTCAGCTACCGCCAGATGATGGAAAACGCCGGCTGCGGCGCCGCCCGCTACATCCAGGAGGTGCTGCGCCAGATGGACGGGCTGCACTGCCTGGTGTTCTGCGGCAAGGGCAACAACGGAGGCGACGGCTATGTGGTGGCCCGCAAGCTGTACGAGCAGGGCGCCCAGGTGACGGTAGTGGCCATGGATGCGCCGCGCTCGGCGGACGCCTGCGCCATGCACCAGCTGGTGCAGGAGCTGGGCATCCCGGTGCTTTCCTTTGCCCAGGACCGGGAGCAGGTGGAGGAGCTGGCCGACCAGGTGGACGTGGTGGTGGACGCCCTTTACGGCAGCGGTTTCCACGGGCAGCTGGACGAACAAAGCGCCCAGGCGGCGGGGATCATCAACTCCGCCATCGCGGCGGTCTTTTCTCTGGATGTGCCCAGCGGCATCAACTGCGACACCGGTGAGGCGGCGGACGACGCCGTCCACGCGGACTTTACCATCGCTTTTGACAGCTACAAGCCCGCCCACCTGCTGCAAAAATACCTGCCCCAGCTGGGAAAGGTGGAGCTGTCCTCCATCGGGGCGGACCCCCTTGCCTACCGGGAGGTGGAGCAGACCCACTTTGTGCTGGAAGAAGAGGACGTTTACGCCGCCATCCCCCGCAAGGAGGAAGCCTGCCACAAGACCAGCACCGGCAAGCTGCTGAACATCGCCGGCAGCGCCGGCTGCGCCGGGGCCTGCGTCCTGTCCAGCACGGCGGCCATGCGCTCCGGGGCTGGATATGTAGTTACCGGCATGCCAGCGGCTTTGTACCCCATCGCCGGTCCGGCGCTGCTGCATTCCCCCATTCGCTTTGTGGAAACGGTGGCCGATGTGCCCAGCGCTCTGGAAGGCTGCTCGGCGGTGTCCATCGGCTGCGGCCTGGGGGTGGGCCAGCGCCAGCAGGAGATCCTGCAAGGGGTGCTGCAGTACGCAAAATGTCCGATGGTCATCGACGCCGACGGTATAAACTGCCTTTGCGGGGACATATCTATGTTAGTAGGCGCGTCCTGTCCGGTGATCCTCACCCCGCACCTGGGGGAGATGGCCCGCCTGTGCGGCGTCAGCACGGCGCAGATCGCGGCGGCCCCGCTGCCCTGGGCCCAGAAGCTGGCGGCCCAGTGGAATGTGATCGTGGTGCTCAAAGGGGCGCATACGGTGGTGGCGGCTCCGGATGGAAGGACCTACCTGAACCAAACAGGCAATCCCGGGCTGGCCAAGGCCGGCAGCGGGGATGTGCTCACCGGGATCATCGCGTCGCTGCTGAGCCAGGGGATGGAACCGCTGGAGGCGGCAGCCTGCGGCGTTTGGCTGCATGGAGCGGCGGCGGACCGGTGCGCCCAGCGCCTGTCCATCTACTATATGCAGCCGGACGACATCCTTTCCGACCTGGGCGAGCTTCTGCGGGAGCATATCCGCTAGCGGGCCCCGGCCCGGCACGGAGCGCTCCGGCCGGAAGGAGCCAAAACCATGAAAGAAAAACAAAGCGTGAAAACCGTTTGGAACAAGGCACGGAGGGCAGCGGTCCTCTGTGCCTTTTGCTGTCTGCTGGGGGGCTGCGCCGCGCCCCAGAAGCCGACCAAGGAGGAGGCGCGCCTTTCCCAGGGGGTGCAGCAGCCCTACAACGCCGTCATCGACCTGAACTACCAGGGCCTGGCCGCCCAGGCTACTATCGACCAGTCTACCCCCGGGTGCTACCAGGTGAAATTTACTGCCCCGGAGACGGTAGCGGGGATGGAGTTTGAGACCGACTCCGAGACCATCACCATCCGCTTCGGCGAGCTGGAAACCAGCATGAAGGTGGACGAATTCTTCGACTCCGCCGCGGTGAAGGCGCTGGTCAGCGGGCTCAACAGCGCCGCCGCCGGCAGCGGGGTGGAGTTTTCCATGGAGGACCAGTGCCTGCGCATGGAGGGGGACAGCGGCTCGGGGCGGTTTTTGCTGCGCATCGACCGGGAAAACGGCAACCTCCTTTCCCTGGAGATGCCCCAGCAGGGGCTGAGCCTTTCCTTTAAGGATTTCTGCTTCCTTTCCGGGCCGGTACCGGCGGCCTCCCAGACCGGGGAGACCGCCCAGTAAGCCTTGACCACCCCTTTCTTTTGGGATAAAATGAGGACATGACCCGGCACGTCCGGGACCCAATGGATAGGGAGGCAATCGAATGGAAAAGATTCCGTGCATTATCCTGGAAAGTGAGACCGGCATCTACCACGACGGGGTGCTGTTCCAGAACGGCTCCGGCCGGGACAGCCACGTCCAGGTGCGCCGCTGGGACGGGGAGCTGTACTCCTGCGACAACCTGCAGCGCAACGTGGGCACCACCGGTTTTGTGTATTATATCTGCAGCGACGGCCGCAGCGTGCCGCCGAAATTCCCCGACCGTACCCCGCTGGCCGATTATGTCACCGGCCCCGGCGACGCCATGAGCTATGAGCAGTACGACAACCTGCGCTTTGGCTGGTGCGACCTTTTGGGAAAATCGGTGCTGCCGGCGCGGTATGAGTTCCTGGACGAGTTCTGCATGGACCGCTCCCGCGCCAAGCTGGACGGCAAGTGGGGACTCATCGACTCCACCGGGGCGGAGATCGCGCCCTTTATCTATCAGCTCATCGGCCGCATCCGCTTTGCGCCGGGGCGCTACCTGCGCTACCGGGTACGCAAGGACGGGCGCTTCGGTTTTTTGGATTACAACGGCCGGGTGGTCATTCCGTTTTTGTATTACTACGCCGAGGACTTCCACGACGGCATCGCCCGGGTGGAGCGGGACGGCTTCCAGGGGAGCATCGGGGTCATGGGCCAGCCCACCACCAAGGCTTCCGGCTCCTTCTCTGCCCAAAACCTGCAGGAGCATGTGATCTCCGGGGTCATGGGGCTTTGCGTCGGGGACGCGCTGGGCGTGCCGGTGGAGTTTTCCACCCGCGAGGAGCGCAAGGCAAACCCGGTCACCGACATGGTGGGAAATGGCACCTATGACCTGCCGGCGGGCACCTGGTCGGACGACTCCAGCCTGACCTTCTGCCTCATGGACGCCATCATGCACGGCGGCGGGCCGGACGAGATCCTCAAAAACTTCTGCGCCTGGATGGACGAAGGCTTTATGACCCCCGGCGGGGTGGCACTGGGCATCGGACGGGCCACCCGCAGCGCCATTGAAAACTACAAAAAAGGGGTGGACCCCATCCACTGCGGCGGCACCGGCGAGCGGGACAACGGCAACGGCGCCCTCATGCGCATCCTGCCGCTGGCCTTCTACTTCCGCTACCTGCCGCTGGATGAGATCCTCCGCCGCACCGAGGAGATCTCTTCCCTGACCCACCGCCATCCCCGCAGCCAGATCGCCTGCGGCATCTACGTCATCGCGGCGGTGCTGCTCATCCAGGGCTACGGCAAGCAGAAAGCCATCCAGGAAGCCTGCGCCACCGTTATGGAGTGGTACAAGCTGCGCAACGGCTACTCCAAGGAGCGGGCACATTTCTCCCGCCTGCCGCAGATCTGGCAGTACCGGGAGGAGGAGATCCGCAGCACCGGTTATGTGGTGGATACCATCGAGGCGGCCTTCTGGTGCTTTGCCCGTTCCACTGACTACGCTTCCTGCGTACTGTCGGCGGTGAACCTGGGCAGCGACACCGACACCACCGCTGCGGTGGCCGGCGGCTTGGCGGGCATCTTCTACGGCCTGGACAACATCCCGGCCCAGTGGCTGGACCGCCTGGCCAAACGCGCCGACATCGAGGCCCTTTGCCAGGATTTCTCCCAGTGGATCATGCAGAACCGGCCGGTCAAACGCTAAAGAAACAAAAAGGACGCCGTCTTCCTTGGGGAAGGCGGCGTTTTTTTAAAGAATCATGTAACCTTCCGTCGGGCAGGGCGGTATTTTAGATAGAAAGGAGGGAGAAGATGGGGTACCAAGCGCTGTGCAGCGAAGCGAGCGTGGACCAGGTGGTGGATCAGTACTCTCAGTTGATCTACCGGCTGGCCTACGCCCAGACCGGCTCCCGGCAGGACGCGGAGGACATCTATCAGGAGGTCTTTTTGCGCCTGGTGCGGAAAAATCCCGTTTTCCAGTCGGAGGAGCACCGCAAGGCCTGGCTGATCCGGGTGACCATCAACTGCAGCAAAAGCCTGTGGTCATCGGCCTGGCGGCGGCACACCGTCCCGCTGGAAGAACAGCCGGACGGGATGGGGGCGAGCGGTCTGGAGGAGCTGGAAGAAGCGGCGGCGCTGCGGGACTGCCTTATGCGGCTCGGTGCAGAGGACCGGGCCGTGCTCCACCTTTTCTATTATCAGGGATTGCCCGTCAAGGAGATCGCCCAGACGCTGGGCAAGCGGGAATCCGCCGTCAAGGTGCGCCTGATGCGGGCGCGTAAGAAACTGGAAACCATGCTGACAGGAGGAGAAGATGACACCGGAACGCTATAAAAGAATATTTGACAAAATTGGGCCCACCTCCCGTCAGGAGGAGGAGCTGCGCGCCCGGATGAAGGAGCAGCTGCGCCGGCGGCAGAAGCCCTGGGTGCGGGTGCAGCGCAGGATGGGACAAGCTGCCGCCAGCCTGAGTGCGGCGGTGCTGGCCTTTGCTATGGGGGTGAACCTGTCCCCAGCCTTTGCCGCTGAGGTGCAGACTCTCCCGGTGCTGGGGAGCCTTGCCCAGGTGCTGACCATCCGCCAGGAGGTCACCGAAACCCCGTCCGCCACCATCCGGGTGGAGGAACCGGCGCTGTCCCAGACCGGAAAAGACTGGGAAGCCCAAGCCAACGACAAGATCCACCAGGCGGTGGAGGAACAGCTGGCCCAGGCCCAGCAGCGGGCGGAGGAATACCGCACGGCGGTGCTGGCTACCGGCGGCACCCAGGAGGACTATGACCAGCGCCAGGTAGAGATCCAGGCGGGGTATGAGGTCAAGTCCCAAAGCGAAAGCGTGCTGTCCTTTGTGGTGTGGGTCGGGGAAAGCTGGACCAGCGCCTACAACACAGAGTATTACTATAACTTAGACCTAGAAAGCGGCGCGGAGCTTCGTTTGGAGGACCTGCTGGGCGAGGATTATATCGCCCTTGCTAACGCTGCCATCCAGGAGCAGATCGCCCAGGACCCCCAGCGGTATTTCGCCCCAGAGAAAGGCGGTTTTACCACCATCACACCGGATACCCCCTTCTATCTGGACGAGGATGGCCGGCCGGTGGTGGTGTTCCAGCCGTATGAAATCGCGCCTGGTTCAGAGGGAAAACAGGAGTTTGTCATCCCGCTGCCAGAGGGTGCGAAGCGATAAGAGAAGGTGACCGAGAATGAAAAACGCGAAAAAATGGGCAGCCCTGCTGCTGATGATGTTGGTTCTGCTGAGCGGATGCGGACGCACCGCCCCCAGCGAGGAAGAAGACACCCAGCCGGTGCAGGAGGAAGCTTCTGAGGAGGAAAACGCCCAAGAGGAGACCCAGCCGGAGGAAGAGGCCAGCGAGGAAAGCGCACCCCAGGAGAACGCCGGAGAGCAGGAAGCTCCTGCCGAGACCCCCGACGAAACCCCGGAAAAAGAGCCTGCCAAGCAGGAAGACGCGGGCGATGAGACCGCCGAGGCCCAAAGCGAAAAACCGGCCCAGTGGGATCAAATCCTGACGGATATGGCTCCCTACCTGGAAAACGCCCAGGAGCAGGATATGTCCACCGAGGAGCGCATCAAAGCCAACGTGGGCCTGGGGTACGACCAGATCTCCCAGGCGGTGCTGTACATGGGTATGCCCATGGAAACGCCCACCACCACCTATTTCTTCATGGGTCAGATGGCGGACGGCGCTGACAGCCAGAAAATCAGCAGCCAGCTCAAGCAGGTGATGGAAGGTTGGATCGAGACCTATAAGCGGGGCTACCTTCAGGGTAATCCGGAATACGAGATCATCGTCTCCGGGGACCTGGTGTTCGCGGTGATGCACGAAAACGCCGAGGACTTTGCGGCCATCTGCTCCTATCTCAAGGCGCTGTAAGCTCAATCGGGCAGCTGCGCGAAAAAGGCTTCGTTATGGACCACAGCCGGGTCGTCCGGCTTGAGAGCTCGGGCTTTCTCATGGAAGGCCCGGGCTTTTTTGCGGTCTCCCAGGGCAAACCAGCACAGGCAAAGCTGCAAAAAGGGGGTAAAGTCCCGGCAGTCCGGCACCTGGAAGCCCAGGGAATCCACCGGGGGACAGGTGGTGGCGGCTTCGTACCAGTAGATGGCGGTTTGGTACTGCTTTTTGGCGTAAAAGAGGCGCCCCAGCTCGCAGCAGACCTCCGGCCGGGGGCGGTCGTAGCGGAAGCTGAGCAGCAGGGCGTCCACAGCTTCCCCGGTGCGGCCCAGGCGCTCTAAGCAGCAGGACAGGTCCTGACAGGCGCCGATGTTGTTTTCCACCCAGCCTTGTCCCTCCTGCAAAAACTGCCGGAAGGCTTTGACGGCTTCCTCCTCCTGGTGGTGGAACATGAGCTCCCGGGCGTAGTAGTACTGCATCCGCGGCTCCATGGTCTGGCCCTCCGCCAGCATCCGCTGGAAGATGCGCAGGTTGCGTTCGGTGTCTCCCGGGCGAAGCTTGCGGTGGGTGATGGCGATGGGGGAGCAGATGATCTTGCCGCGGGGGGTGACCGCCTCGTGGACCCGGCCCTGCCAGCGGTAGGAGGGGTCGTTGCGGATGAGCCGCTCCCGGTAGTAGGAGAGGGTCGGGTTGCCCAGGGTGTCGAAGCAGACGTTGTAGCGCATCATAACAAAGTCCACGTCGGAGGGGAGGGTGCGCTTGAGTTCCAGAAAGGCGGCCTGGTCCGCCGGGAGGATCACATCGTCGGCGTCCAGCCACAGCAGGTAGTCCCCGGTGGCGTGAGAAAAGGCAAAGTTGCGGGCAGCGGCAAAATCGTCCACCCAGTCAAAATGCAGCAGTTTGTCGGCGTATTGCTGGGCAATCTGGCAGGTGGAATCCTGGGAGCCGGTGTCCACGATGATAATCTCGTCCACCAGGGGGCGGACGCTTTCCAGGCAGCGGGCCAGGACGTCCTCTTCGTCCCGGACGATCATACACAGGCTGATACGGATCATAAGGGGCCTCCTTTGCTTTTATGTACAGAGCACCGGCGGCCTGGGAGCAAGCCGCCGGTGTTGGATGGAAATAGAGGTTAGTCGAGTTTCTGGATGGTGATGCCGCTTTCGGTGAAGGAAAGGCTATTTTCCTTGGCTACCAGCTCGATTTTCGAAGGGCTGGAAACGGTGACCAGGGCGCTGCTGGCCAGCGGCACGGGGGCGGAGTTTTCCGGGTTCTGCCCCTGGGCAAGGGTGCCCGGGATGGGGGTAGAGTCCTGGGTCAGCTCCACGGCGATGGTACCGGTGGCGCTGGCGTTGGTCCCTACGGTGGAGTAGGTGATCAGGTAGGTGCCGTTTTCCGACAGGGTGAAGTCGCCGGTGCTGGTGGTGTGTTCGATGGCAGAGCCGACCAGAACGGTGTTGGTATCAAAGGTCAGCGGGTCGCCGCTGGAGGGGGACTGGGAACTGGTGTTGGTGGCGAAGATGGCGTTGAGGGGTGGGGGTGCGCCGGTGTCGCCCTTGTCGCCCTGGGGGCCCTGAGCGCCCTGGGGACCAGCGGGGCCGGTGTCACCCTTCTCGCCCTGGATACCCTGGGCACCTTGGATGCCCTGTTCGCCCTGGGGTCCGGTGGGACCGGTGGGCCCGGTCGGACCAGTTGGGCCGGTGGGACCAGTTGCACCAGTGGGTCCGGTTGCACCGGTAGGACCGGTAGCGCCAGTGGGGCCGGTAGCGCCGTTGGCACCGGTGATGGAAGCGCCGGCAGGGCCGGTAGGACCGGTGGGGCCGGTGGCTCCCGTACCGCCGGTGGGTCCGGCGACCGAGACCAGGGTGTAGTCGGGGGAAGTACCAGGGGTGCCGGTAGCGCCGTCAACGTTGGCCTGGTAGAGGCTCCCGCCGAAGAACATCAGGTCGCCCGAGCGGTAGAACGCTTCGGGGCTGAAGTTGGTGGCGGTGCTCAGGCCGGGGCCAGCCGCGCCGGTGGGTCCGGTGGGACCGGTAGGCCCAGTGGGGCCGATGGGGCCGGTCGCTCCGGTAGCGCCGGTCGGACCAGTTGCGCCGGTGGCGCCGTTGGCTCCGGTGATGCTGGGTCCGGTGGGGCCGGTAGGACCGGTGGGACCAGTCGGACCGGTGGGGCCGATGAGGCCGGTGGCTCCGGTGCAGCCCGTCCAGCTGGGGCAGCCGGGGCAGCACAGCGGCACGCAGCACGGGTTGCACCGGGGCGGGGTGGGCGGTGTGCAGCAGGGGTGGTCGGGTCCATAGTATATTCTCATGGAACAGCCTCCTGTTTCGGTAGATTTGCCCGGGGCGCAAAGGCGTCCGCAAGGCTGTTTTATCCTATGTACCTGGGGGCAAAAAGGTGACAACTGGCAGAAAAACCGCCTGAGGCCTTGCATCCCGGCGGGTTTTGTGCTATGCTGGGTAACGTATCAGAATTATATGCTGCAAAACGCAGAGACCAGGAGAGTACGGCACCACGCCCCGCACCAGAGAAGGAACGCCACCGGCTGAGAGCGTCCGCAACGGCTGCTGCCCGAAGTTCACCTGCGAGCGGCCTCCCTTAACGCAGAATTTGCCAGTAGGGGAGGACGGCCGGCACCGTTACAAGCCAAGCAAGAGCCGCCAGAGCGCAGACTTTGGCGGAATTTCGGGTGGTACCGCGGAATGTCACAGGCTTTTCGTCCCAGCGCTTCACACAGAAGCCGGGAGGAAAAGCCTTTTTTGTTGCATAAAACCCGGCGCTCCCCGCCCCGAGAGGGGGAACGCCATCCCAAGAGCCAAAACGAAAGGAATGACCCCAAACATGAAAGCCGCATTGGAAGCAATCGCAAAAAGCGCCGCTGCCGAGCTGGAGCAGGCCGGCGACCTGAAGGACATCGACGCCATCCGCGTCAAATATCTGGGTAAAAAGGGCGAGCTGACCGCCATCCTCAAACAGATGGGCAAGCTTTCCGCCGAGGAGCGCCCGGTCATCGGGCAGCTGGCCAACCAGGTGCGCGAGGAGATCGAACAGGAGATCGCCCAGAGAAAGAGCGACCTGGAAGCTCAGCAGCTCAATAAGCGTCTGGAAAGCGAAAACCTGGACGTGACCCTGCCGGGTACCCATCACCCGCTGGGCAAGCAGCACCCGCTGAACATCGTGTTGGATGAGATCAAGGAGATCTTCCTGGGCATGGGCTTTGACGTGGCCCAGGGCCCGGAGGTGGAGCTGGACTACTACAACTTCGAGGCGCTCAACATCCCCAAGAACCACCCGGCCCGCGACACCCAGGACACCTTCTACATCAACGAAAACGTCCTGCTGCGTACCCAGACATCCCCGGTGCAGATCCGCACCATGGAGCAGAGAAAGCCCCCCATCCGCATCATTGCACCCGGCCGCGTTTACCGCTCCGACGCTGTGGACGCCACCCACTCCCCGCTGTTCCATCAGATCGAGGGCCTGGTGGTGGACAAACACATCACCATGGCGGACCTGAAGGGCACCCTGGAGGTCTTCGTGAAACGCCTGTACGGTGAGGATTCGGTGGTACGCTTCCGTCCCCATCACTTCCCCTTCACCGAGCCTTCCGCCGAGATGGACGTTATGTGCTTCAACTGCCACGGGGAAGGCTGCCGCCTGTGCAAGGGCGAGGGCTGGATCGAAATCCTCGGCTGCGGCATGGTACACCCCAAAGTTCTGGAAAACTGCGGCCTGGACCCGGAAGAATACAGCGGCTTTGCCTTTGGTATGGGTCTCGAGCGTATCGTCATGCGCCGCTACAACATCGACGACCTGCGCCTCTTCTACGAAAACGACGTCCGCTTCCTGGACCAGTTTTAATCCGGCGCCGTCCGCCTGTTCTTGATATATCGTGATTTTCGAAGGGATGAGTGAACAATGGATCTTTCCATCAGATGGTTAAAAGATTATGTAGATATTGGCGAGATGCCCATGCGGGACTTCTCCGAAGCTATGACCATGTCCGGCTCCAAGGTTGAGGGCTGGACCACCGAATGTGCCGACACCAAAAACGTGGTAGTGGCCAAAGTACTTTCCACCGAACCCCACCCGGATTCCGACCACCTGGTCATCTGCCAGCTGGATGTGGGCGCCGGCGAGCCGATCCAGATCGTTACCGGCGCTTCCAACGTAGTGCCCGGCGCTCTGGTGCCGGCTGCGCTGCATAAATCCCAGCTGCCCAACGGCACCAAGATCACCAAAGGCAAGCTGCGCGGCGTGGAGAGCAACGGCATGATGTGCTCTCTGGGCGAGCTGTGCCTGACCAAGGGCGACTTCCCCTACGCCATCGAGGACGGCATTTTCCTCATCGAGGAGGACTGCCATCCCGGCCAGCCCATCGCCGAGGCCCTGGGCTACAACGACACCACCGTGGAGTTTGAGATCACCTCCAACCGCCCCGACTGTCTGAGCGTGCTGGGTCTGGCCAGAGAGGCTGCCGTCACCTTCCAGAAGCCCATGAAGATGCCCTGCCCCAAGGTGGAGCACGAGACCGGTGACATTAAGGATTACCTGTCGGTCGAGGTCCAGAACCCCGAGCTGTGCCAGCGTTACATGGCCAAGGTGGTCAAAAATGTAAAGATCGGCCCCTCTCCCCGCTGGATGAGAGAGCGCCTGCGCGCCTCCGGCGTCCGCCCCATCGACAACATCGTGGACATCACCAACTTCGTCATGCTGGAATACGGCCAGCCGATGCACGCCTTTGACCTGGAATACGTCAAAGACCACAAGATCATCGTGCGCAACGCCAAAAACGGCGAAGTGCTTCAGACCCTGGACGGCGTGGACCGCGCGCTGAGCCCGGAGATGCTGGTCATCGCTGACTCCGAGAAAGCTTCCGCCGTAGCCGGCGTTATGGGCGGCGAATACAGCGGCATCAACGAAGGCACCCACACCATCGTCTTCGAGTCCGCTTGCTTCCTGGGCAGCTCGGTCCGTCTCACTGCGCAGAAACTGGGTATGCGCACCGAGTCTTCCGGCCGCTTTGAAAAGGGACTGGACCCCCGCAACTGCGAACCCGCCCTGCTGCGCGCCTGCCAGCTGGTGGAACAGCTGGGCGCCGGTGAAGTGGTCGGCGGCATGATCGACGTGGACCACTCCGACCCCAACCCCCGCGTTCTGACCCTGGACGCCGACTGGACCAACCGCTTCCTGGGCACCAACATCCCCAGAGAGGACATGGTCCACACCCTGACCGAGCTGGGCTTCGGCGTGGACGGCGACAAGATCACCGTTCCTTCCTTCCGTGCCGATGTGGAGCACAAAGCCGACGTAGCCGAGGAGATCGCCCGCATCTACGGCTACAACAAGATCCCCACCACCACCGCCAAAGGCAGCCCCGAAGGCAGCTACACCCCCTATCAGAAGTTTGAGCGCACCGTCAACCAGGTCATGGTGGCCCAGGGCGCTTACGAGGTGCTGACCTACTCCTTCATCTCCCCCAAATACTACGACAAGATCTGCCTGCCGGCAGACGATCCGTCCCGCAAGTCGGTGGTTATCACCAACCCCCTGGGCGAGGACACCAGCATCATGCGCACCACCACCATTCCTTCCATGATGGAGCTGCTCAGCCGCAACTACAACAACCGCAACCCCAAAGCCTGCCTCTATGAGATCGGCAACGAGTATATCCCGGTGGACGGCGAGCCGCTGCCCGACGAGGTACCTACCCTCACTGTGGGTATGTACGGCGATGAGTACGACTTCTTCTCCCTGAAAGGCATCATCGAGACCCTGCTTTCCGCTGTGGGCATCGAGGAAGCCGACGTAGAAGCCTGCCGCACCAATCCTACCTTCCATCCCGGACGCTGCGCCGTCCTGTCGGTGGATGGCCAGCAGCTGGGCGTCCTGGGCGAGGTCCATCCCACCGTCTGCGGTAACTACGGCATCAACCGTCGCGCCTATGTGGCAAAACTCAACCTGCGCACCCTCTTCTCCCTGGAAAAGGTGGAGAAGCAGTACCACCCGCTGCCCAAGTTCCCGGCATCCACCCGCGACATCGCCGTCCTCTGCGACGACAGCCTGCCGGTGCTGACCATGGAAAAGGCCATCAAGTCCGCTGTGGGCAAGATCCTGGAAAAGGTGGAGCTGTTCGACGTGTACAAGGGCGAGCAGATCGCCGCTGGCAAGAAGAGTGTGGCCTTCAACATCATCATGCGTGCTGCCGACCGCACCCTCACCGACGAGGAAGTGGCCTCCGCTATGCAGAAGGTCACCGCCGCTCTGGAAGCGCTGGGCGCACAGCAGAGAGCGTAAGCCGCTGCACTTTTCCACAAACCAAACCACACCTTGTGAAAAAAGCCGGTGTCCCCGAGGGGACGCCGGCTTTTTGTGCTCGGGGCGGGGAAGGCTGTTGTGTTTTTGGGCCGGATGTACTATAATAACATTCAGAATGAGTAAATTTGTTCTACCTGTCCTTTGAGGAGGGGCAGACTGGATGGACAGCCGCCCGCTGCGGCAGAACGGAGGAAACTATGGCAGAATCGGAAAAAGCAAAAGCGCTCCAGACCGCCCTGGCGCAGATCGAAAAGCAGTACGGCAAGGGCGCCGTTATGAAGCTGGGACAGAACTCGTCCCTGAACGTGGAGGCCATCTCCACCGGTTCCCTTTCGCTGGATATGGCGCTGGGCATCGGCGGAGTGCCGCGGGGAAGGATCGTGGAGATCTACGGGCCGGAAAGTTCCGGTAAAACCACCATCGCCCTGCATATTGTGGCGGAGGCCCAGAAAAAGGGCGGCGAAGCGGTGTTCATCGACGTCGAGCACGCCCTGGACCCGGTGTACGCCCAGGCGCTGGGCGTGGATATTGACTCGCTGCTGGTGAGCCAGCCGGATACCGGCGAGCAGGCGCTGGAAATCTGCGACGCCCTGGTGCGCTCCGGCGCTATCGACGTGGTGGTCGTGGACTCGGTGGCTGCTATGACCACCAAGGCCGAGATCGAAGGCGAGATGGGCGACTCCTTTGTGGGTCTGCAGGCCCGTCTCATGTCCCAGGCGCTGCGCAAGCTCACCGCCGCGATCTCCAAGTCCAACGCGGTGGTCATCTTCATCAACCAGCTGCGTGAGAAGATCGGCATCGCCTACGGCAACCCGGAGACCACCCCCGGCGGCCGCGCGCTGAAGTTCTACTCCTCGGTGCGTCTGGATATCCGCAAAAAGGACCCCATCAAAGAAGGCGGCGAGGTCATCGGCAACCTGACCCGCGTCAAGGTGGTAAAAAACAAGGTAGCCCCGCCCTTCCGTGAGGCGGAGTTCGACATTATGTACGGCGAGGGTATCTCCCGCGAGGGCGAGATCGTGGACCTGGCGGTGAAGCTGGACATCATCAAAAAGTCCGGCTCCTGGTACAGCTATCAGGACAACCGCATCGGCCAGGGCCGCGACAAGGTGAAGCTCTACCTGAAGGAAAACCCGGAGTTTCGGGAGGAGATCGCCCGCCAGATCATGGCCCAGCGGGAGCAGCTGATGAACGTCGGCCCCAAGGGCGCCAAAAAGCCGGTGAAGGAAGCGGGCGCCCCGCTGCCTGCGGCGGACAGTCTGCCCGGCGAGCCGGAGGACCTGCCCATCCCCGATGACTTCGACCTGCCGCCCAAGGCGTCGGCTTCCAAGCTCATCGACATTGAAGCGGATGACAAATAACCCCTTGCAAAACCACCCCGAAAAGGAGGGAGCCCCATGCAGGAGCCTTGCCGGGACCTGGTGACCCTGACCCAGGTCAAGCCCACCCAGAAAGGGCGGCTGGCGCTGTTTTTGGACGGGGAATTCGCCTTTTCGGCCGACCTGGATACCTATGCCCGGTACCATCTGTGTACCGGGCAGCGTTACCCCATCCAGCTTCTCGAGGAGGTCCGGCAGGAAAGCGGCTATCAGCTAGCTAAGGAGGCGGCCTTCCGGCTGCTTTCCTACAAGTCCTACACCACCGCCATGCTGCGGCAGCGGCTGGGGCGGGACTACGACCCCGAGTGCGTCCAGCGGGTGCTGGACCGGGCGGAGGAGCTGGGGCTGCTGGACGACCGGGACTACGCCCTTCGCCTTTCCCGGGACCTGGTGCGGGTGAAAAAATGGGGGCTTGTCCGGGTGGAGCAGGAGCTGCGCCGCCGGGGGATCGGCCCCCAGGAGGTGCAGGAAGCGCTGGAACAGTTTGAAGAACTGGACCCGGAGCAACGCATCGCCCAGGTGATAAACAAGAAATATCGTTCTGCTATCCAGGACGAGAAGGGCTGCCGCCGCGCGGTCAACGGGCTGCTGCGGTTGGGGTACGAATACAGCGACATCAGCCGGGTGGTGCAGAACCTGCGGGAGGACCCGGACTATTACAGCGACCCGCAGTAGGAAAAGCCGGGCGACCGGTATGGATTTTTGATTACGAGGTGAAACTATGGCATATAAAGTAGGAATGGTGTCCCTGGGCTGCTCCAAAAACCTGGTGGACTCCGAAATGCTGCTGGCTCTGGTGGTACAGGACGGCTTTGAGCTTTCCAACGACCCGGAGGACTGCGATGTGGTGATCATCAACACCTGCGGCTTTATCGAGGACGCCAAGAAGGAGTCTATCGAGACCATCCTGGAGTTTGCCCAGCGCAAGGCCGACCCCGAGAGCCGGGTGAAGGCCGTGGTGGTCACCGGCTGTCTGGCGGAGCGTTACCGCGAGGAGCTGGTGAAGGAGATGCCCGAGGCGGACGCCGTGCTGGGCATCGGCCGCAACACCGACATCGTCCGCGCCGTGAAGGAAGCCCTGGCCGGGCACAAAGTGGCGGAGTTTGGCGACAAGACCGACCTGCCGCTGAGCGGCGACCGGGTGCTGTCCACCGCGCCGTGGTCGGCATACCTGAAGATCGCGGAGGGCTGCGACAACAAGTGCAGCTACTGCGCCATCCCGCTCATCCGCGGCGGGTTCCGCAGCCGCCCCATGGAGGACATCCTGGAGGAGGCCCGCAACCTGGCCGCCAGCGGCGTCAAGGAGCTGAACCTGATCGCTCAAGATACCACCAAATACGGCCAGGACCTGTACGGCGAGTACTCCCTGGACCGTCTGCTTACCGAGCTGTGCCGCATCGAGGGCTTCCACTGGATCCGAGTGCTGTATGGCTATCCCGACCGGGTCACCGACGGCCTGCTGGATGTTATGGCCCGGGAGGAGAAGGTGGTCAAATACATCGACCTGCCGCTGCAGCACGCCAACGGCCGTGTCCTGCGGGCTATGAACCGCGGCGGCGATTTCGACTCCCTGTGCGCGCTGATGCAGCGCATCCGGGACAAGGTACCCGGCGTGGTGCTGCGCACCACCCTCATTGCCGGCTTCCCCGGCGAGACCGAGGAGGAGTTTGCCCAGCTGTGCGAATTTGTCAAGACCGTCCGCTTTGACCGTCTGGGCTGCTTTGCCTACTCGGTGGAGGAGGACACCCCCGCCGCCGAGCTGCCGGACCAGCTGGACGAGCAGACCAAGCTGCACCGGGCGGACATCGTTATGGAGGAGCAGATGGGCATCGCCTTTGAAAAAGGCAGAGAACTCATCGGCCGCACCCTGGAAGTTCTGGTGGAGAGCTACGACGAGGAACAGATGATGTTTGTGGGCCGCAGCTACATGGACGCCCCGGACATCGACACCAAGACCATGTTCACCACCGCCCGGGAGGACCTGGAACTGGGGACCTTCGTACAGGTGGAGATCCTGGACGCCGTGGGCTACGACCTGATCGGCCGGGAAGTGGAATAACCCCGCCGGCGCGGCAATGGCAACAGAAAAGAGGCTTTTGACAAGATGAATCTACCCAATAAACTCACCCTGCTGCGGGTGCTTTTGATCCCGGTGTTCATGCTCTTTGTGGAGTGGGACACCCTGCCGGGACACTTTCTGCTGGCGCTGGCGGTGTTCGCCGCCGCGTCCCTGACCGACCTGCTGGACGGCTACATCGCCCGCAAGTACGATATGGTCACCGACTTTGGCAAATTTATGGACCCGCTGGCCGACAAGGTGCTGGTGATGACCGCTCTGGTGTACTTTTCCTACCTGGGCGCGGCGCCCAGCTGGGCGGTGATCCTCATCCTGGCGCGGGAATTTTTGGTCACCTCCCTGCGGCTGGTGGCCGCCGGCAAAGGGGTGGTCATCGCTGCCGACCGCATCGGCAAGTACAAGACCGCCTTCACCATGGTGTGGATCTGCTACGGGCTGCTGGTGCTGCACTTCCTGGTGCCCATCACCGAAAGCGGAGCGTTCTACTTCGTCTGGGGAAACTACCTGCTCATGGCGGCCAGCGTGGCGCTCACCGTCCTTTCGGGTATCCACTATATCCGGGCCAACTGGGACCTGGTGAAGCAGGCAAAATAAAATGGCGCAAAAAGCCAATAAAAAAGGACCAGGCTCCGGCCTGGTCCTTTTTGCTGTGCTTTTTTGGGGGAAAGGGGATTAGTCCTTTTTCCATTTGACGCCCTGAGGGGTATCCAGCAGGGTGATGCCGCGGGCTTTGAGGTCGTCACGGATCTTGTCGGCCAGGGCGAAGTTTTTCTCCTTGCGGGCCTGCTGGCGCTGAGCGATGAGCTCCTCGATCTCGCTGTCCAGATCGTCGGTCTTGCGGTCGTAGAGGAGGCCCAGCACGCCGGTGAGTTGGTCAAAGAGCTGGGCGGCGTAGGTGAGGGCTTCCTTGGAGCGGGGCTGGGAAGCGAAGATGTTGATGTCCCTTGCCAGCTCGAAGAGGGCGGCCACGCCGTCGGCGGTGTTCAGGTCGTCGTCCATGGCTTCGATAAACTGGGCGCGGCGGGCGTCCACCTGGGCGCGGAAGGCGTCCTCTCCCTCGGTGGCGGCATCCAGGCCGTTTTTGATGGAGAAGTCCAGGTGATCGCGGCAGTTGTGAAGGCGCTCCAGGGCGGAACGGCACTGCTCGATGATGGCGGTGCTGTAGTTGAGGGGGCTGCGGTAGTGGGCGGAGACCATCATGTATTTGATGGGCTCATAGCCGTATTTCTGGGCCACCTCCCGGACGGTGAAGAAGTTGCCCAGGGATTTGCTCATCTTTTTGTTGTCCACGTTGATGTGGCCGTTGTGCAGCCAGTAGTTGACGTAGGGCTTGCCGGTGCAGCACTCGGACTGGGCGATCTCGTTTTCGTGGTGGGGGAAGACCAGGTCCTGGCCGCCGCAGTGGATGTCGATGGTCTCGCCCAGGTGCTTATGAATCATAGCGGTGCACTCAATGTGCCAGCCGGGACGGCCGGGGCCCCAGGGGGACTCCCAGGCGGGCTCGCCGGGTTTGGCAGCTTTCCAAAGGGCGAAGTCCAGCGGGTCTTCCTTGTGCTCGCTGATGCTGATGCGGGCGCCGCTTTCCAGGTCCTCGATGGGCTGGTGGGAAAGCTTGCCGTAGCCTTCGTCCTTGAGGGCGCGGAAGTAAACGTCGCCGTTGGACTCATAGGCGTAGCCGCGGTCGATGAGCTTCTGGACGGTGGCGATGATCTCGTCCATGGTCTCGGTGGCCTTGGGGTGGATGATGTCGGGGCGGATGCCCAGGCCCTCGTTGTCCACCATAAACTCGCGGATGTAACGCTCGGCGATCTCCTTGGCGGGGACGCCTTCTTTGTTGGCGCGGTTGATGATCTTGTCGTCCACGTCGGTGAAGTTCTGGGCGTAGGTTACCTCATAGCCGCGGAATTCCAGGTAGCGGCGCAGGGTATCGAAGATGCAGACGGGGCGGGCGTTGCCGATGTGCATAAAGTCATAAACGGTGGGGCCGCAGGCATACATGCGAACTTTGCCGGGCTCCAACGGCACGAACTCATCCTTCTGGCGGGTGAGGGTGTTGTAAAATTTCATGGCGAAAACTCCTTTCCGAGGGCCGGCGGAAAACAAAAAAGCCGCCTTCGCCACTCCCTTTGGGGGAATGATGAAGGCGGCGAAAAGCCGCGGTCCCACTTCAACAAAATACTCGGTGCCAGGGCCGATACCCCGGCTGCTCGGTAACGGGAGCGCCCGGACCGGAATTTCCTCCGGCCAGCTCTGCGGGTGCAGTTCAAAGCGTCTTCCCAGGGGACCTTTCAGCGCTAGGGTCCCTTCTCTGATGGGCGCCGTGCTTTTACTTCTTCCGCGTCGGTGCATTTGGGTTATTTTGATACGTCCCTAGCGTATCACAAATCCCGGCGGATTGCAAGGGGTCTGTCAAAGCTGGGGAAGAAAGCAGGTCTCCACCCGCTTGGGGGAGCAGGCCGGGGAATAGACCCAGCGGTCCAGGCGGCCGCCCTCCGGCAGGAAGTAGCGGGGCGGGCGGGGGTGGTAGGCGGCGTCGAAGGCGTCCACCAGGATGAGCTTCACCTTCATCTTTTCGGGGAGGAGGCTTTTGATGTAGACGCTGGCCTGCTGACCGGGGCGCACCCCGGGGCGGGGCTCCGCCAGGCCCGCCAGGTTGGGGGTCAGTTCCACGAACACGCCATAGGGCTCCACCGAGCGCACCACCCCGGCCACCGTCTCTCCGCTGCAGAAGAGGGCGGCGTTTTCCTCCCAGCTGCCCAGAAGCTCCTTATGGCTTAGGCAGATGCGGCCGCCGGGCTCCCGGCTGAGCACTACCGCCTTGATGTCCTGGCCTTGGATAAAGCGGTCGGCCGGGTGGGAGATGCGGGAGACCGAGATGCAGTCGATGGGGATGAGGGACGGGATGCCGCAGCCGATATCCACAAAGCAGCCAAAAGGCTCCATGTGGGTGACCCGGGCGTCTAAAATATCCCCCGGTTCCAGCAGGGCGTGCTGCTCCCGGGCGCAGCGCTCCTGGGCTGCCCGGCGGGAAAGGATGGGCGTGACGCGGCCGTCGGGCTCCGGACGCAGCTCGGTGACCACAAAGCAGACCGGCTTGTTGACCCGGGAGAGCAGGGCGATGTCCCGGGCGGTGCCTTCCCGGATACCGAGGGCCCCTTCCTCCCGGGGGATGAGCCCCAGTCCGCAGCCTAGCTCCACCAGCAGGTCGTGGCTCCCGGTACAGACGGCGGCCCGGGCCTCCAGCACCTGGGCGCTGTCCAGGGCCTGCTGCAGGCCGTCCAGGGTGGCGATGGCGGCTTGGTTCTGCGGGGTGTCCAGCAGCCAGCCTTCGGGTTTATAAAACGTCGTTGTCATAGTATTTTCCCCTTTCCTGCGGGCGGCGGGGCAGGTCGAGTACCGCCAAAGCCCGCTCCTCCCGGTGGTGGGAGGCATCCTCCAGCCGCCTGGCGGCAGGCCGGGCGCATGGTCTATCTATATGGGCGGCAGGGCGGGGATATTACCCTTTGACCGATTTCCCGCCGCCGGAAGGGGGAAATTTTGTCTGATTCTCCGCTCGAAAGCGATTGCGCTCCCTATGTGGGATTTGTTATAATAAACAGTGTATGCAGCAAGACGCGAAAAGGAGGGAACGCCATGGACGTGCGTGTGGGAGATACCCTGACCATGAAGAAAAACCACCCCTGTGGGGGCAATCAATTCCTGGTGCTGCGCAGCGGGATGGACTTTAAGCTCCGCTGTACCACCTGCGGC
The DNA here is from genome assembly GCA_019423755.1 of Oscillospiraceae bacterium. GTDB lineage: Bacteria > Bacillota > Clostridia > Oscillospirales > Ruminococcaceae > Negativibacillus. Next base: position 86,398 of record JAHZAU010000007.1, read on the forward strand.
CATGAGGTGATGGTGCCCCGCAGCAAGGCGGAGAAGAACATCCGCTCCATCCAGCGTCCCGGGCAGGAGCCGTGATGCTGCCTGGCGCGCTGCTTTTTTCTTAAGGACGTTTATTTTCATACAAAAGGAGAGTATCCATGTTCGAACAGTTGAGTTCCGTTGAAGAACGCTACGAGGTCATTAACGAAAAGCTGATGGACCCCAATGTGGTCAGCAACCCCAAGGAATACGCTGACCTGATGAAGGAATACAAAAACCTGACCCCCATCGTGGAAAAATACCGCGAATACCGCAAGGCCACCGAGGATATGGAGGAGGCCAAGATGCTGCTGGACGAAGGCGGCCTGGACAAGGACTTCCGGGAGCTGACCGAGGAGCAGTACGAGGAGAGCAAGCAGGCCATCGAGCAGATCTCCGAGGAGCTGAAGATCCTGCTGATCCCCAAAGACCCCAACGACGACAAGAACGTTATTGTGGAGATCCGCGGCGGCGCCGGCGGCGACGAGGCAGCCCTCTTTGCCAACTCCCTCTACCGCATGTACTCCATGTACGCCGAGACCAAGGGCTGGAAGATCGAGGTCCTCAACGCCAACGAAACCGAGCTGGGCGGCTTTAAGGAGATCAGCTTCTCGGTCAACGGCGACGGCGCTTACTCCAAGTTTAAGTTCGAGTCCGGCGTACACCGCGTCCAGCGCGTGCCCGAGACCGAGACCCAGGGCCGTATCCACACCTCCACCGTTACCGTAGCGGTTCTGCCGGAGATGGACGAGGTCGAGGTGGACATCAACCCCAAAGACCTGCAGATCGATACCTACCGTTCCGGCGGTGCAGGCGGCCAGCACGTTAACAAGACCGAGTCCGCCATCCGTATCACCCACATCCCCACCGGCACCGTCGTTGAGTGCCAGGACGAGCGCAGCCAGCATAAGAACAAGGAAAAGGCCATGAAGATCCTGCGCTCCCGTATCTACGAGAAGGTACAGCGCGAGCAGAACGAGCAGATCGCCAGCCAGAGAAAGCTGCAGGTCGGCGCCGGCGACCGCGCCGAGCGTATCCGTACCTACAACTACCCCCAGGGCCGTCTCACCGATCACCGCATCGGTCTGACCCTCTACAAGCTGGAAGCCATCCTCAACGGCGACCTGGACGAGCTGTTTGACGCGCTCAACACCTTCGACCAGGCGGAGAAGCTCAAGATGAGCGGCGACGAGAACGCCTAATTTTCTGAAACGATAAAGGTCGTGAACCGGATGAAAGAAACCCTTCTCCTCCAGGCGACCGACCCGGTCCGGGACCGGCAGGCCATCGAAACGGCAGCCGGGCTCATCCGGGCGGGCGGCCTGGTGGCGATCCCAACCGAAACCGTCTACGGGCTGGGGGCCAACGCCCTGGACCCGCAGGCGGTCACCCATATCTTTGAAGCCAAGGGCCGCCCGCAGGATAACCCCCTGATCATCCACATCTGCGAGCCGGAGGAGGCCCAGCAGTACGCCCGGGACATCCCGCCGGTGTACTACGAGCTGTGCCGCCGCTTCTCTCCCGGGCCGCTGACGGTGATCCTCAAAAAGCAGGATATCATCCCCTTGGAGACCTCCGGCGGCCTGGATACCGTGGCTATCCGCATCCCGTCCCACCCCATCGCCCGGGCCATCATCCGGGAGGCTGGGGTACCGGTAGCGGCGCCGTCGGCCAACCTTTCCGGCAAGCCCAGCTGCACCACCGCCGAGCACTGCGTCCAGGACCTGTGGGGCCGGGTGGATGCCATCGTGGACGCCGGAGAGTGCGACGTAGGGGTGGAGTCCACCGTTCTTTCCCTGGCGGAAGAGGTGCCCACCCTGCTGCGCCCCGGCGCGGTGACCCCCGAACAGCTGCGCCCGGTGCTGGGCGAGCTGCGCATCCACCGGGCGGTGACCGAAAAGCTGGAACCCGGCGTGCGGGCCACCTCCCCGGGCATGAAGTACAAGCACTACGCCCCCAAGGCGAAGGTGACCTTGCTGGAGGGCAGCAGCGAGCAGTATGTCCGCTGGGTCAACGCCCACCAGGAGGAAGGGGCCTTTGCCCTCTGCTTTGACGGCGACCTGCCGCAGGTGCTGCTGCCGGCGGTGAGCCTGGGGCCGGACGACCTTTCCCAGGCGCACCGGCTGTTTGCCGCTTTGCGCCGGCTGGACGAGCTGGGCGCCCGGGTGGTTTACGCCCACTGCCCTTCCCGGGAAGGGGTGGGGCTGGCGGTGTACAACCGGTTGATCCGCGCCGCCGCTTACGACGAACGAGTGCTTTCGGAGGAAGAGACCCCGACAGAACCCTCCGAGAAAGGCAGGAATTAGCATGAAAAACCTGATCATCGGCCTCACCGGCCAGACCGGCGCAGGCAAATCCACTGTGTCCGGCCTGCTGCGGGAGGCTGGATGCTATATTATCGACGCCGACCAGATCGCCCGTCAGGTGGTGGAAAAGGGAAGCGACTGCATCGCGGAGATCAGCCTGGAATTTGGCATCGGCTTCCTCAACGCCGACGGTACGCTGGACCGCCGCCGCCTGGGGGACGAGGTCTTTGCCGACAAGCAGAAGCTCAAGCGCCTGAATGCCGTGACATTCCCCTACATCGTGGCCCGCATCACCGAGGAATTGGAGGAGCTGCGCCGCCACCAGGAGGGGATCATCGTGCTGGATGCGCCCACCCTGCTGGAAAGCGGCCTGGACAAGCAGTGCGACCGGGTGGTGTCGGTGCTGGCGGAGGAGGAGATCCGCTGCCAGCGCATCATGGAGCGGGATGGGCTCAGCCGCCAGCAGGCGGAGGACCGCATCCATGCCCAGCATCGGGACGCCTACTACCAGGAGCGCTCCTGGATGACCTTGGAAAACAACGAGACCCCCGCCGCCCTCAAGGGCCAGACGGTGTTCCTGCTGCGCCGGTTGGAGCATATGCTGCACAACGACGGCAACGAGCCCGACGACCTGCGCCGGGACGAAGCCCAGCAGGTCCAGCTGGACCGCGCGGCTGCCGACTGGGAATAACCGCCCGGGGGAAAACCGAACATCAACCGCTGCCGAGCCTTCCGAAGACTGTATGGAAAGCCCGGCAGTTTTTGAAAGGAGGCGGCACCGATGCCCCAAAGACCACGCCCCGCGCCCGCGAGAAAACCGGCGGCTCCCCGGACGGCCCGACGCCGTGCCGCCCAGCGAAGGAGGCGGCTTACCTGGGCCGGGCTGCTGGCGGCAGTCATCGTCGCCGGTCTATTGCTGCTGCCCCCGGTGGGGGACCAGGTGGAACGGCAGATCTATCCACAGACCTACCGGAGCAGTGTGGAAAAATACAGCCGGCGTTACGGCGTGGAGCCGGAGCTGGTGTACGCCGTGGCCAAGGTGGAAAGCAACTTTGTGGCGGACGCCCATTCCGAGGCCGACGCCAACGGCGTCATGCAGATGACCGAGCCGGCCTTCGAGTGGGTGCAGTACCGCATGGAGCTGGACGGGGAGGAGCATGACGAAAGCTACGACCAGATCACCGACCCGGATGTGTCCATCCGGTACGGCACCTATATGCTGTCCCTGCTGGAGGAACAGCTGGACGGGGACGAGGCGCTGATGATCTGCGCTTACCACGCCGGGCTTTCCAACGTGCGGGCCTGGCTGGAAAACCCGGAATATTCCGCCGACGGCGTCACCTTGGACCAGGTCCCGTACAGCGATACCGCCTGGTATCTGGACGAGGTGCAGAAGGCCAAGGCCGCCTACAAACGGCTGTATTAAAGTGGAAAATGTCTACTGTTGACAGAAAATCTGCCGGGGCCCTTTACATCGAGGCGGTTTGAGAGTACACTATACTTGCCTGAAACAATTGCCCAAGCCCTCTGGGGCGGCGGCTTTTTTACCCCATATCATAAGGAGGAATTACCATGGAAAAGACCCAAGGCCAGCTGCTGGAAGAACAGCTTCTCATGCAGCCGGAAAACGGTACCCTTCGTCTCACCGACGAGGAGATCGAGAAGGCTTACGCTTTCTGCGAGCCCTATAAAAAATTCATGGATGATGCTAAGATCGAGACCGAGGCAGTCCGCGCTGCTATCGCTCTGCTGGAGCAGAACGGCTATCATCCCTTCGAGGCCGGCAAGAAATACAACCCCGGCGAGCGTTTCTACTACAACAACCGCGGCAAAGCGCTGATCTTCGGCACCATGGGCACCCGTCCCATCGAAAAAGGCGTGAAGATCCTGGCTGCTCACGTGGATTCCCCCCGTCTGGACCTGAAACAGCGCCCGCTGTTTGAGGAGTCCGAAATGGGCTACCTGAAGACCCATTACTATGGCGGTATCAAAAAATACCAGTGGCCCACCGTTCCGCTGGCTCTGCATGGCGAAGTCTACAAGAAAGACGGCACCATGATCAGCGTTACCATCGGTGAGGACCCGTCCGACCCGGTCTTCTGCGTTACCGACCTGCTGGTCCATCTGGCTGGCGATCAGATGCAGAAGAAGGCTTCCGAGGTGGTTACCGGCGAACAGCTCAACCTGCTCATCGGCTCCCGCGCTTTCCGGGACGACAAGGTTTCCCAGAAGGTGAAACTTAACTTGATGAAGATCCTCAACGAGAAATACGGCATCGTGGAAAGCGACCTGCTGTCTGCTGAGCTGACCTGCGTTCCCGCAGACCATGCCCGCGACATCGGTCTGGACCGCAGCCTCATCGGCGCTTACGGCCACGACGACCGCGTCTGCGCTTACACCGAGATGATGGCTGAGATCGACAACCACAACCCTGAGTGGACCTCTGTGGTTATCTTCGCCGACAAGGAAGAGACCGGCAGCAACGGCAACACCGGTATGCACTCTCACTTCCTGAAGTTCTTCCTCTCCGACCTGGCCGAGCCCTTCGGCGTACCGGTACGCAAGGTACTTTCCAACTCCAAGTGCCTGTCTGCCGACGTCAGCGCAGCCTTCGATCCGGCCTTCGCTGAGTGCTTCGAGAAGCAGAACTCCTCCTTCATTAACTACGGCGTCTGCGTGGTGAAATACACCGGTTCCCGCGGTAAAGGTGGCACCAACGACTGCGGCGCTCACTTCTGCAACCAGGTCCGCAAGGTCATGGACGACGCTGGCGTTGTTTGGCAGACCGGCGAGCTGGGCAAGGTGGACCAGGGCGGCGGCGGCACCGTTGCTATGTACATCAGTGAGCTGGATGTGGATGTTATCGACATCGGCGTACCGGTTCTGTCCATGCACGCTCCCATGGAGGTTGTTTCCAAGGTGGACGTTTACGAGACCTACCGCGGCTTCCACGCCTTCCTGCAGGCAAACCTGGACTAGTTTCCTGATAAGCAAAACAAAAAGCCAAAGGGCACTTTGCCCTTTGGCTTTTTTTGTACGCTGGGGAGGCGGCGGATTGCAGGCGGGGGAGGGTTATGATATAATGACGGAAAACAAAGTGCTTTGTCGGAGAAAGAAGGAGGAAGCGTATGGACGTTGGCTTCGGATTTGGGTTCGGTTTTCAGATGTTTAACATCATGTTCTTTGTTATGTTCCTGCTGGTGTTCGGGGTGTTTGTGGTGACGGCGCTGCGCGGGCTGCGTCAGTGGAACCGCAACAACAACTCCCCCCGGCTGACGGTGGAGGCGACGGTGGTCTCCCGGCGGACCCAGGTGGGCCGGCACCACCACAACAACCCCGACGGCCCGGATTATACCAGCACCTACACCACCTACTTTGCCACCTTCCAGGTAGAAAGCGGCGACCGCATGGAACTGAAGCTGGACGGCTCGGAATACGGCATGCTGGTGGAAGGGGACCGGGGCAAGCTCACCTTCCAGGGGACCCGGTACCTGGGCTTTGTGCGCCAGTAAATCCAGTAAGAAAGAAAATAAAACCAAAAACGCCTTCCGTCTCGGGACGGAAGGCGTTTTTTGACGAAAAGATAGACGGCACAGAGAAAGACAGGGGAAACCGCTAGCGAACCGGCGGTTTGCTGCGGAATTCGCCCAGCAGCTGCAGCAGGACAGCCTGCTGGCGCTCGTTGAGGCCGTCGATGTACAGCATGGGGCGGTTTTCCAGCCCCAGGATATAGTCGGTGGAAACATCGTACAGCAGGGCCAGCTGGACCAAAATCTCCAGGGAAGGGGTCTTGACGTTGTTCTCATACCCGCTGATGGTGGTCTTGGAAAGGTTCAGCCGGCGGGCAACCTGGGTTTGCGTTAGATTTTTGCTTTTTCTCAGTTCTCTTAGGCGATAGCCAAAATCGTAAACCATGACAACAGCTCCTTATTCCTTACCAGTTTAATATAGAGCGGAAGTCTTACAGGGTACTTCTATCGAAAATAATTCACTAAAAGAGAACAAGGCCGTTAAACTGTCCGCTCAGGGGGGATGGACGGATGGTGGATGAGTGGAAGATGAGGTGGATTTGGGTGTTGTGATGATGGTAGCTTAGGACAGTGAAAAGCCGGTTAGACAGCAGAGGGGCCATGGAAAAAGGGGGAAAAGTTTTTGGCGCAAATAAACAAAACTCCGATAAAAATATCGGAGTTTTATTACAAGAAAAGTTGGCGCAGAACCGTTGACTTTATATGTCGAGTATTATATAATATTATACTGTATCAAAATGGCTACTTGTGTATTTTTGCACTTTTATCATAACACAAGATATGATAAAATTCAATACCTTTTTGCAAAATACTAGGTTTTGAAGGCTGGTAGTTGTGTATTTTAACGAACCTTTATTCTATACGATTGGAGTGGATAAGCCTATGGTGAATGTGAAACCGGTACATCTGGGTAAAAATGTTCGAATGAGCTTTTCTCGGATCGACGAGGTTTTGGAGATGCCAAACCTCATCGAGGTCCAGAAAAACTCCTATAAGTGGTTCCTGGAAGAGGGGCTGCGGGAGGTATTCAAGGACATGTCCGAGATTACAGATTATCAGGGCAATCTGGTCTTGGATTTCATTGATTACCACCTGGAAGACAAGCCGAAATACACCATCGAAGAATGCAAAGAACGAGACGCCACCTATGCCGCTCCTCTGCGTGTCCGCGCCAGCCTGCTGAACAAGGAGACCGGCGAGGTCAAGGAACAGGACATCTTCATGGGTGACTTCCCGGTGATGACCCCCAGCGGCACCTTCATCATCAACGGTGCGGAGCGAGTCATCGTTTCCCAGCTGGTTCGTTCCCCTGGCGTGTACTACGGCGTTTCCCGCGACAAGGCCGGTAAGGAGCTGTTCTCCTCCACCGTTATCCCCAACCGCGGCGCCTGGCTGGAGTATGAGACCGACTCCAACGACGTGTTCTACGTCCGCATCGATAAAAACCGCAAACTGCCGGTGACCACCTTCATCCGCGCTCTGGGCCTTTCCAGCGACGCGCAGATCCTGGAGTTCTTCGGCAGCGATGAGAAGATGCTGTCTACCCTGGACAAGGACAGCACCAACAACACCGAGGAAGCCCTGCTGGAAGTTTACCGCAAGCTGCGTCCCGGCGAGCCCCCCACGGTGGACAGCGCAAAATCCCACCTGAACATGCTGTTCTTCGACGCCAGACGTTACGATCTTTCCCGCGTTGGCCGCTACAAATACAACAAGAAGCTGGCCATCTCCGCCCGCATCACCGGCCACACCCTGGCTCAGCCGGTCATCAGCAGCCGCACCGGCGAGATGCTGGCCGAAGCCGGCGAGGTGCTCTCCCGCGCCAAAGCCGCTGAGATCGAGAAGGCCGGTATCGATACCGTCTTCCTGAAAGAAGGGGACAAGGAGGTCAAGGTCATCTCCAACGGCATGGTGAACCTGGACGACTATGTATCCTGCGTCACCGAGGAAGAGAAGGAAGAATGGGGCCTCAACGAGAAGGTCCGCTTCTCCGTGCTGTGCGAGATCCTGGACAGCTGCTCCGACGAGGAGACCCTGCGCGAGACCCTGCGTACCCGCGTGGACGACCTGATCCCCAAACACATCATCATCGATGATATCTTCGCTACCATCAACTATATGTGCTGCCTGGGCCACGGCGTAGGCACCACCGACGATATCGACCACCTGGGCAACCGCCGCATCCGTTCCGTCGGTGAGCTGCTGCAGAACCAGTTCCGCATCGGCTTTGCCAGAATGGAGCGCGTCATCCGCGAGCGTATGACCACCCAGGCTCAGGATCTGGATGTCGTAACTCCCCAGGCCCTGATCAACATCCGTCCTGTGGTTGCTGCCATCAAAGAGTTCTTCGGCTCCTCTCCGCTGTCTCAGTTCATGGACCAGAACAACCCGCTGGCTGAGCTGACCCACAAGCGCCGTCTGTCCGCTCTGGGTCCCGGCGGTCTGTCCCGTGACCGCGCCGGATTCGAGGTCCGCGACGTTCACTACTCTCACTACGGCCGCATGTGCCCCGTAGAGACCCCCGAAGGTCCGAACATCGGTCTGATCTCCTACCTGGCATCCTTCGCCCGCATCAACAAGTACGGCTTCATCGAGGCTCCGTACCGCAAGGTGGACAAGGAGACCGGTATCGTCACCGATGAGATCCGCTATATGACCGCTGACGAAGAGGACGAATACATCGTGGCAGAGGCCAACGAGCCGCTGGACGAGGATCGCCGCTTTGTCAACAACATTGTTAACGTCCGTCACCGCGATGTGGTTAAGAACATCGAGCGCGAGCAGGTAGACTACATGGATGTCTCTCCGAAGATGGTAGTCTCCATCGCTACTGCGATGATCCCCTTCCTGGAGAACGACGATACCAACCGAGCTCTGATGGGTGCAAACATGCAGCGTCAGGCAGTACCGCTCCTGAAGACCGAGTCCCCCATCGTTGGTACCGGTATGGAATACAAAGCCGCTGTCGACTCCGGCGTCTGCGTCGTTTCCGACGTCAACGGCGTGGTAGACCGCGTGGATGCCACTAAGGTAGTCGTCCGCACCGACGAGGGCGAGATGAAGACCTTCAAGGTCATCAAGTTCCTGCGCTCCAACCAGGGTACCTGCTTCAACCAGAGACCCATCGTCAGCGCCGGTGAGCGCGTCACCGTCGGCCAGGTACTGGCAGACGGCCCCGCTACCAGCAACGGTGAGATCTCCCTGGGTAAGAACGCCCTCATCGGCTTCATGACCTGGGAAGGTTACAACTACGAGGACGCCGTCCTGCTCAACGAAAAGCTGGTCCGTGACGACGTTTACACCTCCATCCATATTGAAGAACACGAGATCGAAGCCCGTGACACCAAGCTGGGTCCGGAAGAGATCACCCGTGATATCCCCAACGTGGGCGACGACGCCCTCAAAGAGCTGGACGACCGCGGCATCATCCGCATCGGTGCTGAGGTACACTCCGGCGACATCCTGGTCGGTAAGGTCACACCCAAGGGCGAGACCGAGCTCAACGCCGAGGAGCGCCTGCTGCGCGCCATCTTCGGTGAAAAGGCCAGAGAAGTCCGCGACACCTCCCTGCGCGTGCCCCACGGCGAATACGGCATCGTGGTGGACGTAAAGGTCTTCACCCGCGAGAACAGCGACGAGCTGTCCCCCGGCGTAAACATGGTAGTCCGCTGCTACATCGCTCAGAAACGTAAGATCTCCGTCGGTGACAAGATGGCGGGCCGTCACGGTAACAAGGGTGTTGTGTCCCGCATTCTGCCGCAGGAGGATATGCCCTTCCTGGCCGATGGCCGTCCGCTGGACATCGTGCTGAACCCCCTGGGCGTACCTTCCCGAATGAACATCGGTCAGGTACTGGAGGTACATCTGGGCCGTGCCGCTGCCGAGCTGGGCTGGAAGATCATGACCCCCGTATTCGACGGCGCCAAGGAAAGCGATATCCGCGACTGCCTGGAGATGGCCGGCCTGCGCGGCGACGGTAAGACCACCGTTTACGATGGCCGTACCGGTGAGCCCTTCGACAACCCGGTCACCGTCGGCTACATGTACTACCTGAAGCTGCATCACCTGGTTGATGATAAGATCCACGCCCGTTCCACTGGTCCCTACTCCCTGGTCACCCAGCAGCCGTTGGGTGGTAAGGCGCAGTTCGGTGGTCAGCGTTTCGGTGAGATGGAGGTTTGGGCCCTGGAGGCATACGGCGCTGCCTACACCCTGCAGGAGATCCTCACCGTCAAGTCGGACGATGTCATCGGCCGTGTTAAGACCTTCGAAGCCATCGTCAAGGGCAAAAACGTGCCCACCCCCGGCATCCCCGAGTCCTTCAAGGTACTCATCAAGGAGCTGCAGTCTCTGGCTCTGGATGTCAAGGTCCTGGATAAGAACAACGAGGAGATCGACCTCAAGCAGGATCTGGACGACGATATGGGCTTCAACGAACAGGAAGCACCTGCTTACAACCCCGATGACGACGGCACCAACTTCGAAAACGTCGCCATCGATTCTGAGATCGCCGAAGGCTTCGCTGTGGAGCATCCGGACGATCAGGAGGACGACGATATCGGCAGCCTGCTGGATGAATTCAGCAACTTTGGTCTGGATGAGGACGGCGCTGACGACGACGATTTTAATATTTAGGGAAGAAGGAGTCGCATATGGAATTTAACGTGTTTGAATCAATCAAAATCGGCTTGGCTTCTCCAGAAAAGATCCGGGAATGGTCCTACGGCGAGGTAAAAAAGCCGGAAACCATCAACTACCGGACGCTGAAGCCGGAGCGCGACGGCCTCTTCTGCGAGCGTATCTTTGGTCCTACCAAGGACTGGGAGTGCTACTGCGGCAAGTACAAACGCCTGCGCTACAAAGGCAAGATCTGCGAACGCTGCGGCGTTGAGGTCACCAAATCCAAGGTCCGCCGCGAGCGCATGGGCCATATTGAACTGGCGGCTCCCGTGTCCCACATCTGGTACTTCAAGGGCACTTCTTCCCGCATGGGTCTGCTGCTGAATATGTCCCCCCGCCTACTGGAGAAGGTGCTGTACTTCGCGTCCTACATTGTGACCGATCCCGGCACCACCAACCTGAAGAAATACACCCTCCTTTCGGAGAAAGAATACCGCGACCTGCGCGAGGCTTATGAGGACGAGTTCGAGGCACTCATGGGCGCCGAGGCCATCAAAAAGCTGCTGGAAGAGATCGATCTGGAGCAGCTGAGCCGCGAGCTCAAGGACGAGCTGGAAAGCCTGCCCATGGGCCAGAAACGCGCCCGCATCCTCAAACGTCTGGAAGTAGTCGAAGCCTTCCGCATCAGCGGAAACAACCCCGCCTGGATGATCATGGACGTGGTACCGGTAATCCCGCCGGATATCCGCCCCATGGTCCAGCTGGACGGCGGCCGCTTCGCCACCAGCGACCTGAACGACCTGTATCGTCGGGTTATCAACCGGAACAACCGCCTCAAAAAGCTCATCGAGCTGGGCGCGCCGGACATCATCGTCCGCAACGAGAAGCGCATGCTCCAGGAGTCGGTGGACGCCCTCATCGACAACGGCCGTCACGGCCGTCCGGTGACCGGCCCCAACAACCGTCCCCTCAAGTCCCTGTCCGATATGCTCAAAGGTAAACAGGGCCGCTTCCGTCAGAACCTGCTGGGTAAACGTGTTGACTATTCCGGCCGTTCGGTTATCGTCGTCGGCCCGGAGCTGAAGATGTACCAGTGCGGT
>JAHZAU010000008.1 GCA_019423755.1 Oscillospiraceae bacterium
AAGGGAAAGCCTGCCCCCGGCAGCCTTTCCTCCTTTTCTACTCCAAGCGCGCCCGGGCTCCTCGTCTTCGGACGGGGAGCTTTTTTCTTGTTTAAAACAAGGTGTATCCCCGCAACTGCCAATCGGGGTTCGGGGCAAGCCCTCCCCCTCTTGGGGAAGGACAGAAAAGGGAAAGCCTGCCCCCGGCAGCCTTTCCTCCTTTTCTACTCCAAGCGCGCCCGAGCTCCTCGTCTTCGGACGGGGAGCTTTTTTCTTGTTTAAAACAAAGGTGTATCCCCGCAACTGCCAATCGGGGCGTTTTTCTTTTCCCCGCCCCTTGCAAAATATCACACCGGTCGTATAATAAAGAAAAAACACCAGTTAAATGGGAAAGGGGACGATCTTTATGAAACGACTGGCGCTATTTGTCTGCGGTTTACTCTTGATGGCCTGCCTTGCCGCCTGTGGGCAGAAAGCCCCGGCCCAGGACCCCTTCCAGGCGCTGAAGGAGAGCATCCAGGTGGAGGACCAGACCCTTTCCTTCACTCTCCCCCCGGAGCCGGACAGCGGCTGGCAGGTGCAGATCGCCGGGCGGCTGCTTTTTGACGGCCAGGGGATGAGCGTCCACTACCTGGACGGAAGCGACTGGGCCGCCGGGCAAAGTTATTCCTTCCCCCTGGACGAAAACTACGACTCCTTAGAGCTTTTTGCTTATCTCGAGGACGGGCAGGAGACCACCATCGACCTGCTGCCCTTCCTCCCGCCAGAACTTCTGACCCAATAGCCCTATGGCGCTGCCCGCTGCGGCAGCGTCTTTTTTGTTGGGCAAAAGTGTGGTATCATAGGGATATCTTCAAAAAACACCATCTGGGAGGTATCTGTTATGGAACAATTCCGCTTTGCATTTCTGGTCATGTCCCCCGACCATTCCCCCGAAAACCAGCACGCCTGCTTTGACACCCCGCTGAGCAAGGGGCTGTTTTACGGCGTTTCCAGCGTCGAGCAGGCCTGCCAGGTGGCAAAGGAGCTGGCCGACGCCGGAGAGGTCTGCAAGATCGAGCTGTGCGGCGCCTTCGGCCGGGAGGGCGCCCAGGCGGTGTCCGACGCCATCGGCGGACGGGTCACCGTCGCCTACGTCACCAACCTGTAAGACGGGAGGAAACACCATGGTAACTGTCCAATTTTGCGATACCATCCCCCAGCGCCGGCTGGATTTTGCGGTGATCCTCACCCGCTATGAGGGAAAATGGGTGCTCTGCCGCCACGCCGGGCGCGACACCTGGGAGGTCCCCGGCGGCCACTGGGAGGAGGGCGAATCCATCGTCGCCACCGCCCGCCGCGAGCTTTGGGAGGAGACCGGCGCGGTGGATTACGACCTGCGGCCCCTGGGCGCCTACTGGGTGCAGGGCGAATCGGAATTTGTCCACTGCCCCGAGCCGGTGTGGGGCGCGCTGTTTTTGGCGGAGGTGCGCTCCTTTGACCCGCTCCCCCCGCTGGAGATCGAGGAGATCGGCTTCTTTGACACCCTGCCGGAAAAACTGACCTACCCGGACATCCAGCCTCATCTGCTGGCCCAAGCCCAGCGGATGGCAGACCGCGCCCCCCGTTACCCCATCGTGCTGCTGGACGCCGACGGCACCCTGCTGGACTTTGAGGACGCCGAGGCCCAGGCCCTGCGCCGCACCTTCCAGGACCACGGCCTGACCCTGACCGAGGAGCTGGACGCCCGCTACCAGTGCATCAACAAAGGCCTTTGGGCGGAGTTTGAGCAGGGGCTTATCGACAAACAGACCCTGCTGGACAGCCGCTTTACCCGCCTGTTTGCCGAATTTGGCATCGACGAGGACGGCGTTGCCTTCAATCGGGAATACCTGTACAACCTGGGCTACGGCTCCAAGCTCCTGCCCCAGGCACTGGAACTTTGCCAGACGCTCTCGCCCTTCTGCCGGCTGTATATCCTGACCAACGGCGTTTCCGACACCCAGCGCCGCCGCCTGGAAGGAAGCGGCCTCATGCCCTACCTTTCCGGACGGTTCGTTTCGGAGGACGCCGGCTATCAGAAACCGCTGCCGGGCTTCTTTGACTACACCTTTGCCCGCATCCCGGACTTTGACCCCAATCAGGCGGTGATGGTGGGCGATTCCCTCACCTCCGACATGCAGGGCGCCGCCAACGCCGGTATCCCCGGCTGCTGGTTTGCCCCCGGCGGTCAAACCGATACCCGCGGCGTGCCGGTACGCTGGCGCATCACCCAGCTGCTGGACCTGGTGCCCCTGGTCTGGGGCCTGTAACCCGAAAGGAGCCGCAAAGCCATGAAGACCCTTTATCTTTCCGACGTGGACGGTACCCTCACCGTAGGGGACAACCACCTTTCTGTCGAGACCCGCGCCCTGCTGGGCCAGGTGGTGGAGCGCAAGCTTCCCCTGGCGCTGGCCACCGGGCGCAGCCTCAACGGCATCCACGACCTGACCGAGCTGCTGGGCCACGGCCTGCCCGCCGTGGTGCTCAACGGCGCTTTGATCTACGACCTGTCCCAGGACCGCGCCCTGGCTACCTGGGCCATCCCCACACCGCAGGCCCAGCAGCTTTGCCGCCTGTTTGAGGAGGCCGGTATGCCCTTTACCACCAACATCTTCCTCCCCGACGAGCAGCGCTGTAAGGTCTACTTTAACTACGACAAGTCCTACCCCTGGCCCATGCGCGCCAAAAACCGCACCAACGGCCTGCTGCACGACTACCGCATCCGCTGCCACGACTCGGTCCTGCCCCACATGGCAGAGGGCGAGTGCCTTTACATCGGCTGCGACGCCAGCTACGAGGCGGTGCTTCCCATCTACCAGCAGGTGCAGCAGCTTCCCGGCGTCCGGGGCTTTTTCCACCAAAGCGCCTACCGCCCCGGCGTCTGGTTTTTGGACATCGTGGCGGCGGATTCCGGCAAAGGGACAGCCGCCCGCTGGCTCAAGGAGCACTTTGCCGCCCAGGAGCTGGTGACCTTCGGCGACAACCGCAACGACATCCCCATGCTCCAAGCCGGGGACCGCTCCTACGCCATGGCTTGGGCGCCCAAGGAGGTACAGGAGGCAGCCACCGCCGTCCTCCCCGACGACCCCAACAGCGTCCTGCGCTTCCTGTTGGAGGACGCCCGTTAACCCACTTTTTCGGAAGCCAAAAAGTTTTCAACAAAAAGTCCCCCGACCGGTGGAAAATTCTCTCCTCGGTCGGGGGACTTTATTTTTTATGCGGTTTTCCGGCTGGTTTGGGGGATTATTCTTCCTCGCTGTGTACCACCTGGATGCCCAGCTCCTGCAGGGCGGCATCCTCTACCGGTGCGGGGCACTGGCTCATGAGCTCGCTGGCGTTCTGTACCTTGGGGAAGGCGATTACGTCGCGCAGGCTCTCGGCGCCGCAGAGGATCATAGCGATACGGTCCAGGCCGATGCCGGCGCCGCCGTGCGGCGGTGCACCGTATTTGTACGCTTCCACCAGGAAGCCGAACTTGGCCTCGATCTCCTCGTCGGTGAGGCCCAGGGACTGGAACATCTTCTCCTGAAGCTCATAGTCGGTGATACGGATGGAGCCGCTGCACAGCTCGACGCCGTTGAGTACCAGGTCGTAAGCCTTGGCGCGGACCTTGCCCGGGTCGCTTTCCAGGTACTGCAGGCACTCTTCCAGAGGCATGGTGAAGGGATGGTGCATGGCCACCCAGGTCTGGCTGTCCTCGTCCCACTCGAAGAAGGGGAACTCGGTGATCCAGAGGAAGTTGAATTTCTCCTTGTCGATAAGCTCCAGCTGTTTGCCCAGGGTCAGACGCAGCTGGCCCAGTACCGGCAGGGTCACGCGGTTTTTGTCTGCCACAATGAGGGCAACGTCGCCCTGCTGCATTTCCAGACGGGCAAGGATCCCCTGCAGCTCTTCCTCCGCCATAAATTTTGCGAAGGAGCAGTTGGGCGCTTCGTCTGCCCAGCGGATGTAAGCCAGGCCCTTGGCGCCGATGCCCTTGGCCTGCTCGGTGAGCTTGTCGATGGCCTTGCGGGTGAGGGTCTTGGCGGCATCCTTGGCCACAATGGCGCGGACGCTGCCGCCGGCCTCGATGGCGCCGGTGAAGACGCTGAAGCCGCAGTTCTTCACCAGGTCGGACAGGTCGATGATCTCCATGCCGAAGCGGGTATCCGGCTTATCGGAGCCGAAGCGCTCCATGGCTTCCTGATAGGTGAGCTTGGGCAGCGGGCAGGAGATGTCCACCCCTTTGGTCTCCTTCATCAGGCGCTGGACGTAGCCTTCCAGCATCTCCATAATGTCCTCCTGGTCGACGAAGGACATTTCCAGGTCCACCTGGGTGAACTCCGGCTGACGGTCCGCGCGCAGGTCCTCGTCGCGGAAGCAGCGGGCCAGCTGGATGTAACGGTCAAAGCCGGAGACCATCAGCAGCTGTTTGTAGATCTGCGGGGACTGGGGCAGGGCGTAGAACTTGCCGTTGTGTACACGGGAAGGCACCAGGTAGTCGCGGGCGCCCTCGGGGGTAGACTTCATCATCATGGGAGTTTCGATCTCCAGGAAGCCGTTCTCATAGAAGTAGTCCCGGGTAACCTTGGCGATTTTGTGGCGGAGCATGAGGTTTTCCTGCAGGGTCTTGCGGCGCAGGTCCAGGTAACGGTATTTCAGGCGCAGCTCCTCTTTGACGTTGGTCTTATCCACAATCTCGAAGGGAGGGGTCTGAGCCTTTGCCAGAACGCGCAGCTCGGTGACGAAGATCTCCACCTCGCCGGTAGCGATCTCGGTGTTCACCGCTTCGCGCTGCATCACCTGGCCCTTGGCCATGAGGACGAACTCGGAGCGGGCAGCAGCTGCCTTCTCAAAAACAGCACGGTCGGTGTTGTCGTTGAACACCAGCTGCACCACGCCGGTGCGGTCGCGCAGGTCGATGAAGATCAGGTGACCCTTATCTCTCTGGCGCTGTACCCAGCCGCCGACGGTCACTTCGTTTCCAATATCCGCTTTGGAGACCTGTCCGCAGTAATGGGTGCGGCGCAGGCCGGTCATAAAGTCTGCCATAGTATATTCCATCCTTTCCGGCACTCGGTGCCGCGGTTATTCTACCTGTAAGCTTTCTTCCACCTTGTCCATCAGGCCGCGGCAGATATCTTCATAAATGAAATCCGCCAGGCTGGGCAGCTCCCCGCCGCCGTTGATGGAAACTTCGGTCTTTTCGGCGTTCGACATGTTTTTGAGCTGTACCACGCCGGTTTCCAGCTCGTTGTCGCCGATGATGCAGGAGTAAGCGGCTCCCAGCTTGTCGGCGTACTTCATCTGCGCCTTGACGCTGCGGCCCATGGTGTCGCACTCGGCGTAGAAGCCCTCTTTGCGCATCTCGGCCACCAGAGCCATAGCCTTGACCGCAGCGGCTTCGCCCATGCTGCCGATGTAAACGGTGCAGGGCTCCTCCGGCGGGAACTCGCAGCCGCACTGTTCCATAACCATCAGCAGGCGCTCGATGCCCATAGCAAAGCCCAGAGCCGGGGTGTGAGGTGCGCCCAAGGTCTCAAAGAGACCGTCGTACCGGCCGCCGCCGCAGACGGTGCCCTGCGCGCCGATGTTGTTGGAGACGAACTCGAACACCGTCTTGGTGTAGTAGTCGAGACCGCGGACGATCTCCGGGTTGACGGTGTAGGCGATACCCAGAGCGTCCAGGCGGGCTTTCAGGCCCTCAAAGTGATCACGGCACTCGTCGCACAGGTAATCCAGCACCTTGGGAGCGTCCTTGGCGATCTCCTTGCACTCGGGGTTTTTGCAGTCCAGGATGCGCATGGGGTTCTTCTCCAAACGGCCCAGGCAGGTCTCACAAAGCTTGTCCTTGTGCTGGCCGAAGTATTCCCGCAGTGCCTCGTAGTATTTGGCGCGGCACTCGGGGCAGCCGATGGAGTTGATCTCCAGGCTCAGGCCGGTGATGCCCAGGTTGCGGAAGATCTCGTCCACCAGGGCGATGGCCTCGGCGTCGATGGCCGGGGACTGGGAGCCGATCATCTCCACGCCGAACTGGTGGAATTCACGCAGACGGCCGGCCTGGGGTTTTTCGTAACGGAAGCAGGACAGGGAGCTGTAATAGACCTTCAGCGGCAGGGTGCCGGAAAGCAGGCCGTGCTCCACCACGGTGCGGGCGGTGCCGGCGGTGCCTTCGGGGCGCAGGGTGATGGAGCGTTTGCCCTTGTCCTCAAAGGTGTACATCTCCTTCTGCACCACGTCGGTGGTATCGCCTACCGACCGCTGGAACAGCTCGGTGTGCTCGAAGGTGGGGAAGCGGATCTCCCGCACGCCGTAAAGCGCGGCGGTCTCCCGCATGACCCGCTCCACATGCTGCCACTTGGCGGTCTCGGAGGGGAGGATGTCCTGGGTGCCGCGAGGGGCTTTGGTCAGGATTGCCATACTATCAATTTCCTTTCTCGTTGGGTCAGTTTGCTGGTTTTCGGGAGCGGCGGGGCTTTTTTCGGAAAATAAAAAAGCCCCCGCGTCCTTTGGTTTTCCAAGGGACGAGGAGCGCCAGGCGCTTCCACGCGGTGCCACCCTGATTAGGCTGCGCCTTTTCGGGCAGCCTCACTCATTTGGTTCGCTGTGTGCGATCCCTCCTTAACGCGGAGGACACGGGCAGGTTTGCTGCCGGCTCCAGCTGGTGTCTTCCCAAACTTCCGGACCCGAGGACGCTTCCAGCTGCGCGGAAAAGCGCAGCGTCCCTTCTCTTGCCGGGCGGAGCCGTTTGGTACTCCTCCAGATGTAACAACGCCTTTTTTCTATCCAATTGTTTCCCTTTTTCGGGATAGTCTTATCATACAACAAATCCGGCGGCAATGCAACCGCCATTTTTCCCAAAAAGCGGCCCCAAAAGCGACCGGCCTTCGCCCAACCCGCCGGGCCTTTTCCCCTCCCGGACGCCAGCAGCCTTGCGGCGCCCGGGAAGACGCAGGTCTTTTTTAGTTTTTGGGGTTGACGATGTTTCTCCAATCCAGGTCGCCCCGTTCCAGCGCATGGATGAGCGCCTCTGCGGTAGCGATGTTGGTGGCCAGCGGGATGTTGTGAACATCGCACAGACGCAGGAGATTGGCGTCGTCGCTTTCGCTGGGTTTGGCGGTAATGGGGTCGCGGAACATGAGCAGCAGGTCGATCTCATTGCAGGCGATGCGGGCCGCGATCTGTTGGTCGCCGCCCTGGTTTCCGCTGAGGAAACGGAAGATATCCAGTCCGGTGGCCTCGGCTACCAGCTTACCGGTGGTGCCGGTGGCGCAGAGATTGTGATGGCTGAGCACTCCGCAGTATGCGATACAGAACTGTACCATCAGTTCTTTTTTGGTATCGTGAGCGATCAATGCAATATTCATGGTCTCGACTTCCTTTCTTCGATACTTTCCCCAGGCCGGTATTTCTCCAAACCGGCCCCGAACGGGCGTCCGGCGCTTCCCGTTTGCGCCAGTGCCTCCTAGATTCAGCAGATGCGAAGCGGAACCTCTTTTCCCCGCAGCCTTTGGGCGATATTCTCAAAGGCCTGGGAGGCGGGACAGCCCCAGCAGGGCCGCCCGGCGTTGAGAGAGCGGTTCATCCCTTCGTCCTCCGGCACCACGCCCAGAAGCTGAAGCCCGGTCAGGTCGATGACCGCGTCCAGATCCGGCACCGCGTCGGTGGGCACGAAGCGTTTGGGCAGCATGTTGATCACCAGCCGGCCGGGTATCCCAGCCTCCTCCAGCAGGTCCCCCGCCTTGGCGGCGTCCCGGGAACAGATGAAGTTGGGCAGGGTGACTACGATGCCCTTTTTGGCGACCATCAGCACCTCTTCCATAATGCGGCCAAAGCCGGCGGGGCAGTCGACCAGAACATAGTCGTAGTACTCCTCCAGCCCCTGCAGCAGCTTTTCCAGCCCGGAATGCTCCGGGATGTAGGTGTGACGGTTGGGCGCCGGCAGCAGGTAAAGCCCTTCGGCCAAGCTGCTGGGCACGATGGCCCGGATGGGCTCGCATCGGCCCATGAGCACATCCGCCAGGTCGTAGATCGCCCGGTCCTGGGCACCATTCATCACGTCCAGGCTGCGCAGCCCGCAGTCGGTTTCCAGCATCAGGACCCGGCTGCCCTGGCGTGCCAGGGCGGTCCCCACCATGGTGCAGACGGTGGATTTTCCCACCCCGCCTTTTCCCGAGGTGATGAGTATGGTTTCCGGCATGACGAACTCCTCAACACAGAACTACCAACCCACCCCTGCCTTTTGTGGAGACAGAAGTGGGTCTGGCTTGCGTAAAAATATTGGTTTGCTCGATTTGTCTTTTCCCCGAATTTTGCTGATTTTTGCGCAATTCGGTTCCGCAGATGCGTCTAGCTATATTCAGTTTAGCATTTCCTCCCGCAGTTGTAAACTACTTTGGGCCCGTTTTTTTGAAAGTTTTGTATAACAGTAACAAGATTTGTCCTAAGGCAGCAGAACGCCCTCCTGCTGGGTTTCCTCCTCGGTCTGGTTGAGGCCGAAGAATTCGTCAAAGATGGCGCGGGCCACCGGGGCGCCCTTCTGGCCGCTGTAACCGTTTTCGATGATGACCGCCACAGCGATCTGCGGGTCCTCCGCCGGCGCATAGGCGATAAAGGTGGCGTTGTTCTGGTCGCCCACGTTCTGCGGGGTACCGGTCTTGGCCGCCACGGTGATGGGATAGCTGCCGAAGTAGTACCGGGCGCTGCCGTGGGTGGTATCGCGGGAAACCGAGATCATACCGTCGCGCACCACGTTAAACACCTCTTCCGAAGCGTCCACCGTGTTGAGCACCTCCGGCTTCACCTGGGTCACCGTCTCGCTGCTGTTGTAGGTCTGGATGGAGCGGACCAGGTGGGCCCGCATACGGTCGCCCTTGTTGGCCAGGGTGGCGGTGTAGTTGGCAAGCTGCAGCGGAGAGAAACGGTTGTCCAGCTGGCCGATGGACACCTGCAGCACGTTGCCGGGCTGGTGCTCCCAGTCCAGGTGCTCGGTGCCCTCCCGCAGCTGTTCGTAAACCTCGGGAGAGGAGAAGTAACCGGTGCTTTCGCCGATCTCGATGCCGCTTTCCTCGCCCAGGCCGAACTGGGAAGCATATTCCCCCATCCGCTCGATGCCCAGCCGGTAACCGGCTTCATAGAAGAAGACGTTGCAGGAGACGCACAGGGCGTACTCTACATTGATGTTGCCGTGGGTACCCAGGCACTTGGGCTGGTAGTCGGTGAAGCGGGTGTAAACGTGCTGGCAGTTGATGAGGGTATCCTGCTCGATGACCCCCTGGGACAGGCTGGCCACCGCCACCATGGGCTTGAAGATGGAGCCCGGCATATAGGTGCCGCGAGTCGCGCGGTTAAACAGCGGCAGACGCTCATCGTTGGCGTAGGTGCCGTAGTCGGTATAATATTTAGAAAGGTCGTAGCTGGGGTAGTTGGCCATGGCCAAAATCTCCCCGGTGTTGGGGTCGATGGCCACCACGCTGCCGGCGTTGGCCTCCTTGCCCTGGCCCTCCGGTTCATGCTCCTGCATGTATTTGATCTGGTCCTCCAGGCCCTTCTGGGCGGCCAGCTGCAGGTCCTTGTCGATGGTGGTGACCACCGTGTTGCCCGGCACCGCCTCCTGGAGCACCTTGGTCTCCAGCACGTTGCCGGAGCTGTCGGTGGTGATCTGTACCTTGCCCTTTTGGCCGCGCAGCTCCTCCTCCATGGCGTATTCCAGGCCGGTCTTGCCCACATGGTCGGTGGCAATATAGCGGCGGCTCAGGTAGATCTCCTCCCGCTCCTCCTCGGTCAGGTTGGGGAATTCCTCCTCCACCTGCTGGCGGACCTGCTCGTTGAGGCTTTCCAGCTCCTCCTCGTTGATCAGGCCGGTGATGCCCACGGCGTGAGGCGCTACCGTACCGTCGGGGTAGCTGCGGCTGGTGGTCTCCTTGATCTGTACCCCCGGCAGCTGGCTGCTCAGCTCCTTGATCTGCAGCGCCAGCTCCTTGGGCACATCCTTGGCAAAGGTATAGGGGTTGCTGCGGTTGGTGCCGGTGCGCTCCATTTCGTACCGCACACCCACGATCTTACGCACCAGCAGCTGGTCCTCCATATCCGAAAGCTTCAGCTCCTGGTACTTGTCGTAATCCTCGCACATCTTGCTCAGGGTCAGGGAGGCGTCGGCGTCCATGTTGATGCTCCGGCTGGTTTTGATGGACTGGATGCGCTGCTGGCTCACCTCGTCCTCCAAAAAGGTCAGCGGCTCGGTCATGGAGATGGGCAGGTTGTCGATCCACTCCTGGCCTTCCTGCTCCATAAAGCGGATCAGCCGGTTGATGACCACGTTGTACTGGCTTTGGGGCAGGTAAGCGGTGTTGATGATGATGTCGTAGGACACCTGGTTTTCCGCCAGCGGGCGTCCGTACCGGTCCAAGATCTCGCCGCGGGGCGCTTCCAGCGTCTGGGTGCTGGTGATGCCGCCTGTGGCCATCTGCTGGAACTCCTCCGCCTGGACGATCTGATAGTCCATCAAGCGGATGCCGAACAGCAGAAAGACCAGCACCGCCGCGCCAACGAAGAAATAGATTCTCGAGTCGCCGCTTGTTTTGTGTTCCACCCGGTCTGCCTCCTTTCCCGAAAACAAAAACTAGCTCTCCAGCTTTTTGGCAAAGCGCTCCCGGACCTTCTGCACCACCCAGAACACCGCCGGCGTCACCACCAGGGTGTAAAGCAGGGCGGGCAGCATCCGGCCCAAAAGCACGCGGGAGATGCCCTCATAATCCCACATAACGTAATAGAAAAAGTACTCCATCAGCAGCCGCAGGGAGAAGATCACCCCGGTAAACAGCACGCTGTTTTTCCAGGAAGGCTGCATGTAATAGATGACCACCAGCCCCACCGCCACGCAGGCGCTCATGTAGAGCATGGAGTTAAAGCCGAAGATCACCGTGCCGGAGGCGTCGCACAAAAGCCCCGCCGCCAGCCCGAACAGACCGCCCACAAGCTCGCCGTCCAGCATGGCGATGGCCACCGCCATAGGCAGCACCAGCACCGGCTTGCAGTCCCCCAGATACAGCAGATAGGGGTCGGTCTGCACCAGGAAAAGCCCCAGCATCATCAGCCCGAATAGGGTGTATTTTTCCGCCAAAAGGCGGGTACGCTTGTTCATCGGCCGTCCTTTCTCGCCGCAGGGGGATTACTCCGCCTGCTCCTCGGTCTCTTCCTGCTCTTCCTGCTGGTCCTTCTGCTCCTGGGCCACCTGGTCCTGGGCTGCGTCCTGGAAGCTCTGCAGGCTGGAGCCCTGGCCGCGGAAGCCGGTGATGACCATCACGTCCTTGATGTTCTTGATGTCGTTGGTGGGCTGTACCACCGCGTAAAGGGACATCCCGTCGGACTCATAGCCCACCTCGGTGATGCGTCCCAAGATCAGCCCCTCCGGGAAAAGACCCGAGGTGCTGGTGGTTTCGATAATATCCCCTTTGGCGGCGCCGCTTTCCCGGGGCAGCAGGCTCACCTTGCACTGTCCCTTTTCGGCCAGGGCGATGTCCCCCGAAAGGATGGCCACGTCCTGGGTGCGCACGTCGCGGCAGGCGACGTTCAGCCCCACGTCCAGGATGGTGGTCACCTTAGAGAAGACCGGCCCCACCTCCGAAACGATGCCCACCAGTCCGTCGGCGGTGATCACCGGGTCCCGGACCGCCACGCCGTCCAGGCTGCCTTTATCGATGGAGAAGGAATAAAACCGCCCCACCGGGTCCCGCCCGATGACCGAAGCCTTGGTCAGCTCCAGCTCGGGGTTGGCTTCTTTGATGCCCAGGTCCCGGCGAAGGGTCTCGTTTTCGTTTTTATAGGTCTCATAATCCGCCATCTGCTGGATGAGCTGGCGGTTTTCCTCCCGCAGGCGCTCGTTTTCCTCGGCCAGCTCGTCGGCGCGCAGCACGTTGCCCAGCGCCTGGCTCACCGAGCCGGTCAGGCTGGAAGCCGCCTTCTGGAAGGGCGTGGTGATGGTGCCCACCACCCCGTTGACCACGTTGGAAAAGCCCTCGGTCATGGTCGCCCGCAGCATAAAGGCAAAAAGTACAATAAACAGACAGACAAACAGCTTAAAGATCCGGCTTGTGAAAAATTCCTTCACCCGTTTGCCTCCTTTTCTCGTTTGGTCCCCGCCGCAGCGGCTTCGCCCGGCGTTCCCGTTCCCTAAAAACAACATTCGGCTGCCGGCGCCCCGCTTCTTGTGCAGGGCTCCGACAACCGGCCGTTTCTCTGCCGCCTCACCGGGCGGCGGGTCTCTTCTTGATGTCAGCGATTAATAGCGGGAGTCGTCGTCCGACAGCAGCTCTTTCATGGTGTTGAGGTTTTCCAGCAGCTTGCCGGTACCGGCTGCCACGCAGTCCAGCGGGTTTTCTGCCACCTGGACGGGCATACCGGTCTCTTTGGAAATCAGCTGGTCCAGACCGCGCAGCAGGGCGCCGCCGCCGGTGAGGGTGATGCCGTGGTCGATGATGTCGGCAGACAGCTCCGGAGGAGTGCGCTCCAGGGTGGTACGGATGGCGTCCAGAACCGACATAACGGAATCGGCCAGCGCCTCGCGGACCTCCTCGGGGTAGAGCATCATGTTTTTCGGCAGGCCGTCCACCAGGTTGCGGCCCTTGATCTCCATGGGCTGCTCGTCCTCGTAGGGGTAAGCGGAACCGATCTGGATCTTGATGTTCTCAGCGGTGCGGTCACCGATGAGCAGGTTGTATTTCTTCTTGATGTACTGGATGATGTCGGAGTCGAACTCATCGCCGCCGACGCGCACCGAGCGGGAAGCGACGATGCCGCCCAGGGAGATAACGGCTACCTCGCTGGTACCGCCGCCGATGTCGACGACCATGCTGCCGGTAGCCTCAGCAACCGGCAGGTCTGCGCCGATGGCAGCCGCCATAGGCTCCTCGATGATGGCCACGTGACGGGCGCCGGCTTTCAGAGAAGCTTCCTTAACGGCGCGGCGCTCGACTGCGGTAACGCCGGAGGGGATGCAGATGACCACCCGCGGACGGGCGAAGATGGAGCTGTTGCAGGCCTTTTTGATGAAGATCTGCAGCA
Organism: Oscillospiraceae bacterium; assembly: GCA_019423755.1. Taxonomy (GTDB): domain Bacteria; phylum Bacillota; class Clostridia; order Oscillospirales; family Ruminococcaceae; genus Negativibacillus. The sequence continues at coordinate 13,042 of JAHZAU010000008.1, forward strand.
TGCTGGCGGTGATGTCGAAGTCGGCGATGACGCCGTCCTTCAGCGGGCGGACCGCCACAATGGAGCCGGGGGTACGGCCGATGACGTCCTTGGCCTCCTGGCCCACATATTTTACGGTGTAGTTGCGGGTATCCACTGCAACCACCGAAGGCTCGCGCATGATGATGCCCTTGCCCTTCATAAACACCAGGGTATTGGCGGTACCCAGGTCGATGCCGATATCTTTACCAAAACCAAACATTCCGTATCCTCCTACCAGACAGGGCGCCCAAACACCGGGCGCAAATCGTGTCGATCTATCCCAAATCCCGCGGGCGACGCCGCGGCGAAAACCTTGCAACAATGCGGTTATCTTATATATTATAACCCGAACGATTCCCAATCTCAACAAGATTTTTTGAATTTTTCTGCACCGCCGGATTTTCACCCATATTACCAGAAGGGGGCGGATATCCTTCCTTTGCATCTGTGCGTTTTTCATAGAAAAAGCGCCGGAGATTTCCTCTCCAGCGCCATTTTTCCTATTGAATCTGCCCGAGCCAATCCCGCAGCTCCCGCCAAAGGCGGGCCACCGGCAGGCCCATGACGTTAAAGTAGTCCCCGCGGATGCCCCGCACCAGCAGGCTCCCCTGCCCCTGGATGCCGTAGCTCCCGGCCTTGTCGTAGGGCTCTTCCAGCCCGGCGTACCACTGCTTTTCCTGGTCGCTCAGGGGGTAAAATTCCACCTCGGTGGCCTCCCAGAAGCTGTGGCATACTCCGTCCTTGGCAAAGGCCACCCCGGTGTAAACGGTGTGGCTGCGGCCGGAAAGCAGGTCCAGCATCCGCAGACAGTCGGCCTTGTCCCGGGGCTTGCCCAAAATCTGCCCGTCGATGGACACCACCGTATCCGAACCGATGACCACCGCCCCCGGGTTTTCGGCGGCGATGTAGCCGGCCTTCTGCCGCGCCAGATGCTCCACCACCTGGCAGGGAGCCAGGCCCTCGGGCACCTCCTCCGGCGCGTGGCAGGGCTTCACCTCAAACTCCGGCAGTACCACCCGCAGCAATTCCTGCCGCCGGGGCGACTGGGACGCCAAAATATAACGCTGTTCCATCCTTCTTCCTCCTTTAACGGCGGCCGGTGGAGCCAAAGCCCCCCTCGCCGCGCTGGCTTTCGTCCAAGCTTTCGCACAGCTGCACCTGCGGGATCTCTACCGGCAGGATCACCAGCTGGGCGATGCGGTCCCCCGGCTGCACCACAAAGGGCTGCTGGCTCTGGTTGCGCAGGCAGACCTGCACCTCGCCCCGGTAGTCGGAGTCGATAACCCCTACGCAGTTGGCGGGCACCACCCCGTGCCGGGTGCCAAGCGAGCTGCGGGCAAAGATCAGCCCCACCAGCCCGGCGTTTTCCAGCTGTATGGCAAAGCCCGAAGGGATAGCCCGGCTCTCGCCCGGGGCGATGGTCACCGCCTCCTCCAAACAGGCGTGGATGTCGTAACCGGCGCTGCCCGGGGTCTGGCGGCAGGGCGCCTGGGCCTGGGGGCGCAGCAGTTGGATCTTCAAAACGGACATAAGCTTCTCCTTTATCCAAATGATATAATACTAGTAGTTATTTTACATTTCTATAATACAGCCCACGGGTGATATCCTGCCGGGGCTCGTGGCCAGTCTCGTACTGATACAGCACCTGATCCACCTGCTTGGGGCTTTCCCCGGTGAAATAGAGCAGGGCGAAGGCGAAATCGGAAAAGTCCTCCCACCGGTCGGCCAGATACAGCGGATGGGCGTTAAACACCTCGGAATACTGCCGCTGGGTGCAGCGCACCGGGAACACCTGCTTTTTGCGGTCGGTGAGGGTCCCCTGCTGGCGGCAGGAGCCGCAGCCCTTGATGCGGATGGGACAGTTTCGGGTGATCATCAGCGGCTGGTTGCCGTAGGCAAAGACCCCCAGCGGCAGCGGTCCGCCCAGCCCTCTGGCCCGCGCCAGAGAAAGCTCGAAGGACACCACCGCGTCGGCAAGGCCCCGCTCCTTCCAGGCGAAGGCCGCGTCGGTGTTGGTCAGGTTAAGGCCGAACTCCCCGTGGAGGGTGAAGCCCAGCTCCCGACCCAGCCGCACCGAGCCGATATTGGGGGTGGTCAGATGGGTGATGCCCCGGCGGCGCAGCTCTTCCAGTTTGGGGCGAAGCTGGTCCGCGTCATCCCCAAAGGTGACCCGAGGCAGAGAGGCCGCCAGCTTGTGGGCAAAGTCCGGCAGCTGCTCCTGGTGCAGCAGCTCATCCAGCGGCACGGCGATCAGCTCGCAGCGCTGGGCCAGTGCCGGGGTGATCTGCTCCCAACGGCGTACCTGGGCCCGCAGGGCCGGAGGTCCGTCGCAGCGGCGGCGGGCCGGCTGGGGCTCCACCCGGGCAAAGGGCACCGGGCGCTCCGCCTCCCGCCGGGCGGTCAGCTGTTCCAGGGCCTCCCGGCGAAGGGCGTTGATCTGGGACACCGGGAAGGCAAGGCCCTCCTCCAGCTGGCAGCGGCAGTCCGCCGCCCGGTAGAAGGTGCCGCCGGTCTTTTCCAGGCTGCGGCGCACCAGTTCCTCGTCGGTGGGGCGGTTTTGGGCCGGCTGGGGCTCGGCGCCCGTGACCTGCACGGTGTTGCCGTCGCCGTCGCTTACCTGCAGGCAGACCGGCTCCCCGGCCTTCATGGTAAAGTCGAACACCAGCGGCACCCGGGGATATTCCTTCGCGCCCAGGGCTTCCAGCTCCCGCAGGACCTTCTGTCCGGCGGTGACGTCCTCCTTTTGGCGGATGCCGAACATCTGCTGGCCCAGGCGGGCGTCAAAGTACCCCTGGGTGAAGCCGCTGCGGGAGAACACCGCTTCCAGGCTGCGCAGGTCGGGCTTTTGGCCGGCCAGGGCCTGGCGGAAGGCGGTCACCGCCGCCGAAACGTACTCGGGGCGCTTCATCCGGCCTTCGATCTTAAAGGAGGTGACCCCCAGTTTTTTCAGTTCCTCCACCCGCTGCACCAAGGAAAGGTCCTTGAGGGAAAGGGCGTAGCCGCTGTCCCCCCGGCCGCTGGTAAAGGGCAGGCGGCAGGGCTGGGCGCACAGGCCGCGGTTGCCGCTGCGCTCGCCGATGACCGAGCTCATGTAGCACTGGCCGGAGACGCACATACACAGCGCCCCGTGGACAAAGACCTCGGTCTCCACCGGCACCTGCTGCACCACGGCGGCGATCTCCTCCCGGCTCATCTCCCGGGCCAGCACCACCCGGGAAAAGCCCATCTCCCACAGCTCCCGGGCGCCGGACACGTTGTGCACCGTCATCTGGGTGGAGGCGTGCAGGGGCATCTGGGGCGCAGCGCGGCGCACCAGGTCCGCTACCCCCAGGTCCTGGACGATGAGGGCGTCGATGCCGTTTTGGCAGGCCAGTTCCAAGGTATCCAGCAGGGCGGAGCGTTCTTTATCGTAGACCAGGGTGTTCATGGTCAGATACATCTTGACCCCCCGGGCGCGGCAGAAGCGTGCCGCCTGGGCGAAGGCCTCCTGGTCGAAGTTCTGGGCGTTGCGCCGGGCGTTAAATTGTCCGTATCCGAAATACACCGCATCGGCGCCGCTGTGGACGGCGGCGGTCAGGCTCTCCGGCCCGCCGGCGGGGGCCAATACCTCAATGGGGACGTTTGCCATAATGGGGCAGCTTCTCCTTTCTGTATAGCCGGGCCGAAATTTCCGGCCCAAGAATCAGGGCCGCAGATGCTGCGGCCCCGGTTTGTTCTGTTCGGTTTCGTTTAATGGCGATGCTCGTGGGCCTGAAGGGCCTTATGGCGCTGGGCTTCTTCCTCGTCCAGCTCGTCCCAGTAGGCCTCGTCCTCCTCGTCAAACTGGAAGAGGGCCCCGTCCATGGTGGCGTAGCCCGGGGCGTCCAGGGCGGTGCGCCACTCGCCGCGGCCCAGGTTGCGCCGCAGGTACTCGATCTCCCGGCGCAGCTGCTGCACCAGTTCGCTTTCCGGCAGCGGCTCCTCCGCTTCGTCCAGCTCTTCCATCTCCTGGTTCAGCTGGCGGACCTGCTGTTCCAGGCAGCGATTATGCTCGGCAAGGCGCTCCTTTTCCTGGCGCTCCTGCTCCTGCTGAGACTGCATCTGGCGGATCTGCTCCTCCCGGCGTGCTTTTTCCAGCAGAAGCTGGCGCACCTGTTCCCGGTCGGCTCCGCCTTCTTCCTGCTGGCGGCGCAGGGTGTCCAGCTGTTCCCGCAGCTGGGTGTTGGCCGCGCCGGTCTGGCGGTTGCGCTCTTCCAGCTGGCTCTGGTAGGCCCGCATCCGGCGCAGGTCCTCCTGCAGCTGGGCGGCCTCGCTGAGCTTGCGGGTCTGGTACTCCATCTGCTGGCGCAGCTGGCTGACCGTGGCTTCCAGCTGCCGGTTCTGCTCCGACAGCTCCTGGGCCTTCTGGCGGGCGTCTTCCAGGGCTTTTTGCGCTTCCTCGCCCTGGCTGCGGTCCTGTTCCAGCTGGGTGAGCCGCTGCTCCAACTGGGCGCTGTTTTCGCCCAGGCTGCGGTTTTCTTCCATCAGGCGACGGCTTTGTTCCTCCGCCTGGGTCTGGGCCGCCTGGGCCTGCTGCAGCTGGTCCTTTAAACGGGCGGTCTCCTCCTGGGCGCGCACGGCGGCCTCCTCGGCCAGCTTGCGGGTCTGGACGGCCTCCGCCTTGCTCAGGCGGCTGCTTTCTACATTCTGGCGCAGGATGAGCACATCCCGGCGCAGTTTATCGGTCTCCTGGTGGGCCTGGTTGGCCTCCTCGCGGGCGCGGTTGGCGTCCTCCAGGTACTCGCCCAGCTGGCCGCGCAGGTGCTCGGCGCCGTCCTGGCTTTTGTGCAGGTTATCGGCGTAATCCAGCAGGGTGAGGAAATAGGCGTCGTTGATGGTGGCAGATTTGCTGCCGGAAAGGATCTCCTGTACCTTTGTTTCCAGCTCGGCGGTCAGGCGCTTGACGTACTGCGGGTCCTCCCGGGTGGAGATGACATATCGTGAGCCGCACAGTTCCAGCCGGACCTTGTTTGGCGTATTATCCATCCAATCAGCATCCTTTCTTTTGGTGGGTCCCGCTGCCGGAGGGGCGCGGGGGATAGCTTGTCCTCATTATAAGGGATAGGCCGCGTCAAAGTAAAGAGAATCCCGCCAAGAATGGGAAAATATTTGCCGTTTGGCTCCGCCGGGATTTCCCAGTTTCCGGGAGGGTGTTGATTTTCTCTGATAAAAACTGTACAAAGTTCCAAGAATCCGAAGCATGGAGGCAGAAAACTTGCGCCCATGCTGCAAAAGGGGTATAATTTGTATTGTTTCCTGCTCTTTTTTAGGAAGAAGCGTGCAAATCTGGCTCGCCCGCTTCCTAATTTCTAGCGAAATCGAAAAGGTGGTTGATTGAGAATGCAAAAAACGGAACCGAACCTGACGGTGGAACAGCTGAAGGTCCTGCTTCAGGAACAGGTGGAAGCCATGGGCTACACCGTAGACACCGCTTCGGACGAGATTTTCTATAAAGCCTGCGCCCTGGTCACCCGCAACCTGCTGCGTGACAAGCGCCGGCACTTTATGTCGGACTGCAAGTCCCGCGGCCGCAAAAACGCCTACTATCTGTGCATGGAGTTCCTGCTGGGCCGTTCGCTGAAAAACAACATCTACAACATGAAGATGGACGGTCTGTTCCGCCAGGCACTGGACAGCTTCGGCGTCAACATGGAGGCGCTGTTTGAGCAGGAGCCGGACGCCGGCCTGGGCAACGGCGGTCTGGGCCGTTTGGCGGCCTGCTTCATGGACGCGCTGGCCACCTGCGACTACCCCGCTATGGGTTATTCCATCCTTTACGAATACGGTATCTTCAAGCAGAAGATCGTGGACGGCTGGCAGACCGAGCTTCCGGACGCCTGGCTGCCCGGCGGCGACATCTGGCTGGTGCCCCGCCCGGAGCACACCGTCAACGTCAACTTCGGCGGCACCATCGAGGAGTTCTGGGACTACGGCTACCACCACATCCTGCACAAGGACTACTCGGTGGTCAAGGCGGTGCCCTACGACCTGATGATCTCCGGCTTTGACAGCAAGGGCATCAGCGTGCTGCGCGTTTGGAGCGCCAAGAGCCCCGGCTTTGATATGGAGTCCTTCAACCGCGGCGACTACGTCTCCGCCATGGGCCAAAGCTCGGTAGCGGAAGCCATCTCCAAGGTGCTCTACCCCAACGATAACCACCCGGCCGGCAAGAACCTGCGCCTGCGCCAGCAGTACTTCCTGGTGGCCGCTTCCATCTCGGACATCGTCCGCCGCCATATGGAGACCTACGGCACCCTGGACAACTTCTCCGAGAAGAACGCCATCCACATCAACGACACCCACCCGGCCCTGGCTATCCCCGAGCTCATGCGCATCCTGCTGGATGAGTGCGGCTACTCCTGGGAAAAGGCTTGGGAGATCGTCACCCGCACCTTCGCCTACACCAACCACACCGTTATGAGCGAGGCGCTGGAACGCTGGAACGAGGACCTGATGCGCACCCTGCTGCCCCGTATCTACCAGATCATCGTGGAGATCAACAACCGCTTCTGCGGCAAACTCCACGACTTCTACAACCTGGACGGCAGCGTTATCAACCGCATGTCCATCATCTACAACCACCAGGTCCACATGGCAAACCTGTCCATCGTGGGCTCCCACAGCGTCAACGGCGTTTCCAACCTGCACAGCCAGATCCTCAAGGACGACCTGTTCCACGACTTCTACCAGGTGGAACCTCATAAGTTCACCAACGTCACCAACGGCATCGCTTCCCGCCGCTGGCTCTATCAGTCCAACCCCCGCCTGACCCGCTGCATCACCGACCTGATCGGCGACGGCTTCCTGCACGATATGTCTCAGCTGCAGCAGCTCAAGCGCTACGAAAACGACCCCTCCGTCCTGGAACAGCTGGCCAAGATCAAGCTGGAAAACAAAAAGGACTTCGCCCGCTACATCAAGGACCACACCGGCCAGGTCATCGACCCCAACTCCCTCTTCGACGTCCAGGTCAAACGTCTGCACGAGTATAAGCGCCAGCACCTCAACGCCCTGCAGATCCTGACCATGTACAACGAGATCAAAACCAATCCCCACGCCAACATCCAGCCCACCACCTTCATCTTCGGCGCCAAGGCCGCGCCGGGCTACTACCTGGCCAAGCAGATCATCAAGTTCATCTGCTCCCTGGGCGAGATGCTGGAAAACGACCCCCAGACCCGCGACCTGCTGAAGATCGTCTATCTGGAGGACTACCGCGTTACCCTCTCCGAGCTGCTCATGCCCGCAAGCGAGATCTCCGAGCAGATCTCCCTGGCCGGCACCGAAGCTTCCGGCACCGGCAACATGAAGCTGATGCTCAACGGCGCGGTGACCATCGGTACCTGGGACGGCGCCAACATCGAGATCGGCGAGTCGGTGGGCCCGGAGAACATCTTCGTCTTCGGTATGCGCACCCCCGAGGTCAACCAGGTGAAGGCCAGCGGCTACTACCCCACCGAGCTTTACGCCTCCAACCCCGTCCTGCGCGACGCCATCGATATGCTCACCCGCGGCGGCATCGCCGGCGACCAATTCCCGCAGCTGTCCGATTCCCTCAAGCACAAGGACCCCTACATGGTGCTGCGTGACTTCGTCTCCTACGACGAGACCCGCCGCCGTGCCCATGCCACCTATCAGAACGACCAGACCACCTGGCAGCGCATGTCCCTCAACAACATCGCTGCTTCCGGCTACTTCTGCGCCGACCGTGCCGTCCAGGAGTACGCCAACAACATCTGGGGCCTGTAATCATCCAAGTCCTGCAAGGGACCGCCGCTCCTTCTGTCCGGAAGGGCAGCGGCCCCTCTTTTTTCGGGCGGATCGCGCCCGGTCTATCTGCTTTTTGAAAGGGGAAGTCCTCCACCATGGAAACCACGCTCTGCCTGTTTGACAGCAGGCTCCCAGAATACAAACGGCCCTTCGGCGCCGTGGCGCACCAGACGCCGGTGCGCTTTCGCCTCCGCCTGCCCAAAGACTGGATCGTCACCCGGGCAGCGCTGGTGCTCTGCGCCGACGACCAGCCTGAGCAGCCCCTGGAGATGGACTTCCTGCGCGCGGAGCCTTCCTTCAATCTGTATCAGGTGATCTTCACCCCGCCGGAGCCCCGGCTGTGGTTCTACCACTTTGCCGTGGTCACCGCCGACCCGCCTCAAACCATGCTGGAGATCCGCCCGGACGAGGGAGGCTTCGGGGTCATCGGCGGCAGCGGCCAGTGGCAGCTGACCGTCTACGACGCCCACATGCCCACCCCTTCCACCTTCGGCAAGGGCATCGTCTATCAGATCTTCCCCGACCGCTTCTGCGCCTCCGGCCAGCCCAAGGAGGATATCCCCTACGGGCGCACCCTGCGCTCCGACTGGGGCGGCATGCCGGTCTACCTGCCCAACGCCGCCGGCGAGATCACCAACTCCGACTACTTTGGCGGCGACCTGCGGGGCATCGAGTCGAAGCTCGACTACCTGAGCAGCCTGGGCGTCACCGCCATCTACCTGAACCCCATCTTCGAGGCCCACTCCAACCACCGCTACAATACCGCCGACTACCGCCGCATCGACCCGCTCTTAGGGAACGAGGAGGATTTTGCCTCCCTCTGCGCCGCTGCCCGCCAGCGCGGCATCCGCATCATCCTAGACGGCGTCTTCAGCCACACCGGCAGCGACAGCATCTACTTTAACCGCGAGGGCCGCTACGGCCAGCATACCGGCGCCTACCGCGACCCCGAAAGCCCTTACCGCAGCTGGTTCCAGTTTGAGCGGTACCCGGAAAAATACAACTGCTGGTGGGGCTTTGTCACCCTGCCCAACGTCAACGAGCTCAACGCCGACTACCTGGACTTCATCTGCGGCCGGGTGGACCCGGTGACCCGCCAGGTCAGCGACTGCGTGGTGAAAAAGTGGCTGGACCTGGGCGCTTCCGGCTTCCGGCTGGACGTGGCCGACGAGCTGCCCGACGGCTTTTTGGACCGGCTGCGCCTGACCGTCAAGGCCCTCGATCCGGACAACATCATTATCGGCGAGGTGTGGGAGGACGCTTCCAACAAATGCGCCTACGGCCAGCGCCGCCGCTACCTGCTGGGCCGCCAGCTGGACAGCGTTATGAACTACCCCTTCCGCAACGCGGTGCTCCATTACATCCGCTGGGGCAGCGCCCGGGAATTCCTGGCCACAGTGGGCGGCCTGTACGAAAACTACCCGCCCTGCGCCATGAACTGCGCCCTTAACTCCCTTTCCACCCACGACGTCCCCCGGGCCATCACCTACCTGGTGGGCGAATCCATGGACGGCAAGGACCGCCCCTGGCAGGCGGCGCACCACTTCCTTCCCTTAGAACAGTACCAGCGGGGCCGGGTGCTTCTGAAGCTGGCTTCGGCGCTGCAGTATTTCCTGCCCGGCGTGCCCTGCCTCTACTATGGCGATGAGGCCGGCCTTTCCGGCTACCGCGACCCCTTCAACCGCTTCTGCTACCCCTGGGAGCACCAGGACAAGGAGCTGGTGGAATGGTTCGCGCAGTTGGGCCAGCTGCGGCTGTCTTTGGGCTTCCTGACCGACGCCGCCTTCTCCCCGGTGGCAGTGACCCCGGAGCTGTGCGTCTTCCTGCGCTCCAGCGAGGAGAAGTACCTGCTCTGCGCCGTCAACCGCAGCGACCACGCCCTGCCCCTTCCCCTGCCGGCCATCTTCACCGACCCGCAGGCCCATCTGCTCTGCGGCAGCTACGGCAGCGAGGTCCTGGACCGGGAAAGCGCCGTGGTGCTGGTGCAGGACCTTTCCCTCTAAATCACCCAAAAGCAGCAAAAACCCCCGCCCTTCCTCTCTGGGAAAGGCGGGGGTTTTTCACAGGTTAAAGCTGGGTGTACCGGTCAAAGGTAAAGCCCCTGCCGTGGACCTCGTTGACCTGGCTGACCACCATGAATGCCTCCCGGTCGATCTCCTGGACCATCTGGGTCAGGCGGGGCAGGTCCCGGTGGCTGAGCACCGTCATGACGATTTTCTGCTTGCGGTGCAGGTGGCCGGTCTCCGACTCAATGAGGGTGGAGCCCCGGTCCAGGGTCTCCTGGATCATGCGGTTGAGCTCCTCGCTTTTCTGGCTGATGATCTCCACCCGGGTGCGGCCCTTGCCGATAACCAGCACCCGGTTGATGACCAGGGAGCTGATAAGCACCACCACCAGGCCGTAGAGGATCTGCTCGCTATCCGAAGAAAAGGCCTGAAGCAACAGGATGGTAGTGTCGCAGGCGTACATCCCCACCGAGACCGGCAGACCGAATTTTTTGTGGAAGATGAGCGGCGGGATGTCCATACCGCCGGTGGAAGCCCCGGTGCGCAGCACCAGTCCTACCCCCACCCCGACGCAGACACCGCTGTACAGCGTCACCAGCATCATGTCGTCGGTGAGGCCGCTCAGCACCGGGAAGCGCTGGAAAAATTCCAGTTCCAGCGGGTAAACGATGCTGCTGAGCAGGGTATTGGCTGCAAAGCGCTTTCCCATGAACCAGGCCCCCAGACAGAACAGTACCAGGTTGCAGGCGCTGACCGTCCAGGAGATGGGCAGCCCCAGCTGGTAGTAGCCAAACAGTCCCAAACCGGTGGTGCCGCCGGTGATGAGCCCATTGGGCGCGATAAACGCCGTCACCCCAAAGGCCACAATGCCGTTGCCCAGCAAAATCATCCCCAGGCGGAGCAGTTCTTTCTTTCGGTTCACACGTTCCACAGCCATTCCCCCATTGTTTTTTGTCCTATTATATTAGCGTACCAAAGCGGGCGGCAAAAATCCATGCGAATCTTCCCCAAACTTCTTTCCACCAAGCTGTTCATCTCGCAAGACTGCGCTGTTATGCAAAAAAGCGCAAAAAAGAAGGAAGGCGCCGTGCCTTCCTTCTTCTTTCTAATTCTGGATTTTATTTCCCCGAGCCGTACATCTTCTCCCAGATCTCCGGCATCAGCGGGTCCTCGGCCTTCTGGACATTCTTGCCAAAGTCCTCGGCCTTCTCCCCGGGGCGCAGCCGGCGGCCAGCCACCACCAGCCGCGCGTCGCTGAACTCATAAGCGCAGGTGGACAGCAGCATGACCTGGTCCTGGGCGCTCACCTCCACGCCGGTATCCAGCAGGGAGCGGTCCAGGATCTCCTGGAAGAACGCCTCCTTTTCCTGGTCGGTGGAGAAATTCAGGTGGTTGATGTAATCGAAGATCTCGCCGTGTTCCGGGCGGGTGGAGGCCAGGAACACCGCAAAGATGGCGTATTCCCCCTCCTGGTACAGGGTGTCGTACCGGAAGGTGGGGTTTTGGGCCAGGTAGTCGGCCTTGCGGTAGTTTTCCAGGATGTTGAACATGGCCTTGTCGCTGGGCAGGTTGTGGCCGTAAAGCACCGTTACGTCGTCGGTGAGCGCCGGGTCGTTGCGTTCATCTAAGAAAATCTGCCCGTGGCGGTTCTGCTTCTGGTAAAAGTCGTGGTCCAGATAGTACTCATTGTCCCGCTGGACCACCGCGGTGGACAGGCCCCCTTGGGCGATGTTGATCCAGCCCACCAGGTCGGGGTTCAGCTCCACCAGCTGGGAATAGCGCGGCAGCACCGACGGCTCCTTGGACTCTCCAGGCACTACCTCACCGGAAGCGCCGGACTGTCCGGGCACCGTGGACTCCCCTTGCTGGTACAGTTCCTCCAGGGACTGCTGGTTGCGCTGGGCCTCCCAGCGTTCCTGGTAGTAGTTCCAGACGTCGTTGCCAAAATACACCGCCATAGCCAGGAAAAAGACGATGGCCCCCAGCCGCAGAAGGGAATAAGACTTCTTGGGGTCAGTTTTCATCCGCTTCCAGCACCTCCAGGGCAAATTCCAAGGCCAGCTGCGCCGCCTGGGTCCGGATGCTCTCCCGGTCGCCGGTCAGCTGAAGCTTGCGGCTCTGGCAGCCGCCCGGGCCGGCCAGGCCCAGGTACACCAGGCCCACAGGTTTATTCTCCGAGGCGTCCGGCCCAGCGTTTCCGGTGGTGGAAAGGGCGATCTGCGCGCCGGAAAGGCGCTGCACCCCCGCCGCCATCTCCCGGGCGGTCTGGGCGGAGATGGCCCCCCACTGAGCCAGGGTCAGAGGCGAGACCCCCAGCACCTGCTGCTTGATGCGGTCGGAGTAGCTGCAGACGCCGCACTCAAACACCCGCGACGCCCCGCTCACATCGGTGATGCAGCGGGACACCAGCCCGCCGGTCAGGCTTTCGGCTGTGGCGATGTGCCAGCCCTTTTGTTCCAGCAGCCGCACCAGGCGGGTCTGCACTTGGTGTTTGTCGCTCATGGTCTAGTCCTCCTCGTCCTCATCTTCTCCAAAGGAAACGAACCGCTTCCCTCGGGTCACCAGCATCCCTTCCAGGCCGGGCTCGGCCTTCTGGAAGGTATCGATCATCACGCGGCAGGTGGTCAGCCGGCCACTTTCGTCTTCAAATTCCACCAGGTATACCGGCGCCAGGTTCCAGCCCCGGCGGCGGCGTTTGGAGCGCACCAGCGCCATCCGCCGCTCCTTGGGGCCGCTGCCCCAGTCCTCAAACATCTCCCCGCCCAGGGTGCGGGTGGAAAGCCACAGCACGCCGCCTCCCAGCAGCAGCCCGATGGCCAGCCCTATGAGGGTGATCTGCCATTCCCAACTCATTCTTTTTCCTCCTTGGTGGATCTTCCTTTTCAGCATAGCGGGAATTTATGAATTTTTCTCCCTTTCCTGCCAAACGCCGGGCAAATTTTGCTCCGGCTAGGGTGTATCGGAAAACCAAGAAATGAACGGATTTTTCGCAAGCAGCAGACAGATGCCAGGCAAAAAACGCAGGAATCCTTGCTGGATTCCGAGTATTTTTCACGCAGCAGCTGGCGTTGCTTGTAGAAAAAGACGAAATTTCGGCTTTTCCGACCACCCTTAGTACAGCGCCCGCCAGAACAGCTCGTCAAAGCAGGTCACTTCGGGGTAGTGGTATTCGTGGGGGAGCTCGTTTTCGTCGTAGATGATCACCGTCACCCCCATAGGCTCCTCGTCGCCCTGGGTGTGTCCGGCCTGCAGCTTTTCGTTGGCCACCAGCGCTTCCGCCACCATGAGCGGGTCGTTGATGCGGTATTCCTCCCCCTTGGAGGTGATGATCTCCACCACGTCCACCTGTCCGTAGCGCACCATGGGGTTGAGGCGCGGGATGCGGGCGCAGACGACGGCGGCCACAAACAAAAGCGCCAGCAGCAGCCACAAAAGCCGCTGCCAAAGCTGTTCGTTTTTGGAAAGGGTGTTGATTCTAGGTACCATATGATGTTGCGGCATAGCTGCGCTCCTCCTTTCAGCAAAGCCCGCCCGGCGGCAGGCTGTCTTTTTTATTATAACACATCCACGGGACGGAAGGTAGAAGCTGGGGAAAATTCCCTGACTTCATGCGCCTTTGCCGGTTGACAATCCCCTGCCGTCATGCTAAATTTATAAGGTAACAGAATAACCCAAAGCGTCGACAAGGTCAAAACCTGACCACACCTTCCTCCCAGAGAGCCGGCCCCCAGCTGAAACGCCGGCAGGAAGCGGCAGGCCTGTCCCCTTGGAGCGCGCCGGAGAAGGGCGGTCCCCGCCTGCGTAACCGGCGACGGCTGGCCTCGTTATCGGCCGCAATGAGCGGGCAGCGCGGTTTGCGCTGTCAATAAAGGTGGTACCGCAGGACTCGTCCTGTCCTTTTGTTTTCGGCGGAAAGCAAAAGGGCAGGGCTTTTTTGTTTTTCCGTCCCAGCTTGCTGTATTCTGTGTATATCCGACTGCGACAGAAAGGAACGACCACAATGAGCAGAGAACTCCCCAAAACCTACGACCCCTCCCAGGTAGAGGACCGGCTGTACCAGTTCTGGCTGGACGGCGGCTACTTCCATGCGGAGCCCGACCCGAAGAAGAAACCCTACACCATCGTTATCCCCCCACCGAACATCACCGGCCAGCTGCACATGGGCCACGCCCTGGACGAGACCCTGCAGGATATCCTCATCCGCTACCGCCGGATGCAGGGCTACGCTGCCCTGTGGGTACCCGGCACCGACCACGCCTCCATCGCCACCGAGGCCAAGATCGTCAACGCCATGAAGGAAGAGGGCCTGACCAAGGCCGACCTGGGCCGCGACGGCTTCCTGGAGCGCGCCTGGGCCTGGAAGCGCCAGTACGGCGGCCGCATTGTGGAGCAGCTCAAGAAGCTGGGCTCCTCCTGCGACTGGGACCGCGAACGCTTCACCCTGGACGACGGCTGCTCCGAGGCGGTCAAAGAGGTATTCGTCCGGCTGTATGAGCAGGGCTTCATCTATCAGGGCGAGCGCATCATCAACTGGTGCCCCCACTGCAAGACCTCTATCTCCGACGCCGAGGTAGAATACGAGGAGCAGGCCGGCCACTTCTGGCACCTGCGCTACCCCCTCACCGACGGCAGCGGCTGGGTCCAGCTGGCTACCACCCGTCCCGAGACCATGCTGGGCGATACCGCTGTAGCAGTTAACCCCAACGACGAGCGCTACCAGTCCATCATTGGCAAGACCGTCACTCTGCCGCTGGTCGGCCGGGAGATCCCCGTCGTAGCCGACGAGTACGTAGACATGGAGTTCGGTACCGGCGTGGTAAAGATCACCCCCGCCCACGACCCCAACGACTACGAGGTGGGCCGCCGTCACGACCTGCCCATCATCAAGGTCATGAACGACGACGCTACCATGACCGCCGACTGCGGCAAATACGCCGGTATGGAGCGCTACGCTGCCCGCAAAGCCATCGTAGCTGACCTGGAAGAACAGGGTTACCTGGTCAAGATCGAGGACCACACCCACAACGTCGGCACCTGCTACCGCTGCGGCACCACCGTGGAGCCCATGATCTCCAAACAGTGGTTCGTCAAGATGGCGCCTCTCTCCGGCCCGGCTCTGGACTGTGTGAAAAACGGCGAGATCAAGCTGATCCCCGAGCGCATGAACAAGATTTACTACAACTGGATGGAGAACATCAAAGACTGGTGCATCTCCCGTCAGCTGTGGTGGGGCCACCGCATCCCCGCCTACTACTGCGAGGACTGCGGCGAGGTGATGGTCTCCAAAGAGGACGTCCACACCTGCACCAAGTGCGGCAGCACCCACATCCATCAGGATGAGGACACCCTGGATACCTGGTTCTCCTCCGCTCTCTGGCCCTTCTCCACCCTGGGCTGGCCCAACGAGACCGAGGACCTCAAGTACTTCTACCCCACCAGCACCCTGGTCACCGGCTACGACATCATCTTCTTCTGGGTGGCCCGTATGATCTTCTCCGGTCTGGCTTACACCGGCAAGGTCCCCTTCAACACTGTACTCTTCCACGGCCTGGTGCGCGACGCCCAGGGCCGCAAGATGTCCAAGTCTCTGGGCAACGGCATCGACCCGCTGGAGATCATCGACCAGTACGGCGCCGACGCCCTGCGCTTCACCCTGGCTTCCGGCAACACCCCCGGCAACGACATGCGCTTCAGCGATGAAAAGGTACTGGCTTCCCGTAACTTTGCCAACAAGCTGTGGAACGCTTCCCGCTTCATCCTCATGAACCTGAAGGACGGCGACGTGAAGCCCGAAGTCCCCGCCACCCTGACCGTCGAGGACAAATGGGTCCTGACCAAGTACAACAACCTGGTCCGCGAAGTCACCGAGAACCTGGACCGCTTCGAGCTGGGTATCGCTGTCACCAAGCTGTACGACTTCATTTGGGACATCTTCTGCGACTGGTATGTGGAGCTTGCCAAATCCCGCCTGTGGGAGGACGGCGAAGCCGCAGTTCCCGCCCGTCAGGTGCTGGTGTACATCATGAGCAACACCCTCAAGCTGCTGCATCCCTTCATGCCCTTCATCACCGAGGAGATCTGGCAGGCTCTGCCCCACGAAGGCGAGAGCATCATGGTCTCCCAGTGGCCGGAATACGACCCGGCTCTGGACTTCTCCGCCGAGGAGCAGCAGTTTGAAAAGATCATGGACGCCATCAAGGCCGTGCGCAACCGCCGCTCCGAGATGAACGTCCCCCCGTCCAAGAAGGCGACCCTCTACATCGAGACCTCCTTCCCGGAGATCTTCGCCCAGGGTGTTCCCTTCCTGGAGCGTCTGGCTTGGGCCGACCGCGTGGTCATCGGCGAGAAACCCGAGGACGATTCCTCCGTCCAGGTCATCACCGACAGCGCCCGCATCTTCATCCCGCTGGCCCAGCTGGTGGACCGCGAGAAGGAGATCGCCCGCCTGACCAAGGAAAAAGAAGCCTGCCTGAAGGACATCGCCTTCATCAGCGGCAAGCTGAACAACGCCGGCTTCGTGGCGAAGGCTCCCGAAAAGGTGGTCAACGCCGAGCGCGAGAAGCTCAGCAAGGCCCAGGAGCTGCTGGCCCGCATCGAAGAAAGCCTCAAGGCCTTCCTCTAATCGAAAACCCTCAAAAATAAAAATCGCCCCGCCCTCTCCCAACGGAGAAGGCGGGGCGATTTTTTGTAATGTTATGCTTGATTACGCTTGCTGCGGGCATTTTTCCAGCCGGCAGGGCATGGATTTGTAGGTAATGAAGCCGCTGACCGGGTCACGGAACTGCATGGTGCAGATGTCGTTGACATCCCGGTCGCGCCAGCCTTCCTGCTGGAAGGCGCTGCCGCCGCCGGCGCAGACGTGGACGCAGCCCCGGGCCATGGGCGCCAGGTGGGCCGGGAAGCGCAGACAGCCGCAGGCGGTGTGCACCGCTACCAGGTCGCCTTCGGCGATGCCCAATTCCCGGGCGTCCTCCGGGTCGATATCCACGGTAGGGTGAGGCTCCAGGGCGGTGACGCCGGAAAATTCCGGCCCGAAGGAGCTAAAGCGTACCCCGCTGCGGGCGCCGGTGGTCATGGTGAAGGGAAGCTCCCCTTCCGCTCCGCACAGCCCTTCTACCTCGCGGATGTCGTGGTACTGGGGCACGCCGGAATAGCCGCACTCGACAAAGTAGGTGGAAGAAATCTCAAATTTGCCCGACGGAGTGGGGAAACCGGGCAGGCCGTCCTGGCGCAGCAGGCCGCTTTCGTACTTGCGGTAGATCTTTTCCTTTTTGGGGAAGGTGATGCCTTCCGGGTGCTCCTGCAGCTGATGAAGCAGGTCCTCCCTGCCGGCAAAGAGCATGTTATACAGCTCTTCGTCGTTTTTCGGGAACTTTTCCCCGAAGCCCAGCCGCTGGGCGATGGCCTGGCTGACTTCCAGGTCGCTTTTTGCCTCGCCCAAAGGCTCGATGACCCGCTGGCGCAGCCGCGCGCCGCCGGGGTAAGTGCAGAGGGTGATGTTTTCCCACAGGGTGGTCACCGGCAGGATCACGTCGGCCCAAAGGCAGTCGTTGCTCCAATAGCGCTCGGTGACGATGAACAGGTCCAGCTTCCGGTAAACCTGGGCCCAAAGCTCCCGGGTGGGGTAGGTGATGCTGGGGGAGGTGCCGCCGATCATCAGCGCCCGGATAGGGTAGGGCTTGCCTTCCAGCACCGCCCGGGGCAGCTCCACAAACTGGCTGCTTTTGGTGAAGGCGTAAAACAGGGGGTATTTTTCTGCGCCCAGGTTCCAGTCCTTCTTCTCCGGCACCGCCCGCAGACGGGTGGGCTGGTGGATGGCGTCCAGATAGATGCCGCCCTCGGCGTCCACCTTGCCGGTGATGGCCCAGAGGATCTGGATGGCGCGGTTGTTCTGTACGCCGCTGTACTGGTATTCCAGGCCGGTGTAGGAGATGAGGGAGATGCGGGTGGTGCTGCAGAACCAATCCGTCAGGCGGCGGATGTCCTCCACCGGCACGCCGCAGCAGCGGGAAAGCTCCACGAGGCTGAGTCCTTCCAGCTCCCGGCACAGCTCGTCAAAGCCCACGGTGTATTGCTCTACAAACGCCTTGTCCCAGCGGCCGCTTTCCACAATAAGCTTGAGCATAGCCATGGCCAAAGCGCCGTCCGAGCCGGGGATCACCGGCACCCACCAGTCGGCCAGCTCGCCCATGCCCTCTTTGCGCGGGTCGATGACCACCACCCGGCAGCCGCGCTCCTTGGCAGCCAGCACCGCCTTGTAGTCGTCTAGCGGGCCGGAGTCGGTCTTGGAGTTTTTGCCCCAGATGAAGATGATCTCGCTGTTTTCGGTATCGGCCAGGATGTGCCCGTTTTTGGGGATGCCGTAGGTGGTCAGCGGGGTGAGCACATTGGAAGAATAGTTGCAGGTGGAGCTGGCGGACATATCATTGGGGGAACCCAAATTGGCAAAGAAGCCGCCCGCCCGGGATTTGATGGTGTTGTAGCTTTCTTCCAGCAGGCTGCCGCCGGTGTAGGAGGCCAGCGCCTGGGGCCCGTACTGCGCCACAATGGCGCGGACCTTCTGTTCGATGTAGTCCAGCGCTTCCTCCCAGCTGACGGTGCGAAACTTCCCTTCGCCCTTCTCACCGTCCCGGATCATGGGGTGCAGCACCCGGTTGGGGGAGTAGACCAGCTCGGGGCTCAGCCGTCCCCGGGCGCAGACCCGTCCCCGGGGGCTGTCCCGGTCGGGCTCCACCTTGGTGATCCGGCCGTCCTCCAGCGTCACCTCCACAAAACACTTATTCTGACACATCCCGCACACGGCTTTTTTCTTCACGGGACATCCTTCCTTTCTCAATAAAAATAGTCATATTTATCCTACCACATTTCCCCTTTGCCGCCCATCGCCCGGCT
This sequence comes from Oscillospiraceae bacterium, assembly GCA_019423755.1. Lineage (GTDB taxonomy): Bacteria > Bacillota > Clostridia > Oscillospirales > Ruminococcaceae > Negativibacillus. The sequence goes on from JAHZAU010000008.1 coordinate 31,749, forward strand.
TATCGTTTTTTTAAATGAAGTTTCGGGAGGTATCGGTTTTTTCTATCTTTGCTTTCCCCTTTGGGGCGGTTGTGTGATATAATGGAGCCAACGGGGCCCCGCCCCCATCCTATACAGAAAGAAGTGGCCCGTTTATGGATCAACGTACCTTCCCTGCCTTTGACAAAACCATCTCCCGCCTAGGCTTCGGCGGCATGCGCTTCCCCAAAAACCCCGACGGCACCCCCGACCGGGACGCTGCCGTAGCGATGCTCCGCCACGCCTACGAAAACGGCGTCAACTACTTTGACACCGCCGCCCCCTACCACAAGGGCGAGTCCGAGCCCATCTTCCGCCAGGCCCTTTCCATCTATCCCCGCTCCTCCTACTATGTGGCCGACAAAATGAGCCTGTGGATGGTGGAGACCGAGGAGGAGATGAAGGCCTTCTTCTACAAGCAGCTGGAAACCCTGGGGGTCGATTATATCGACTTCTACCTGCTGCACAGTATGAGCCGCACCAACTGGGAAAAGGCCCTGCGCCTGGGCGCCGTCCCCTTCCTGGAGGAGATGAAGGCTCAGGGTAAGATCCGCCACCTGGGCTTCTCCTTCCACGACACCCTGCCCATCCTGCGACAGATCCTCGACTACCGCAAATGGGACTTTGCTCAGCTGCAGTTAAACTACCTGGACTGGGAAAACCAGCACGCCGACCAGCTGTACCACGAGCTGGAAAGCCGCGGCATCCCCTGCATCGTCATGGAGCCGGTGCGCGGCGGCTACCTTGCCAACCTGGACCCGGTGCGCGCCCAGCCCTTTACCCAGCTGCACCCCGACTGGTCCATCGCCTCTTGGGCTGTTCGCTGGGTGTCCAGCCTGCCCAATGTTATGGTGGTGCTCAGCGGCATGAGTGCCCCCGACCAGCTGGAAGACAACCTGCGCACCCTCTCCGGCTTCTCTCCCCTCACCGAGGCGGAACAACAAGCCGTCTCCCAGGTGGTATCGGAGATCCGCAAGGTCAACGACATCCCCTGCACCGGCTGCCGCTACTGCATGGACTGCCCCAGCGGGGTGGATATCCCCGGGGTGTTCACTATCTACTCGGAGTACCGGGTCTTCGGCGACCCCAAGGACTTTGTGGACAGCTACCAGGGCGCCATCAACAAGGGCTATTCCGCCGACCGATGCGTCCGCTGCGGAAAGTGCGCCGCCCACTGCCCCCAGCAGATCGCCATCCCCCAGCAGCTGGCCCGCATCCATCAGCTTTTCCTGGAAGAAAAGGCCAAGCTGGAAGCCGCAAAATAATCCCCTTACGCAAAAAACGGGAAGCAGCCGCCGCTGCCTCCCGTTTTTCTTTTTTGCCGCCCCATTGCCCCACCCCACAGAAATCCGCTGCCTGGATTTTACGATTTTATGGATAAATTTGAAATTCTGCCGCCGCCGGGCGGAAAAGATTGACCTTTTTGTGGGGGTGGTTTAAAATAAGGTGGAATATAAGCTGAGATTCTGCGCGCTTGCCCCCGGGCAGCCGCTTGGACCGATTTGACAGAAAGGTGTATAGGTATGATCAAGATCTCTCCCTCCATCCTCTCCGCCGATTTCTCCCGCCTGGGGGAGGAAGCCCGCGCCATGGAAGCCGCCGGCGCCCCCATGCTTCACATTGACGTTATGGACGGACACTTTGTGCCCAACATTTCCTTCGGCGCGCCGGTGTACCGCCACATCCGCTCCTGCTTCTCCGGGTGCTTTGACGTGCACCTGATGATCAGCGAGCCGCTGCGCTACATCGACGATTTCGTCAAGGCTGGCGCCGACCTGATCACCTTCCATGTGGAGTGCGACAGCGACATCGCCGCCACCATCCGCGCCATCAAGGAGCGCGGGGTCAAGGTGGGCCTGTCGGTAAAACCCGGCACCCCGGCAGAAGCCATCGCCCCCTACCTTGCCGACCTGGACCTGGTCCTGGTGATGACGGTAGAGCCGGGCTTCGGCGGCCAGAAGTTCATGGAAGACATGATGCCGAAGCTGGCTCAGCTTCGCCGGATGATCGACGCTACCGGCCGGGAGATCGACCTGCAGGTAGACGGCGGCATCAACGACAAGACCGCCCGCATCTGCGTGGAAAACGGCGCCAACGTGCTGGTAGCCGGCTCCTACCTGTTCGGTAAGGAGGACTACGCCGCCGGTATCCGCTCCCTTATGGCCGAATAGGACCGCCCAGGCGCTCCACCGCATCTTCCCCCGCCAGACACTGGCCGTGCTCCGCCAGGTAGGACTCGAAGACGCTGCTTTCCGCCCCTTCCTCCTGCCTGCCGTACTCCCGCAGAAAGGCCAGGGTCTGCCCTTGCTCGCCGTCCAGCGGGAGCAGGCTCAGGTAGTAGCGCTCCCCCAGCCGGTAGGCGCTGCTGCCGAAGATCCGGTGCCCGTACTGCCGCCCCAGGCAGTGCAGGGCGTCGAAAAACGGGTCCGCCCCGTCAAAGGAATAGATCTGCCTGCGGCAGCGGGAAACGCCGCCCAATAGGGTAAACACCAGGATGCAGCCGCCGTCCTCCCCGGGGCTGGCTTCGATGAGCATCCGCTCCTCCCCGGGGGAAAAGCCCGTTTCCCGCTGGGCCTGCTCCAATACCTTCCCCAGCGCCTGGCGACTTGCCGGGTCGATGTAATCCAGCGACTCATAGCTGATCCCCAGGCGTTCCAGGTCCCGGCTGCTGAGCACCACCCGGAGCCGTCCGGCGTCCTGCCGCTTGATCTCCATACGTTATGACCATCCCCTTCTTCCCCCTTTTTCCCGGGGAAGTCCCCGCCAAAAAGGAGGCACATCGTTTTTTATGCTGCTTGAAGACAACAACGGCCTGGTGCTGGACCAGGTGAAGGAGCCGGCGCTTTCCCGCCCGCTGCTTCCCTTCCTGCGCACCGAACCAAACCCCGAGACCCTGGAACCGGTGGAGGACCCCTCCTCCCTGGACATCCAGCAGGTGATCCAGATCGCCCGAGCGGCCCACATCACCGACGAGCGGGACGGCCGTCCCCTTTGGGAAAACATCCAAAAGTGGGTCAAAACGCCGCCGCGCGCCGTCGTCTGCGACGCCATTGACGATGAGCCCTACGTTTCCAGCCAGATCAACCCCCTGCTCAACCTGCCCCAGGAGGCGGTGGGCGGCCTGGAACTGCTGGCCCGGGCGCTGGGCGTCTCGGAACGGTATATCGCCGTATACAAAAATATGTACGATCTCAACACAAAGATTCCCGCCGTGCTGGAAAATGTGCCGGTGCGCAAGCTGGGGGGCAAGTACCCCATGGAGCGGCGCAGCGACCGCCGGTTCTCCAAGGACCACCTGCTGGTGGGCAGCTGCGCGCTGATCCACCTGTACCGCGCTGTGACCCAGGGCAAGGTACAGACCACCGCCATGGTCACCGTGGCCGGGGACTGCGTCGGCAACCCGGTCAACCTGGAGGTGAGCCTGGGCATGCCGCTCATGGAGGTGCTGGAACGCTGCGGCCTCATCCAAGAGCCGACCCACATCGTAGAGGGCGGCGCCATGCAGGGGCTGTGCGTCATCGACCCGGAGCACACCGTCATCAAGGCGGACACCCGGGCGGTGCTGGCCTTCCGGGACGACAAGCGGGAACGCCGCTACAACTGCATCGGCTGCGGACGCTGTGTAGAGGTCTGCCCCGCGGGCCTCAACCCCGCCTACCTCATGCGCGCCATTGAAAGCCACCGCCCGGCCCGGGCTCTGCGCCTGGGGTTGGAGCAGTGCATCGGCTGCTCCTCCTGCAGCTATATCTGTCCGGCCCGGCTGGAGCTTTCCTTCTCCATTACCCAAGCCAAAAGCCGCTTAAAGAAAGGAGTTTCCGACTCCCATGAAGCTTAGTCTGCATACCTCCCCTTACATCCGCTACCGGGAGTCCTGCCGCACCGTCATGAGCGATATGGTCATCGCCGTGGCGCCGCTGTATTTTATGGCCTGTTTCTACTACGGCATCCGGGCCCTGGTGGTAGGACTGACCGCCGTGCTCACCTGTCTGGCTGCCGACTGGCTGGCAAGCCTGGTTTCCGGCAACCACCAGATCAACCTGCGGGACTGGTCGGCCATCGTCACCGGCATGCTGCTGGCGCTGATGATGCCCGCCTCGGTGGACCTGCGGGTGGTGATCTTCTCCAGCCTGTTTGCCATCTGGGTGGTAAAAGCCCCCTTCGGCGGCACCGGCAACAACCTCTTTAACCCGGCGGCGGCCGGCGCGGCCTTTGCGCTGGTCTGCTGGCCCTCCCAGATGCTCAACTACCCCGCTCCCCTCAGCCCCCTGCCCCTGGCGGTGGACCAAAGCGTCCGCCTGATGCAGGGTCCGGCCGCTACCCTGAGCTTGGGCGGCGTACCCAATGTGGGCCTGACCGAGCTGCTGCTGGGCAGCTTCCCCGGGCCGATGGGCGCTTCCAATGTGCTGATCGTGCTGGCCTGCCTGGCTTACCTGGTGGTGCGTCGCTGCGTCAAATGGTATGTACCGGCGGCCTTCCTGGCTACCGCTTCCATCGTGCCGCTGTTTTTGCACAACACGGCCCTTTCCGCCGGTGAGGCCGTCCTTTACGAGCTGGGCGCCCACTCGCTGCTGTTTGTGGCGGTGTATCTGCTTTCCGAGCCGGCCACCTGCCCCAAGCGCAACCTGGCCCGCCTGATGTATGCCGCTGTGGCCGGTGTGTGCACCAGCCTGTTCCGTTACTTCGGCGCCGTGGAGCAGAGCGCCGTCTTTGCGCTGCTTCTCATGAACGCCGTTGCCCCGCTGTTTGACTACCTGGTGGAACAGCTGCTGTTTTTGAAACGAGGTGAGTCTCATGCGGCTTAAAAACCTGCGCTCCTACCAGGCCTTCCGCCGCCGCACCAAGGGTCTGTTTTACCGCAACCCGGTGCTGAGCTGCGGGCTGGCTCTGCCCTTTGCTGCCTCCTCCGCCACCCTGAGCACCGGCGTGGCCATCTCTTGGGCCATGCTGCTGGTGTATCTGCCCATGATGGTGCTGGCCGCCGTCTGGGGCAGCAAGCTCCCTTTGTGGAAGCAAGCCATTATCTACCCGCTGGCCGGCAGCCTGCTGCTGATCCCGGCCCGCTTTGCGGTGCGGGTAGTGTCCCCTACCATCTTTAGCTCCCTGGGTGTTTACTTTGCCCTGCTGTGCGTCAGCGCCATGCTGGCCGTGGGGGTCCGCCGTTCCAACCTGCACACTTCCCCCACCCGGGCCGCCAAAGAGGCCCTGCTGGAGGTGGCCGGCTTTGCCGCTGTGGTCATTCCTCTCTCCGCCCTGCGCGAGATGCTGGGCAGCGGCACCCTTTGGAACATCCCCCTGCCTTTTGTCACCTTCCGCTTCAGCGGCCTGAGCGCCGTGTTTGGCGGGTTTATCCTGCTGGGCTTTGCTATGGCGTTCTTCCGCCTGCTCCATCGGGGCATCCAGCACCTGATGATCCGTTCTGCCGCTCCTCGACCGGAGGAAGGCCTTCCTCATTAGAAAGGAGCCGTCTGCATGAGCTTTTTGTACTTCTTTTCCACCATGTTTTCCGCCATTGCGCTGGAAAATATGCTCTTCTGCCGGGCGGCGGACGCCCCCGGTATCTACGATACCATCCGCTCCCCCCGGCGCATCCTGGCGCTGACCGCGGTGGTCACGGCGGTGTGCTCGGTGAGCGCCATCCCGGCTTATTTTGTCAACGGGCTGATCCATCCGCTGCCGTATTTCAGCTACATCGCGCCCCTTTGCTTTTTGCTGTGTAACCTGCTTGTTTATGGGGCAGGCTATCTAATACTTTCCAAGCGTTTTCCGGCCCTGCTGGAACGCCTGGGCGGGCCGGACCTCCCCTTCTCAGCGGTAAACTGCGTCACCTTGGGTACCCTGTACCTGGCCGCCACCATGAGCGAGTCCTACCTGTTCTCCCACTTCCTCGGCTACTGTGTCGGCTCGGGGCTGGGCTTCGGTCTGGCTCTGCTGCTGTTCTGGCTGCTGCGGCAGCGCATCACCTTCTCCCAGGTGCCCCGCGCCTTCCGCGGCCTGCCCATTACCATGATCTATCTGGGACTGGTGTCCCTGGCCCTGTACGGCCTGGTGGGGAGCCAGCTTCCGGCCTAGCGTCAAACCAAACAGAAAGGCGTGATCCACTTCTATGGGAAATCCTTATAAAATCAAACATCATACCCGGATCTACCGCCGCTCTCCCGGAAGCATGATCCTGCGCGGTCTGGTGGTGCTGCTGGGGGCGCTTGTGCTGTTTGGCGCCGGTTGGGGCCTGTACGGCACCGTGACCGGCATGCTGCAGAACCGCCCGCACTCCGACGTCCAGCCGGTGGACCCTGACCCGGAGACCGACCTGGTGCCCGGCCAGTCGGAAAGCGAGGAGCCTTCCGCCGCCGTGCCGGAGGAGACGCCCGCACCCGCACCGTCTGCCACCTCTCTGGAAGCCGCCTGGCTTCCCGCCTCCACCGTCACCGACCCGCAGCTCTTCTCCGCCGCTTTGGCAGACGCCGCTGGGCAGGGACAGAACGCCGTGGTAGTGCCGCTGAAAGAAACCGGCGGACAGGTAAACTACCCCATCGAATACCAGGCGCTCTCCGATGAAAAGAGCCGCGCCGCCGTCACCTTCGACCTGGAGCAGACCGCTTCGCAGATCTCCCAGGCGGGGCTGACCCCCGTGGCCTACATCAGCGCCTTCCGGGACGCCCTCTACCCCTCGGCGGACAACACCGCCGCCACCTTCTACCGCGACAGCGACTTCCTCTGGGTGGATAACGACCCGGAAAAGGGCGGCAAGCCCTGGATGAACCCCTTTGCCGACTCCTCGGTGGCCTATTTGGAGAAGCTGATCTCCGATGCCGCCCAGGCCGGCTTTACCCAGGTGATCCTGGGGGACTTCCAGTTCCCCGAAGGCTATGCCCTGGATATGATCGACTACGGCGACCACGACGGCGACGATAAAAACGCCTATCTGGCCTCCCTGCGCCAGCAGCTGGCCGACTACGCCCAGGAGCAAGGGGTGCAGCTGAGCGTCCTGCTGCCGGCTTCCAGCCTGCTGGGCGGCGGCACCGCCCCGTGGTTTGGCTCTCCCGCCGTGCTGGCTGGGGAGCAGCTGGTGGTGGATATGCGGGCCTCTGCCTTTGGTTCGGGCTTGGAAAACGACCTGGTGAACATCCCCGACCCGTCCGCTGACCTCAGCAATACCGTCCGCACCGCAGGCTCCGCCCTGCTGCAGCAGTTCCCCGACACCCAGCTGACCGCCGTCATCTCCGGCTCTTCTCAGGAGGAGATCGACGCCCAGGTCCAGGCGTTGGAGGAGCTTGGCATCGCCTACATCCTGGCGTCCTAACCATTTCCCATAACGCACAAAGCCCACCCTGGTTTCAGCCAGGGTGGGCTTTTTCTATGCAAAGGGAACGGCTGGCCCTTTGGCGGGACAAGGCTCCCAGGGCCGGGCCTGGGCTGTTCGGGGAAGGCGGCCGGCAGCCGGCTTCACCCAGGGCCGCAGACGTTCCCGGGGCTTCTGCCTCATCCTATGCCGGGTCGGCGCGGGGGTTCCCGGCGGTAAGGGACACCTCTTTTCGGCAGGAGCCTCCCCGCGGCAGACCGGCCCGCCTCCCGCCGAAAAAGGCGCCCCTCCTGCCCCGGAAAAAAAGTTTGCCGCCTCCGGCGCCTTTTCCGGACAAAGAGAAACCCCGGAAGGCCGCAGCCTCCCGGGGAAAAGAAGAAAGTAAAGAAGATAGCTTATGCTTTGGGCCAGGTCAGGGTGAAAACGCTGCCCTGACCGGGGGTGCTTTCCAGCTTCACCTGCGCGCCCATGCAGGCTGCGCCGTGTTTGACGATGGAAAGTCCCAGACCGGTGCCGCCGATCTCCTTGGAGTGGCTTTTATCCACCCGGTAGAATCGCTCGAACACCCGGGCCTGTTCCGCCGGAGCGATGCCGATGCCGGTGTCCGCCACCTGCAGGAAGGGCTGGCCCTCCTGGATGCCTGTGGTCACCGTTACCATGCCGTCGGGGCGGTTGTATTTGACCGCATTGTCGCAGAGATTGAAGACGACCTCTTCCAGGATGGGCCGCGGCACGTGGACCGTCGCTTCCTCGCCCTGGATAGCCAGGGTCAGGTGCTGGGCCTGGGCCGCATGCTCCAGGCGGGAAAGGATCTCCTGCCCCAGCTGGTGCAGCTCCACATCCTGCAGCTCGTAGGGCACGCCGCCCTCATCCAGCTGGGAGATACGGATAATGTCCTCCACCAGGCGGATCAGGTGATGGGCTTCTTCATAGATGCGCTCCGCCGCCCAGTTGACGCCGTCGCCCTGGACCATGCCGTTCTTCATCAGCTCCGCAAAGCCGGAGATGGAGGTCAGCGGGGTCTTCAGCTCGTGGGAAACATTGGCGGTAAACTCCCGGCGCAGCTGGTCGCGCTGGGTGCGCTCGGTGATGTCAAGCAAAATCAGGACCGCGCCCTGGATGCCGTCCTCCCAGGAAACCGGGTTGGCCAGCAGCTGCAGGGTACGCTCGCCCCGTTCCAGCAGCACCACGGCGTGTTCCCCCTGCAGGGCGGTCTCCACCGCCTGCTGGAAGGGTGCGCTGCGGTCCAGGGTCAGCACGCTTTGGCGGCCGGGCAGCAGCTGGGCGCCCAGCAGCTGCAGAGCGCTGGGGTTGCTGGAAAGCAGGCAGGACTCCTTGTCGATGACAAGCAGGCCCTCGTCCATGTTCTGGGTGATGACCGCGAACTCCTCCTGCTGGCGGCGGGCCTCCTGGAGCTGGTTGCGGATGGTGCGGTTCTGCTGGCGGATGCGGCTCAGCAGCGGCGCCAGCTCATCGTAACAGTTGCTGTTTTCCGGCTGGTCCAGGTCCAGGCTGTTGATGGGCGCCACGATGCGCGCCGAAAGATGGGATGCAAACAAGGTGGACAGGATCAGAGCCAGCCCCACTACCAAAAGCAGCGGCGGCAGCATGCTGAGCACCAGCGCCGTACTGCTGTACAGCGGGGTAGACACCCGCAGGATCTGCCCGTCCGACAGCTTTTTGGCGTAGTAGATGCTGTCCTGGCTCAGGGTTTCGGAGCGGCGGGTGGCCCAGCCTTCGCCCCATTTTTGGGCGCTTTGGATCTCCTCCCGCTGCTGGTGGTTTTCCATGGACTGGGGGTTGCTGTGGTTGTCAAACAGCACCTGCCCCTCTGCGTCGATAAGGGTGATGCGGGCGTCCGACAGGCTCAGCCCCTCCAGATACTCGGCGCCCATGCTTTCCACACCGGGCGCCAGATAAGCCGCTTCCCGTTTCAATTCCCGGGAAAGCTGGTCCCCCACAAACTGGTGCAGGACACCCAGCACCAGGATCATGGCAGCGGCCAGCACGACGGCGCTTACGCTAAGGATCGACCGAAAGATCCGCTTGTTCAATCTTCCTCTCCCCCAATTTTATACCCGACGCCCCGCACCGTCTGGATGCAGTCCCCGGCCGGGCCCAGCTTTTGGCGCAGGGTCCGGACATGGACGTCCACGGTGCGGCTTTCGCCGTCAAACTCATAGCCCCACACCCGGTCCAGGAGCTGCGCCCGGGTAAATACCAGGCCCTGATGCTCCAGAAGCAGGCAGAGCAGTTCATATTCCTTCAAGGTCAGGTTCACTTCCTGACCAGCTACCCGCACCACATGGCGGGACGGGCAGACATACAGGTCCCCGGTGCGGTATTCCACCAGAGAGGGACGGGGCGCATCCCCGGCCCGGCGCAGCAGCGCCCGTACCCGGGCCAGCAGCTCCATCATGCCAAAGGGCTTGGCCAGGTAGTCGTCGGCGCCGTTGTCCAGACCCAGGACCTTATCAAACTCACTGCTTTTGGCGGTGAGCATCATCACCGGCAGGCGCTGGGTAGCCGGCGAGGTGCGCAGCTTTTTGAGGATCTGCAGTCCGTCCTCCTCCGGCAGCATAATATCCAGCAAAACCAGCTGGGGACGCTGGGTCTCCATGGCCGCCCAAAACAGCGACGGCCGGGCAAAGCCTTGGGTCTCCAGACCCTGGCTGTTGAGGGTATAGCAGACCAGCTCCCGGATGCTGTTGTCGTCCTCTACCAGGTAGATCATCTCCACTTTCCTCCGTTTCGGTATGATGTCACCTTTGTATTATAACATATTCCCCGGGTGATGTTCATTGCTTTCGTGCTCCCCGGTGATGGAATATTCCACCCACTCGGCGATGTTCACTGCATGGTCGCCGATGCGCTCAAAGTACTTGGCCGCCATAAGCAGGTCCAGGGCAGCGCGGGCGTCGGTGTCCTTGCGGAAGATCAGCTCGGTCAGCTCCTGACGCACCTGGTTAAAGAGAACGTCTACCTGGTCGTCCTCCTGCATGACCTTGTGGGCCAGGCGCAGGTCGTTTTTCACAAAAGCTTCCACGCTGTCGGTAACCATCTTCACCGCAGCCAGGGCCATCTGACCCATGGGGACGCGGTTGGGCAGGTCGGTGCCGGACAGATAGGGCGCCAGCTCGGCCAGGTCGGCTGCCTGGTCGCCGATGCGCTCCATATCGGAGATCATCTTCATGGCAGCGGAGATGGTGCGCAGGTCGCGGGCCACCGGCTGCTGCTGCAGAAGCAGACGCAGGCAGAGGCTTTCGATCTCCTGCTCCTTGCGGTCGATCTGCTCGTCGGTGGCGTAGACTGCGTCGGCGGTGACCCCCTCCTCCTGCATGATCAGCTTGGCCGACAGGGCGATCGCCTGCTCGCACAAGCTGCCCATGCGGATCAATTCGCGGTGCAGCTCCTCCAGCTGCTGGTCGAAACGTGTTCTCATTATCCGAACCTCCCGGTGATGTAATCTTCGGTGCGTTTGTCTCGGGGCATGGAGAAGATCTCCTCGGTGGGGCCGCACTCCACCATTTCGCCCATGAGGAAGAAGGCGGTCCGGTCCGAAATACGGGCTGCCTGCTGCATGTTGTGGGTCACCATGATGATGGTGTATTTCTCCTTGAGCTGGGCTGCCAGCTCCTCGATCTTCAGGGTGGAGATAGGGTCCAGGGCGCTGGTGGATTCGTCCATCAGCAGGACCTTGGGCTGCACAGCCAGGGCGCGGGCGATGCACAGACGCTGCTGCTGGCCGCCGGAAAGGCCCAGGGCGCTGCGGTTGAGGCGGTCTTTGACCTCATCCCAGATGGCGGCGCCACGCAGGGACTGCTCTACCAGTTCGTCCAGCTTGACGCGGGAGCGGATACCCTGGATACGGGGGCCGTAGGCCACGTTATCGTAGATGGACATGGGGAAGGGGTTGGCCTTCTGGAACACCATGCCCACCTCTTTGCGCAGCCAGGTGGGGTCCATAGAGGGGTCGTAGATGCTGTGGCCGTCGTAGACCACCTCACCCTCGATGCGGATGCCCGGCACCAGGTCGTTCATCCGGTTGAGGGTCTTGAGGAAGGTGGACTTGCCGCAGCCGGAAGGGCCGATCAGTGCGGTGATCTGGTTTTCCGGAATTTCCATATTGACATGGTGAAGGGCCTGGTTGGCGCCGTACCACAGGTTCAGGTCCCGGGCCGTGATAATATTCGACATACTCTTCTCTCCCTATTTTTTCAGCTTGCGTCCGACGGTGTTGGCGGACAGGTTGATGACCAGTGTCAGCAGCATGAGGATGGTGGCGATGGCAAAGGCCACATCCGTTTCGCCGCGCTCGTTGGCGTAGACATAGAGGGCCACGGTCAGGGTGGCGGAGGAGGAACCCAGCGACTCTACAAAGCCGTTGAGCACCAGGCCGAAGCCAGCGGTGAACAGCAGCGCTGCCGACTCGCCGACGATGCGTCCCACCGCCAGGATGCAGCCGGTGACGATACCGTCAATGGCGTTGGGCAGCACCACGGTGCGCACCATGTGCCATTTGCCGGCGCCCAGGCCCAGCGCGCCTTCGCGGTAGGACTGGGGCACGGTCTTGAGGCTTTCCTGAGTGGTGCGGACGATGGTGGGCAGGATCATGACCACCAGGGTCAGACCACCGGCCAAAATACCCTGCTGCAGGCCCATCATCTGGATGAAGAACAGCATACCCACCAGACCGAAGATGATGGAGGGGATACCGGTGAGGGTCTCGGTGGCAAACTCGATGACCGCCACTACCTTGCGGTTGGTGGCGTACTCGGTCAGATAGATGGCGGCGCCGACGCCCAGCGGCAGCACCACGATCATCGACAGGAAGATGATATACAAAGTGTTAAGAATGTTTGGCAGAATACCAATGGTATCTTTGATGTAGCTGGTCTGGCTGGTGAGCAGCTCCCAGCTCAGGCTGCCTACGCCGCGGTAGAACAGATAACCGATCAAAAACACCAGAAGGGCGCAGGTGATGCCGGCGCACAGATACATGAGAATGCGCAGGGTCCCGTCATAGGCGCGGCGGCGTTGGGATAAAGGTTCCATGGATTACGCGTCCTCCTTTTTGCGTTTGATAAAGACGTTGAGGAATACATTGATGAGCATGATAAACAAGAACAGTACCAGACCGATGGAGAACAGCGCGTCCCGCTGCAGAGAGCCTACGGCGGCGTAGGACATTTCCGAAGCGATAGCGGTGGTCAGGAAGCGTACCGAGGTAAAGAGACCCGGCATGTTGGCCACGTTGCCCGACACCATGATGATGGCCATAGCCTCACCGATGGCACGGCCGACGCCCAGCACCACGGCGGTGGCAACACCGCTGCGGGCAGCAGGCAGGCTGACCTTAAAGATGGTCTCGATCTTGGTGGCGCCCAGGGCCAGAGAAGCTTCCTCATACTCCTTGGGGACGGCGTTGAGGGCGGTCTCCGAAACGTTGATGATGGAAGGCAGGATCATAATGGCCAGGACCAGGATGGCTGCCAGCAGGGTGGCGCCGGAGGCCAGGTCGAAGAGGTTGCGGATCGCCGGTACCAGGACGATCATACCCACCAGGCCGTAAACCACCGACGGGATACCCGCCAGCAGCTCCACGGCGGTGTGGATCACCGATGCCACCTTGGGGGGCGCTACCTTGGAGAGGAAGACCGCGGTCATCAGCCCCACCGGCACGCCCAGCACGATGGCTCCGGCGGTGCCGTAGATGGAGGTGAGGATAAAGGGCAGAATGCCGTAAGCAGGCTCGGTGGCGTTGGTCGGGTCCCAGGTGTCTCCCAGAAGGAAGTCAACAAGCCCGATCTCCCGGATGGCCGGTACGCCGGAGATGATCAGATAGATGCTGATAAGCAGGACGAATGCCACCGCTACAATGCCGCAAAGCAGGAAGATGCCATGCATGATCCATTCCATCAGTTCCTTGGCGTTGCGCACCTGCAGGCGAGGGGGGCGGACCGCCTGGGTGGGCTGGTTCTGCTGCGGGGCCTGGAGGGCCTTTTCGTTTTCCATGATGCTGCTCCTTTTCATCGATACAGGAAGTTGCCCCTGTCAGGGAGACCCTGGCAGAGGCATTGGTTGGGGAATCCGAATCTTATTTAGCTACCGGTACGGCGCCAGCTGCACGGATCAGGTCGTTAGCAGCGGTGGAGGTAGCGAAGTCGAAGAATGCCTGGGCTGCGGGGCTCAGCTGAGCGTCTGCTTTGGTTACCATGACGAAGGGTCTCTGGATCTGGTAGCTGCCGTCCAGAACGGTCTCTTCGGAGCAGGCAACGCCGCCGACGGTCAGGGCTTTGATGCCTTCCTGGCCTTCTACTGCGGACAGAGAAGCGTAGCCGATGGCATTGGGGTTGCTCTTAACAGCTTCGATAACAGCGCCGGTGGAGGTCAGCTCCTGGGTCAGGACGCAAGCATCTTCGGTGCCGGTGATGGACTCGAAACCATCGCGGGTACCGGAACCAGCCTCACGGCCGATGCAGGCAAAGGCGCCAGCGTCGCCGCCGATCTCGCTCCAGTCTTTGATCTCGCCTTTGAAGATCTGGCCGATCTGCTCAACGGTCAGGTCGCTTACCTTGCTGTTGGCGTTAACGATAACAGCGATACCGTCCAGAGCTACGGTGGTGCCGGTCAGGCCAGCGGCGGTCTCCTCGTCTTTCAGAGCACGGGAGGACAGGCCGATGTCTGCGCTGCCGGTTTTGGCAGCTTCGATGCCGGTACCGGAACCGGTGGGATCATAGGTTACTTTTACGCCGGAGTTGTCAGCCATGAACTGCTCGGACAGAACGCCGATCACCTTTTCCATGGAGGTGGAACCGTTGGTGGAAACGCTGCCGCTGATGGGTTCGGACTCAGCGGGGGCTTCCTCAGCCGGAGCTTCCTCGGTGGTAGCAGTCTCAGCAGGAGCTTCTGCACCAGTGTCTTCTGCAGCGGTGTTGCCGCAGCCAGCCATAGCCAAAATCATCATGGATGCGACCAGAGCCGCAAGTACTTTCTTTGCAAACATTTTTAATTTCTCCTTTTAGTCTCTCAGTGGATTCTCATTTCGTTTGGACTGGCTTTAGTATAAAAAAACTAGGTAAAATACAGAACCGCGCAAATGTTAAATCCCCGTAAAACCCCATTGTAAAATCCAAAAAAAGAAGGCCCGGCCGCCTTTTGGGGCAGCCGAGCCTTGAAAAAAGGAAAAAGAATGTGTGAAGCGATTAATAGTTCTGGCAGCGCAGCTCGAAGTAAGCTTTGGGATGTGCGCAAACCGGGCAAACCTCGGGAGCTTCTTCGCCGAAGTGGATGTGACCGCAGTTGCGGCAGATCCAAGCCTGTTTGGTACCGTCTTTGCTGAAGACTTTACCTTCTTCGATATTTTTGCACAGAGCTCTGTAGCGCTCCTCGTGCTCTTTTTCGATCTTGCCTACGGACTCGAACAGGAAGGCGATGTGGTCAAAGCCTTCTTCTTTTGCTTCCTTCGCGAAGGTAGCGTACATATCGGTCCACTCGTAGTTTTCACCAGCGGCAGCATCCTTCAGGTTGTCCAGGGTGGTGCCTACGCCGTCGTGCAGCAGCTTGAACCAGATTTTTGCATGCTCTTTTTCGTTGTTGGCAGTCTCGGTGAAGATAGCAGCGATCTGCTCAAAGCCTTCCTTCTTTGCTTTGGAAGCGTAGTAGGTGTATTTGTTGCGGGCCTGAGATTCGCCTGCGAAAGCAGCAGCCAGATTTGCTTCAGTTTTAGTACCTTTCAGATTCATGTTACATTCCGCCTTTCCAAAATTATTATCATCCAAAATTTAACGATTCTCCCCTTGGGAGAGGTCTGACGTGACATCCTCCGGCGCTCCCTGCTGCATACACCGGGCGCAAACGCCCTGGAACATCAGGTTGACACCGGTGATCTTTCCCTCTGCGTAGCACTGCTGGGCTTGCTGGAAGATCGGCTGGACATCCAGCCCTTCCAGGTCCACCACCTGGCCGCAGACGGTACAGATCATGTGCGGGTGACGGCCGTTGCAGCCGTCAAAGTGGTCTTTTTCCATATCCCGGCCCAGGCTGAGGATCTCCCCTTCCTGCGCCAAAAGATTCAGGTTGCGGTACACGGTGCCCAAGCTGATATTGGGCTGGAGCCGCCGCACCTCTTGAAAAACTTCTTCCGCAGTGGGGTGGTTGTGCAGCGACCGGACCGTCCCCAGCACCAGCTGGCGCTGACGGGTATTTCTGCGTTTGATCATAACATCCGCTCCACTTAATAGGAATTATTCTTAATTGGTACATCCTTATTATATCGGCCCCCGGGTCGTTTGTCAAGCGGTATCGGCGGGATTTTTGCATTTTTTCGAAAAGAATTTTTCCTGCTTTTCCCCTGCTGCTATCCTGCCCAATCCGGCGCCATTTATTCTGTCCATTCTCACGGTTCCACCTGCTTTTCGTGGACAGTGTTTTTCATGTATGCTATATTTTATATTAATCGGAAATTGTCTTTCCTCTCGAAAGGAGGCCATCTCATGCCCAAAGAGCGAATCATCACCCTGTCCGACTTCCCTTCATTAAAAGAGTCTGCTGCCTGTTGGTTCCACAAAAAGTGGGGCATCCCCAAGGAAGCTTACCAAGAAAGCATCGAGCAATCCTTCTCCGGAGCAGAGCCGGTCCCCCAATGGTACCTGGTGCTGGAGGGGGATCGTATCCTGGCCGGGGCCGGTGTCATCGAAAACGACTTCCATGACCGCAAGGACCTGCGCCCCAACCTGTGCGCTTTATATGTAGAAAAGGACGTCCGATGCCAGGGTATTGCCGGGCGGCTGCTGCAAACCATCTGCGCCGACATGAAAGCCCGCGGGCTGGACACCCTCTATCTTGTCACCGACCACACCTCCTTTTATGAGCGGTATGGCTGGGCGTTCTTCTGCCCGGTCCAGGTGGAAGGCGAAGCGCAGCCGTCCCGGCTATATCGCATGATTCTGTGATCCTTTCCCCGTCCCCGCATTATCCGTTTTGTATCCGAATATTTGTATCTGAATAAAGGAGGGATCGGAATGGAACGCCGCCCGCCCAACCTGGTATCTGTGGTCTTTTACGGGGCCGTGACCGCCCTTTTTGTGTATCTGGACGTCTTCAACTGGTGCTTCCGCCGCACCCCGGAAAACATGGTGCTCCTTTGGAGCAGCACCGCCATCGGCCTAAGCATCCTGTCCCAGTTCCTCACCAACCTGAGCGCCTACCGCCGCAGCCGGGCCGGGCAGGAGCCCTACCCCGCCGCCCCCTTTACCTGGAAGGTGCTGCTGGACGGCTTAGAGATGTTAGTCTGGGCCGGGCTTTGCATCACCGTTTGGGGGTCGGACGTCCTGGGGATGTTTTCCCAGGTGTTGATCTTTATCTGTATGGCGGTGGAGATCTGGTCCTTTTCCTCCGTTCTGCGAGACTGGCTGCGGGCCCGGCGGCAGCATTCTTAGGCCGAGACCCGCCCGGGGCACCGGATTGCCCGGCACGGAACACCCGGCTCCTTGTGCAAATCTCCCAAAACGCAGAAAAAGCACAAAAATCCCTTGACAATGCGGTTTTCTTCGCTTATACTTAAAAAGCTGTCATGATTCCATAGACAGCAGGTGCAACGGGACCGGAATACCGGACTCGTAGCTTAAAGATAGCCTGCCGAGGAAAGTGATGATAAAGCTGTATTGTTACATGCATTTACATCAGCTCTTTCCATTTCGGTGGAAAGAGCTTTTTTGCTGAGAAAATCAGCACAAAACTCTCAAGGCTCTCTCTATGCATCGTAGGTCTTTGGCAAAAGGGGACTTTCGCCAAAGAGGGAACTACTTTCAGGAGGTGAACTGATTTGCCAAACGAGAAGGTTTTAAAGGAAAAAGAACAGTACGTTGCGGAACTGAAAGCAAAGCTGGATGGTTCTATGGCTGGCGTTCTGGTCGACTACAAAGGCATCTCCGTAAGCGATGACACCAAGCTCCGTAAAGAGCTGCGTGAAGCTGGCGTGGAGTACAGCGTTGTTAAGAACACAATGCTGCGTCTGGCACTGAAGGGTTCTGATAAAGAAGAGCTCTGCAACGTGCTGGAGAACACCACCGCTCTGGCCATCCATCCGGAAGATCCTACCGTAGCTGCTAAGATCATCTGCAAATACTCTGACGAGCTGAAGACCGTCTTCAACGTCAAAGCTGGTTTTGCTGATGGTAAAGTCCTGGATGCTGAGGGTGTTAAGACCCTGTCCAAGCTGCCCAACAAGGAAGGCCTGGTCTCCATGCTGCTTAGCGTGCTCACCGGCAACCTCAGAGGTCTGGCTGTTGCTCTTAAAGCAATCGGCGAGCAGAAGGACCCCGAAGGTTACGCTGCCGCTGCTGCTGAAGCTGCTCCCGCAGAAGAAGCTGCCGCTGAATAATCCCCCAATACCGGCTTAACCGGTATTTCCTGCGCCGGGTCTCCGGCACACACAACACATTCTATTTGAAATTATGGAGGTACTATCATGGCTTCTGAGAAAGTTTTGGCTTTTGTCGAAAATGTGAAAGAACTGAGCGTTCTTGAGCTGGCTGAGCTCGTTAAAGCTCTGGAAGAAGAATTCGGCGTTTCCGCTGCTGCTCCCGTTGCAGTTGCTGCTGCTCCTGCTGGCGGTGCTGCTGCTGCTGAAGAGAAGACCGAGTTTGACGTTGTTCTGAAGAACGGTGGCGCTAGCAAGATGGGCGTTATCAAACTGGTTAAAGAGATGACCGGCCTGGGCCTGAAAGAAGCAAAGGCTCTGGTTGACGAAGCTCCCAAGACCATCAAAGAAGGCGTTTCCAAGGCTGACGCTGAGGAAATGAAGAAGAAACTGGAAGAGGCTGGCGCTGAGATCGAACTCAAGTAGTTTGACTCCCCACCGATACCGGCGGAATTTTCAAGCGGACAGGGTAAAACCTGTCCGCTTTTTTTGTTTGTTTGCGCCGTTTTTTATGGGTTTTCCCGGCATTTACACGGCAGACCACCTGGTCTTGTCCGACGAAATTCTTTGGCTGATTTTGTTTTGAATCCCAAACATTCCGGCACTTTCCACCGCGGGTGTTAAATCCTCTAAGCGCGATTAGCCCGCATCTTTTCCCCCTTTTTGGCGCCTTCTCATTTACCGGAAGTTGAAAACCTTTTTTCTCCCCTTTTATCGTGATTTTACCCAAGCAAAGCCGTTGGTTGTTGAATTTTCCTATCGAATGTGTTAAAATTAAATCGTTGAAGCCCCCGAGAATCTTCGCCCCCGGGAGCAATTTAAAGATGAGGAGCGTGTTGTTATGGGAAGTCTTATCAGCGCTGAAAACACCTGGGCTTTGTGGGCCATCCTGGTAGGTATCGCCGCACTGGCCATCTGGCTGGAGCAGAAATACAGCTGGGCTTCTAAGATCACCGGCTGCGTTTTGGCATTGCTCGGCATGATGATCCTGGCCAACGTGGGCGTCATCCCCACCGAATCCCCGGTTTACGACAGCGTGTGGAGCTATGTTGTGCCTCTGGCCATTCCTCTGCTGCTGTTCCAGTGCAACATCAAAAAAATCGGTAAAGAAAGCGGCCGTCTGCTGATCATCTACCTGCTCAGCTCCCTTGGTACCTTCCTGGGCGCCATGGGCGGTTACTTCATCCTTGCCAACCACGTTTCGGAGCTCAATAAGGTTGCCACCATGTTTGCCGGTACCTACGTCGGCGGTTCTGTAAACTTTGCCGCTATGGCCGATTCCTACGGCGCTTCCGGTGAGCTGACCTCCGCAGCCGTTGTAGCAGATAACCTGCTGATGGCTCTGTACTTCTTCGTACTGATCGCTATGCCCGCTATGGCCTTCTTCCGCAAACACTACAGCCACCCGCTGGTGGACGAAGTGGAAGCTGGCAACAACAGCAGCAGCGGCGGCAACTACTGGACCGCGAAGCCCATCTCCCTGAAGGATATCGCCTTCGACTTTGCGGCAGCTACCATCATCGTTGCCATCTCTTCTGCTATCGCTGATTTCTTCACCTCTGTTTTCGCTTCTGGTGAAGGCATCTCCTTCGTACTGCAGCAGCTGCTGGGCAACAAGTACCTGATCATGACCACCATCACCATGCTGTGCGCCACCTTCCTGCCCAATGTATTCGGCAACGCACCTGGCGCCAACGAGATCGGTACCTTCCTGATCTACATCTTCTTCGCTGTTATCGGCGCACCGGCTTCCATCGTGAAGATCCTCACCGAATCTCCCCTGCTGCTGGTCTACGCCCTGATCATCGTTGCTACCAACATGATCGTCTCCCTGATCTTCGGTAAGATCTTCAAGTTCGACCTGGAGGAGATTATCCTGGCTTCCAACGCCAACATCGGCGGTCCTACCACCGCTGCTGCTATGGCAATCTCCAAGGGCTGGAACAAGCTCGTCGGCCCCGTTCTTCTGATCGGTACCCTGGGCTACGTTCTGGGTAACTACTACGGCATCCTGGTCGGCACCCTGCTGATCAAGTAAGCTCGTCCGGTAGCCCCAGACGGGAACGCGATATTCCCAGCAGGATGAAAAGGGGCGCCCCTCTTTTCATCCTGCTTTTTTCGGGATTGGATTTGTTTTTTTGCAAGAAAGGATGGTTCACATGATTTTTGATGGACATGGCGACGTCTGGACCGACGTCACCTGCAAACGCGTAGACAAACACGAGACCGATATCTTCCGCAAATACCACCTGAAGAAATTCCAGGCCGGTAAGGTCACCGGCGGTATCTTCGTCATCTGGATCGACCCGCCTTATGACAAAGATCCGGTCGCCCGCTCCAAACAGATCGTGGAGAGCATCAAGGCCGAGATGGTGGATTCTGCCGACCTGCTCAACTTCGTCACCAAGTACGAGGACTTTGAAAAGGGCACCAAGGCCGGCAAGATCAACGTGGTCACCGGCATCGAGGGTCTGAGCCAGATCGGCGAGGACATCGACCAGATCGACTACTTCTACCACGAGGTAGGCGCCCGCCACGCCATGCTCACCTGGAACGAGCTCAACGCTCTGGCCACCGGTTGTCCCCAGGACCCGACCCGCGGCCTGACCGAAGCCGGCAAACGCGCCGTCCGCCGCATGGAGGACCTGGGCATGGTGCTGGACGTTTCCCACCTGAACGATAAGTCCTTCTGGGATCTCATGTCCATCGCTACTACCCCGGTCATCGCTTCCCACTCCAACTCCCGTGTGGTCTGCCCGGCGAAACGCAACCTGACCGACGACATGATCAAAGAGATCGCCAAGACCGGCGGTCTGGTGGGCATGAACAGCCTGCGCGAGTTCGTCAGCGAAAAACGCGAGGAGCAGGACGTGCAGCATCTGGCCGACCATGTGGACTACATCGCCAACCTGGTAGGCGTGGAGCACATCGGTCTGGGCTTTGACTTCGACGATTATCTGGGCGGCGAGGCGCTGAGCTCCTTCAGCTCCAACCTGGATTCCCCCAGCGCCACCGGCATCAGCAACGAGGCCGAAGCCTACAACCTGATCGAGGAGCTGCGTAAACGCGGCTACAGCCAGAAGGACCTGGAAGCCATCGCCTACGGCAACTTCTACCGTGTGTTTAAACAGGTCCTCAAATAACCTTTTGCAAAATTCCTTCCCCGGGCTCTGTCTTTGACAGGGCCCGGTTTTTTTGTGCGCTGGAAGGGCTTTCCTCTTTTGGAATCCTGTTTGTATACATTATTCCTTATCTCCACAAAAATCCCCCTTTTCCTTCATGCAATACCGATAAAAATCCGAAAACCGTTCATTTTTAATTGACAAATTCCCCAGTTGTATTATAAAATTTTATCAAATGAACGTGTTCAGTGAATATGTTCACATACAATGGCGCGGCAAACCCGCTGCCCGGGAAAGGAGGGAATATACATGCATTCGATCGATTTTCACTGCGACACCCTGATGCGGCTTTACGACCTGTACAGTACCGGGAACCACCAGGAGACCCTTTGGAAGAACAACGGTCACATCGACCTGGAACGTCTGGTGGCTGCCGGCAATTATGCACAGTTCTTCGCCTGCTTCCTGTGGCTGGAGGGCAAACCGGTGCAGGCGTCCCACTATCTGGACGCGCTGGCCATGGCCGACCGCTTCCACCAGGAGCTGGCGGAGCACCCGGAGGCCGTCGCCTTTGCCGGAAACTATGCGGACTACCTGGCCAACAAGCAGGCCGGTAAGCTTTCCGCCTTCCTGACGGTAGAGGAAGGGGGCATCCTGGAGGGCAACCTGAGCCGTCTGGACACCCTGTACCAAAAGGGGGTACGCATCCTCACCCTGACCTGGAACTTCGAAAACTGCCTGGGCTACCCCAACGCCGGGCTGACCTGGCAGCACCAGGGGCTCAAGCCCTTTGGTCTGGAGGCTCTGGAGCGGATGGAGGAGCTGGGCATCGCGGTCGACGTCTCCCATCTGTCGGACGGCGGCTTTGCCGATGTGCTCAAGTACAGCAAGCGGCCCTTCCTGGCCACCCATTCCAACGCGCGCAGCATCTGCGGTCACGAGCGCAACCTGACCGACGAGATGCTCCGTCAGCTGGCGGAAAAAGGCGGCGTCACCGGGCTCAACCTGTGCGGGGCCTTCCTGCAGGACAATGGGGAGAGCACCGTGGAAGCCATGGTCCGCCAGATGCGCCACATCCTCAACGTAGGCGGTGCCGAGGTCCTTTGTCTGGGCACCGACTTTGACGGCGTGGAGGATCTGTTGGAGATCCATGGCTGTCAGGATATGGGCAAGCTTGTGGAAGGGATGGAGCGTTCCGGCTTTACCACAAGCGAGATCGAGGCGGTCTGCTACAAAAACGCGGAGCGCTTCTTGGAAAACTACTGGGGTCATTCATAATTTGAGATTGGAGAGGGATATTGGATATGGGAACAAAATCCAAAAAAGAGAAAAAAGGCATTACCCTGCCGCCTGCACTGATTTTGCTGTTTATCGTACTGGCCTTCATGGTGGTACTCAGCTGGTTTGTACCGGTTTCTTCGGTTGTGACCAATGACGCTGGCGAGCGCACCGTTTTGTACAACACCATCATCGCCGAAGACGGCACCCTGATCGAAAACGTCGGCACCCAGCCCGCTGGTATCTGGGACCTGTTCCTGGCTCCCATCAAGGGCTTTGCGGACGGCGCAGACGTCAACTTCTCGATTTTGATCTCCGGCGCCTTCCTGGCCATCATCAACGCCACCGGCGCCATTGATGCCGGCATCGGCGCTCTGCTTCGCAAATTCAGCGGCAAAAAGCTGCTTGCTATCCTGATGTTCGTCTTTGCCCTCATGGGCACCGTTTACGGCTCCTGCGAGGAGCTGCCGGCCTACGCGCTGGTGCTGATCCCGCTGTGCATCGCCGCCGGTTATGACGTGGTCACCGGTATTATGGTGCTGTTCGGCGGCGCTGCCATCGGTAACATGGCCTCGGTCGTCAACCCCTACGCCACCGGCGCCGCTGTGGCCGCCATCGGCAACCCGGAGCTTTCCCTGGGTACCGGCATCGTCATGCGTATGGTGCTCTTCCTGGTGCTGTATGTGGTAGGTACCTTCCTGCTCATCCAGTACGCCGAAAAGGTCCGCCGCAATCCTTCCGCCTCGGTCATCGCCGGCTGCGAAGGCATCAATGACCTGACCACCAAAAAGGCCGAGGGCCAGGTGGTCGAGCTGACCCGCCGCCGCGTCTGGGAACTGGTGGTCTTCGGCATCATGATCGCTATCATCGTTATCGGTTACATTCCGTGGAGCTCCATCCAGCTTTCCGACGGCCGCACCATGTACGATGTCGTTAACTACCCCGCTGTTTGGCTCATGGAAAACGCTCCCGCTCTGGGCAACTTCCTGGGCGCTGACAAATTCACCTACTTCGGCGACTGGTACTTCGACGAGTTCTCCATCGTCTTCCTCATCGGCGCCGTTATCGTGGCTCTCATCGACCGCATGTCCCTTAAGGACTTCACCAGCAACTTCATCCAGGGCTGCTGCGACCTGTGCTCCCTGACCGTTATCGTAGCTGTTTCCCGCGGTGTTTCTCAGATCATGGGCACCAGCTCCCAGGGTATGGGCATCACCTTCGTTTACTGGATCCAGAACATGCTCAGCGACGTCCCGGTTTGGGGCTTCGTCATCGCCGCTGTGGTAGCCTACATCCTCATCGGTCTGCTGCCTCTGGGCACCAGCTCCGCTTCCGGTATCACCATGCCGGTACTGGGCGCTGTGGCTATGGCCCTGTTTGCCGGCAGCACCATCGGCACCGAAGTCGGCCAGATGATCCTGGTTTCCGCCTTCACCGTCGGCTTCAACTTCTGGTTTGTGGTTTACCCCAACGCTCCGCTCATGGGCACCCTGGAACTGACCAACGTCCCCTACGAGCGCTTCCTGAAATTCTCCCTGAAATACTCCACCATCCTGCTGCTGGCCGGCACCCTGGTGCTCATCGTTTCTCCGTACATTGGTTTGATCTAAGAAAGGGGTCTTTGACATGAAACCCATCGTCGAACGTTTCTTTCGTTATGTAAAGATCGACACCCAGGCCACCTGGGAGGCCGAAACCGTCCCCGCTTCCCCCAACGAGTTCGTGCTGGGGCAGATGCTGGTGGACGAGCTGAAGGAAATGGGCATCGAAAACGCCTGGATGGACGACAAGGCCTATGTGTTCTCCCACATTCCGGCCAACACCCAGCGCGACATCCCGCCCATCGCCTTCTTTGCTCACCTGGACACCGCTCCCGATGAGTCCGGCGCCAACGTCAACCCCCGGGTCGTGGAAAACTGGGACGGCAGCGACATCGTGCTCAATGCCGAAAAGGGCATTGTCCTCAGCCGCAGCCAGTTCCCCACCCTCAACGCCAGCATCGGTAAAGACCTGATCGTCACCGACGGCAACTCCCTGCTGGGCGCCGACGACAAAGCCGGCGTGGCCGAGATCATGGAGGCCGCCAAGTACATCATGGAGCATCCCGAGATGGAACACGGCGAGGTGCATATCTGCTTCACCCCCGACGAGGAGATCGGCAACAGCACCGAGTACATCAACATCAAAAACGTGCCCGCCAAATACGGCTACACTATGGACGGCGGCGAGCTGGGCGAGATCAACTTTGAAAACTTCAACGCCGCCACCGCCACCATCAAGGTCAACGGCGTGGCCATCCACCCCGGCGAGGCCAAGGGCAAGATGAAAAACGCCATCCTGCTGGCCAACGAGTTCATCAACCTCCTGCCCTGGCGGGAGTCCCCGGTGAACACCGAAGGCTACGAGGGCTTCTACCACGTCACCGGCATCACCGGCGGCGTGGACCAGGCGGAGATCGTCATCGCCATCCGCGACTTCTTCACCGACGGCTACGAGGCGCGCAAAAAGCGCGTCCAGGGCATCGCCGACTACCTAAACAGCTGCTACGGCGAAGGCACCTTCGAGGCCAAGATCGAGGACTACTACCTGAACATGGCGCTGGAAGTGGAAAAGTGCCCCATCGTCAAGGACAACGCCCTTAAAGCCATGGAGATGGCCGGCATCCAGCCGGTGATCATCCCCATCCGCGGCGGCACCGACGGCTCCTCCATCTCCTTCATGGGTATGCCCTGCCCCAACCTGTTCATGGGCTCGGCCAACTCCCACTCCATCTATGAGTACTGCACCGTCCAGTCCATGGAAAAAGCCACCGAGGTCATCCTCAACCTGGTCAAACTCTTTGCGGAATAATCGGCAGAAAAACGCTCTGCACGGTTGTATCCTCCTCAAAAACATGATATGATGGAAAAAAAGCCGGTGTACAGGCCATACCAACTGTACACCGGCTTTATTCCCACTTTGGAGGAGGACCTCGACTTATGAAGGAGATCGTCAAGCGCTTTTCCCGATACGCCGCCATCGACACCCAGGCAGACGAGCAGAAACGCCGCTGCCCCAGCAACGAAAACCAGCGCCTTTTGGCCGAACTGCTCCAGGACGAGCTGCTGGAGATGGGCGTCCCCCAGGTGGAGGTGGACGAGAAAAGCTTCCTCTATGCTCACCTGCCCTCCAATGTGGACCGGCCGGTCCCTGCCATCGCCTTCCTGGCCCATCTGGACACCCACCCGGAGGTGCGGGGAGAAAACGTCCGTCCCCGTCTGGTGGAAAACTACCAGGGCGGCGACATCCTGCTCAACCGCGGCAAGCAGATCACCCTCTCCCCCGAAGAATTCCCCGGGCTCCTGGACTATGTCGGGCACGATCTGCTGGTCACCGACGGCACCACCCTGCTGGGCGCCGACGGAAAAGCCGGCATCACCGAGATTATGGAAGCCATGCAGACCCTCTGCCAGCACCCGGATCTGCCCCACGGCAGCGTTTATGTGGTGTTCACCCCGGACGAGGAGCTGGGCTTCGGCACCGACTACATCCAGCTGGAAAAGGTCCCCGTCTCCTTCGGCTTTACCTTAGAAGGCGGCAGCCCCGGGGAGATCAACTGCGAAAACTTCAACGCCGCCATCGCCACCATCAAGGTCAACGGCCGCAACATCCACCCGGGCCAGGCCCGCAACAAGATGAAAAACGCCGTCCTGCTGGCGCAGAAGTTCATCGCCTGCCTGCCGGAAAACGAGATGCCCGCCAGTACCGAAAACTACGAGGGCTACTACAACGTTACCGACATCCTGGGCAGCATCGACCAGTGCGTCATGACCTGCCACATCCGGGATTTCGACCTCGGCTCCTACCAGAAGCGCAAACAGCGCATCCTGGACACCGCCCAGTTCCTGGGCGGCTTCTACGGCGCCGACACCTTCGAGGTGCAGGTGGAGGACTACTACTGGAACATGAAGCCCCAGCTGGACCGCCACCCGCAGATCCTGCAAATCGCCCAAACCGCCATAGAGCAGGCCGGGCTGACCCCTCGGCTGCTTCCCGTCCGGGGCGGCACCGACGGCGTCACCATCTCCCAGAAGGGCTTCCCCTGCCCCAACCTGTTTTCCGGCGGACACAATGGATTCAGCATCTACGAGTACATCTCGGTACAAGCCATGGAAAAGGCCGTGGAAGTTATCCTCAACATCATCCGCCTCACCGCAGAATAACACAATAACGCAAAAAGCGCCGGAAGCCCCACGGGCCGCCGGCGTTTTCTTTTTGTTTGGCAATTTAGCAATAGAGGCTCAGATACCGTTCCAGCTCCTGCAGGCAGTCCCGGCGCATCTGATCAAAGCCCTGGCATTCCTCCACCAGCCAGTGCAGCACATACCCCTGGGCAAAGATCACCGTCCGGCGGGCCAGCTGCGCCGCCTCGGCTGCATAGGCCCCATCCTGGGCCGGTCGGGAGGCAAACAGCTCCACCAGCGACTGATACAGCGGGCTTTCCTCGTCCAGCAGCGCGTCCCGGCTCACCGAAAGGTTGATGCGGTAGATCTCCTGGAGCAGGTCCTTGTCAAAGCTCTCCAGCTGCCCCAAAAGCCAGTCGATCCGCTCCACCGCACGCCGGGGAAGGGAAGCGTCCTCCTCCGGCCCAAAGGTCTCGGGGAGGGATTGGAGCAGCCGGTTGTAGATATCCAGCAGGATATCGTCCTTGGAGAGGAAATACAGGTAAAAGGTCCCCACCGAGATCTCCGCGTTCTGGCAGATCTCCCGGATGGTGATCTTGCTGTAGCCCTTCTTCTTCATCAGCAGAACGGTGGTGTCGAAAATCTTCTTCTTAGTAAACACCGCCTGCTCTTTTCGGGAGAGATACGACTTTTCCTTCATAACAAACCCTCTGCTCCTTTGCCTTGTTACGCTTTATTTTATCATATCTGCGGGCTTTTGCAAAGGAGGAACTCCCTCTCCTTCCCTCTCTTACCAAAACAGACCTGTGCTAGGCACAGGTCTGTTTTTTGCGTGTATTTTGTAGCTGTTACCGCTTGGGCAGGGTCACGGCAAACAGGTTCCCTTTGACCGGAGTGAGCACCAGTTCCACCGGATGCTCCTCGTCGAAGCGTCCGCAGCCGTTCTGGATGAGCCAGCGGCCGATCTTGGTGCTTTTGAGCTCCCTGCCCCGGCTCCAAAAGACGCTGTTGTTGATGGCAAGCTCCACCTCGCCCTCCATCCCATCCAGCTGCAGCCGGATGGACGGCCAGTCCACGTCCAGATATTCGTCCCGGAACTGCTCGCTGAGCAGGATGCCGTAACCGGCGCCGTTTTCTAAAAATTTTCCGTTATTCCAGGCGCGTGCCAGCATGGCTACTGCACCTCCTTGTCGTAGTACATCTTTACGAAGTTCTGGAACACCTCGCCGGCAAAGGACAAGGGTTCGTTTTTGGAGGTCACCATATACAGATTTCGTTCCATGTCGATGTTGGTCAGGTCAAAGGCCAGCAGCAGGCCGAAATGCTCGTAGTCCTCTACCGCCGCCCGGGAGATGACCGAGATGCCCATGCCCTGGCTGACCGCGTGCTTGATGCTGTCGGGGTCGTCGAACTGGGCCACGATCTTCAGCTCGCCCATGTCGATGCCCGCCCGGTTGAGGAAGCGTTCCATCTCCTTGCGGGTACCGGAACCCTCTTCACGCACCACGATGGGCTCCCGGCGCAGGATGTCTGCCCGCAGGGTACCGGGCTGCATCTCCTTGAAGCGCTGGTTGTTGGGGGTGATGACCACCAAGCGGTCGGTGGTGAAGCTGTCGTAGGAACATTCGGTGTTGTGGTTGTCGGTGCCGCAGAATCCAATGTCCGCCTGACCGTCCAAGATGCTCTCCACCACCTTTTCCGAGTCCTGCTTCTGGATGCTGAAGAAGACGTTGGGGTACTCCTCCCGGAAAGCGGCGATGACCTTGGGCAGGATGTACTGGGAGGGCACGGTGGAGGCGCAGATGCGCAGGTTACCCTTGAGCTCCTTGTTGTAGTTTTTCACGGCGCAGCAGGCGTCCTCCCGCAGGTTGAGCATCTTCACCGCGTACTGGTAGAGGATGCTGCCGGGCTTGGTGGGGTAGACGTATTTGGTGCCGCGCTCGATGAGCTTGGTGTCCAGCTCCTTTTCCAGGGAGTTGATGTGGGCGCTGATGGTGGGCTGGGTCAGATAGATCCGCTGGGCCGCCTTGGAGAAGCTTTTGAGCTTCACGACATATACAAATGCTTCCAGCTGCTTGAAATCCATGGTAAAACCTCATTTTTCCATTCCTGGCCAAAATAGGCCGCAGAATTCGATTGTATTTCTTGTATTATTATATCAGAAAAAAGCGGGGATGAAAACAATTTATCCATGAAATAGGTAACTTTCCCTATTGTTTTTCCGTATGTATTGCGTTAAAATATAGGCATAGCGTCTATAAATAAAGGAAAAAAACGAATTTTATCACCAAAATCGCGGCGAAATCGCTCGAAATTTCCCGCACCAGGAGGAACCCGCCATGAAGGAAGTCAAACGTCTCACCGAGCTGACCAAAGGCGCCGGCTGAGCAGCCAAAATCGGTCCGGAGGACCTTGCCAAGGTGCTGCATCAGCTGCCCAAATTTGAAGACAAAAACCTGATCGTCGGGTTCGACACCAGCGACGACGCCCTGGTCTACCAGGTTCGGGAAGACCTGGCTGTGGTACAGACGGTGGACTTCTTCCCCCCGGTGGTGGACGACCCCTACGTCTTTGGACAGATCGCCGCTGCCAACTCCTTAAGCGACATCTACGCCATGGGCGGCGAACCCACCATGGCCATGAACCTGATCTGCTTCCCCACCTGCCTGCCGCTGGATATTATGGCCCAGATCCTCAAGGGCGGCGCCGATAAGGTCAAGGAAGCCGGCGCCATCATTGCCGGCGGCCACACCATCGAAGATTCCGAGCCCAAGTACGGCCTGTGCGTCACCGGCTTTATGAACCCCAAGGACGTGCTGGAAAACAGCAAGTGCCAGGAGGGCGACCTGCTGGTCCTGACCAAACCCCTGGGCGTGGGCATCCTGGTCACCGCCATGAAGGCCCAGATCACCGATGAAGCCACCAACCAGGCCGCCATCCGCAACATGGCTACCCTGAACAAATACGGCAAAGACGCCATGATGGAGGTAGGCGGCGCCCACGCGGTCACCGACGTCACCGGCTTCGGCCTCATCGGCCATGCTTCGGAGATGGCCGAAGGCAGCGGCCTGACCATCGAGCTTTGGTCCAAGGAGATCCCCCTGCTGCCCCAGGCGGCGGAGTTTGCCCAGATGGGCATCATCCCCTCCGGCGCTTACAGCAACATGGCCTTCTGCAAGGACAAAGTTGCCGCCGACCCGTCGGTGCCCCAGTACCTGCTGGATATTATGCACGACCCGCAGACCTCCGGCGGCCTGCTCATCTCCCTGCCGGAAGAAAAGGCCCACCAGCTGGTCCAGACCCTGGAAGGCCGCACCATCTGCAACAAGATCATCGGCCGGGTCACCGCCCGCCAGGAAAAAGAGATCGTCGTCTTGTAAACAAAAATCCATCCCCCGCCCTGACCAAGCCGGTCGGAGCGGGGTTTTCCTTCCAAGGAGGTCATTATGCGCCCATCTTCCACCCGCGGCGACCGCCTGCTCATCCTGGGCCTGCTGGCTGCCGCCCTGGTGCTGTTTGCCGTCTTCGGGCTGCTCTTTCCCGGCGGGGACCGCTGGGAGGCGGTGGTCAGTCTGGACGGCGAGGACATCCTGGTGCTGGACCTGTCCGGCGAGGACCAGGTCCTTTCCCTGGAGCCCTGGGGCGTGGCCATGGAGGTGGAGGTCCGGGACCACGCCGTGCGGGTCCGCTCCTCCGACTGCCCCGACCAGATCTGTGTGCGGCAGGGCTGGCTGCGGCAGTCGCCTCAGTCCGCCGTCTGCCTGCCCAACCGGGTGTCGGTGGTGGTCCAGCCCCGTTCATAGCTGTTTTTCTGCAAAAAAGATGCCCTGCTTTCCCAAACGTCGGGAAGGCAGGGCGTTTTTTCGTTTATTCGGTTTTGTCGGTGTGGGGACGGGGCAGGGCCGGCAGGCTTTGGCGGCTGGCCAGCTCCTCGGCGCGCTCCCGGCGGTCAAACTCCCGGTCGATCTCCTCGAAGATGTAGGTATACATCTCCTTTGCCATGCGGTAGAAGTTGCGCACCTTTTTGTAGGTGATCTCCTGCTCCAGGTCGGCAGGGTAGCGGGTCTCGATGTAGCACTGGTTCAGGTCGGCGCTTTCGTCAAACCACTGGTGGAAGCCCTTGTCGTACTTTTTGGCCTGACGGCAGAGCCACATCAGGTTGTGGCCGTCCACCAGCTGGTTGGATTTTAACAGGATATAGGCCTTCAGCGCTTTTTCGATGGCCTGTTGGCAGTGGAACGCCGCCAGGTTGTAGCAGCGGTCGTCCTCCGAAAGGAGCTTTGCCGCGATCAGGTCCTCACTGGAACGGTCCAGCCAGTCGTAATAGCGGCGGCTGTCCCGCCCTGGCTGCCGTCTTCTAGCGCTCATACAGCACCCTTCCTTTCCGGTGGACGCGGTTGGCGAAGGCGGCTT
Organism: Oscillospiraceae bacterium; assembly: GCA_019423755.1. Classification (GTDB taxonomy): domain Bacteria; phylum Bacillota; class Clostridia; order Oscillospirales; family Ruminococcaceae; genus Negativibacillus. The sequence continues at coordinate 62,466 of JAHZAU010000008.1, forward strand.
CTTCCTCCTGCAGCTGGGCAAACTGCTCGTCAGTGTACAGCAGGACGTCGAAGGGGACTTCGGAATCCACCTGGTCAAAAATCAGGCTGAGCAGACGCTTTTTGTCCGGGATGGCCCCGACGATGCAGAGCTTGAAGGCGCTGACCTCGCCGTTCATGTCGTACTTGGTGTTGTACTCGATGATGCGGCTGGGGTGCACCAGCTCCACGATCTGTTTTGCCACCCGGCAGACCAGTTCATGACTTCGTTCCATGGTTTCCACTCCCTTCTAAACACTCCGGTTTACAGGTAGTCCTCGGGGTTCACGTCCTCGAGCTTATCCACCTGGATCTTCTGTTCCTTGGGTTTTTCCCCTTTGGGCTGCCGCAGCATGCGGCGGGACTCCCGGCGGCGGGGCTGGGTCTCGGCCACCGCCACGCTTCCGGCCACCAGCAGGATGATGGACACCAAAAATACCATGCCCGAAATGGTGGTCAGCGATTCAAAGTTGACAAAGCCATAGCGGGTGAAATCGTTGTAGGTCAGGATGCTGTCCACCCCCAGCACCGCCAGCACCTGGCCGGCACCGTCGGTCACCGGCAGGTAGGAGGTGATGACCCCGCCTTCCAAGATGGCCGGCACATAGCTTTGCTGGCGCTCGCCGTCAAAAATCTCCCGCAGGATGCTTTGGCAGCGGCCGTTGTACTTTTCCAGGTCGTAGGTGGTGGTTACCGGGCTGTAGCTGTCCGGTTCGGCGTCGGGGGCATAGTCGCCGTCGGCCAGGTAGGCCAGCCGTCCGCCTACCCCGCGGTAAAGCAGATACACCCGGTCGTAGCCGAAGCGGGCCTTATATTCCCCCAAAAAGCCGCACAGGTCGCGGTAGGCGCGGCCGTCGTCCGGGTAGCGCACCAGGGACGACAGGTCCTGGTGGCGGTAATATTCCAGCGCCAGCACCACCGGCTCGCTTTGGTAGATGGTATCCTCCCCTTCGGAGCGGATGGCGGCATTTTTGCGGTTGAGGGGGATCACAAAGCTGACCACCGCCAAAATCGCCGACAGGATGGCCACGATCCCCAAAACCAGCCGCACCCGCCGGGAGGTGAGAAATTCTTTGAGCATGGGTTGCTTCCTCTCTCTTGTGTGATCGGGGCGCAAAAAGGCCCCCTTCTGCCCTTATTATACCACCGGGGGCGTTTTGGGGCAATAAAAAACCCGGGCAAAGCGCGCGCTCTGCCCGGGAAACTCTGGCGGGAATGTGTGGGAATTGAACCCACCTATGCAGCTTCTAACTGCAATTACTGGTTTTGAAGACCAGAGGGCACACCAGCACCCATCCACTCCCAGATACCTTTTTATTTTATCACAAATCCCGCCTTGTTTCAAGCGTTTTTTCAAAAAAACCGCGGCATTTTGCAAAATCCATGGATTTTTCGATACAAAAAACCGCCCGGCCCGCAAGGTGCGGCGCCGGACGGCAGGATGGTTTTGTTATTTAGCGTCGATGCCCTTGGTGCCCAGCACGCGGGCGTCGCCCACCTTTTTGGTGATGCCGCGGCGGTCCCAGTACTCCAGGATGGCCATGGCATATTTACGGGAGGTGCCCATCATATCCCGGAATTCTGCCAGGGTCATCTGGCCGTGTTCCTGGATATACTGGCAGGATTTCTCGTAGCAGTCGGCGTAAACGTCCCAATGCAGGCAGATCTTGTCCTCCACCCGCACCAGACGGCCGGTATTGATGAGGGCTTCCAGCACCTGCTTGAAGTTTTTCTCCTTGGGGAACATCTGCTGCACCTCGGCCACCGAGGGGACGGCGATGCCGGCGTTTTTGAGCACCGCTTCGATCTTGCCCATAAGCTCCTGCTGGTTGTCGTTGGCCTGGACTTCGAAGTCCGCCAGCGCCACGCAGCCGTTGACGATCTTGAGCACCTTGCGGTTGACCAGCGAATCGATGAGCTTATCCACAATGGCGATATCGTCGCAGCGGACCAGCTTGCCGCGGAACTCCTCCTTCTTCATGCCTTCCCGCAGGGGGTTTTCCTTGTGGTAGGCTTCCAGCATGCGGGTGGCGCTTTCCTTGAGGGTGGTGATGTAGTCGCTGTGGATGACGATGCTGTCGCTGATGCGGTAGGCGGTCTTGTCCTTGAGCAACTTTTCGATCTGCTTGTCAAAGACCTCCCGGTCGATGTTGGTCTGCACCTGCAGCACGTCCAGGCTCTCAAACTTGGAGGAATATTCCCGCAGGGCCACGGCGATGCGTTCCTTTTCGGAGCCGGTGTCCTTGACCTTCAGGTCTTCCAGCACCACCGGGTCGTTGCGTTTGTGCTTGAAGGGGTTGGAATCCAGTACCACGCCGCCGCCGATGGTTTCCAGCGGGGAGTAGAACCGCAGCACGAAGTGGTCGCCGGTCTTGAGGGCAACTTCTTCTTCCAGGCGCAGCTGCGCGTAGCAAACGTCCCCGGCCTGGGCGGCGTCGCGGTCCAGCAGCACCAGCTTGCAGAGGATGTCCCGGGCGCCGTGGTACAGGTGCAGCCGGGTGTTGTTGAGGATCTGGCGCTCGCAGTCCTTGAGGATGCTCATCCGCACGTCCACCATCATGGTATTGATCATCGAGCCGGGCTGGGCCGCTACGTCGCCCTTAGAAAGGTCGCTTTTCTTGAGGCCCGCCAGGTTCATCGCCACACGCTGTCCGGCGTAGGCGGTGTCCACGTCCTTGGAGTGGACCTGCAGGTTGCGCACCTTGGTGGAGATGCCGGAGGGGTAAACGGTCACCGGGTCGCCCACCTTGACGGTGCCCTCGATGAGGGTACCGGTGATAACGGTACCGAAGCCCTCGATGGAGAAGACGCGGTCCGCCGGGATGCGCCAGGGCTTCTGCAGGTTTTTCAGCTGGGTGTTCTGGTCGATGAGGGCAAAGATCTTCTGGCGCAGCTCCTCGATGCCCTCGCCGGTGTAGGAGGAGACGGCGATCATCGGGGCGTTTTCCAGGAAGGTCCCGGCCACCTGGGCGCGGATGTCCTCCTTCATCATTTCCAGCCAGTCCTCGTCCACCATGTCCTTTTTGGTGATGACGATGATGCCCTCGGGGATGTCCAGCAGCGACAGGATGCCCAGGTGTTCCCGGGTCTGGGGCATAAAGCCCTCGTCCGCCGCTACCACCAGCAGCGCCAGGTCGATGCCGCCGGCGCCGGCCAGCATGTTTTTGACGAACTTTTCGTGTCCCGGCACGTCGATGATGCCGGCTTTTTCGCCGTCGGGCAGGTCCAGATAAGCAAAGCCCAGCTCAATGGTGATGCCGCGCTTCTTTTCTTCTTTGATGCGGTCGGTCTCGATGCCGGTCAGCGCCTTGATCAGGGCGGTTTTGCCGTGGTCCACGTGTCCGGCGGTACCGATAATGATATTTTTCATAAATCCCTTGTTCCTTTCGTCAAGCTGGTCTACTTCTGGCAGCACTGGCGCACTGCCTGGGCCACATAGGGGAATTTGTCCTCGTCGATGGTGCGCACGTCAAAGAGCATCCGCTCCTTGGAGATGCGGGCGATGATAGGCAGATCCAGGTCACGCAGGCGTTTTTCCAGCTCTTCCAGCGAAACATACGCCGGGCTGACCGCTACCACCATGCTGCGGATCAGCTGGGTGGGGACCGAGCCGCCGCCCACCTGGCCCACGTCCTCGGCCAGCTGGCAGGTGTAGCAGTCGGGGTCGCCGGCGGTCATCTGCTCCAGCAGGCGCTGGGCCTTGGGGGTGAGGGTGTCCAGCTTGGCGGTGATGCCCTGCAGGGTGGGGATCTTCTGTACCGCTTCCTCCGGGTCCAGATACTGGCGCAGGGTGGCTTCCAGGGCCGCCAGGGTCAGCTTGTCGATACGGAAGGCGCGGGTCAGGGGGTTCTTCTTCATAGCGGCAATGTATTCCTTCTTGCCGATGATGATGCCGGCCTGGGGGCCGCCCAGCAGCTTGTCGCCGCTGAAGCTGAGCACGTCCACCCCGGTCTTCATGCTGTCCAGGACGTTGGGCTCGTCCAGGATGCCGTAGTCTTCCAGACGGATCATCGAGCCGCTGCCCAGGTCGTAGATCACCGGGATACCCCGCTCGTGGCCCATGCGGACCATCTCGTCCAGGCTCACCTCCTCGGTGAAGCCCATGATCTTAAAGTTGCTGGTATGTACCTTCAGGAAAGCGCCGGTGTTTTCGTTGACGGCGTTGGCGTAGTCACTGGGATGGGTCTTGTTGGTGGTGCCGACCTCCACCAGGGTGCCGCCGCTCTGGGCCATAATGTCCGGCACGCGGAAGGCGCCGCCGATCTCCACCAGCTCGCCGCGGGAGACCACCACCTCCCGGCCTTTGGCCATGGTGCTGAGGATGAGCATAACGGCGGCGGCGTTGTTGTTGACCACCATAGAAGCCTCGGCGCCGGTCAGGCGGGAGATCAGCTCCTCCACATGGTCGTAACGGCTGCCGCGGGAGCCTTTGGCGATGTTATATTCCAGGGTGTTGTAGTCCTGGGCGATGGCCTGGATAGCCTGGACGGCGGCGTCCGACAGGCGGGCGCGGCCGAGGTTTGTATGCAGCACGATGCCGGTGGCGTTGATCACCGGGCGCAGGCTCATGGTGCCCTTCTTTTTGCAGCGGGCCAGCACCTGCTGCAGGATGGATTCGATCTCCACCTCCGGCTCACCGCCGGCCAAAATCTCCTGGCGCAGGGCGTCGGCGGTCTCGCGGATGGCCTCCATGACGGTAGTGTGTCCCACCTGGGCGGCGGCCTGCTCCAGGGCAGGCTGGCGCAGCAGCTCGTCTACCTTGGGGATCTTTCTGAGAAGCTGAGAATTTACCTTCATCTTTTCCACATTCCTTATTATATCGTTATTTTCCGGTTCATCGGGGGCAGGGCTTGGTCCAAACCTGCCTAGCTTCTGATATTGTATCATAAAACCGGCAGCGCAATCAATCCGCTTTTCCAAGTTCTGTGCCCCGGCGGCAGTTTTGTTCCATCCATTGACAAATCCCCACCGCGCAGGTATAATAGAAACGCCAAAACTGTGCCATTTGGCACAACTTTTCTGCGAAAGGGGCTCAAAACCGTGCCGCTGCCTTCCTCCTTCCTGGAAACTGCCTCCCGCTGGATGCTGTTTTCCCAGGTGGACCCGACCTGTGCCCAGCGGGAGCTTTGCCGCCTGGAAACCGAAGGGCTGGTGTTCTGCAAACGCTTTGCCCGCCGCCAGGAGATCTACTCCCCCGCTTCCTATCAGTCCTGCCTGGGGCTGGTGCTGGAAGGGCGGGTGCTGGTGGAAAAGGACGGCGGCATCCTGCTCAACGCTCTGGGGCCGGGGGACTGCTTCGGCGCCGCGGCGCTGTTTTGCGACACGGTGCAGTATGTGACCACCGTCCGGGCCGCCAGCGACGCCCAGGTCCTGTTTTTGCGCCGAGAGGCGCTGGAACAGCTGTTCGCCGCCCTGCCGGCCACCGCCGTCAACTACATCCGCTTCCTTTCCGGGCGCATCCAGTTCCTCAACCGGCAGCTGCACCGCTTTACGGCGCCTTCTGCCGAGGAGACCCTGCTGCGCTACCTGGAAAGCGAGCAAAAGGCCGCCGGCGGCCAAAACCCGCTGCGGCTGCGGCTTTCCCTTTCCCGCCTGGCGGAAACGCTCAACATGGGGCGCTCCTCCCTCTACCGCAGCCTACAGCTGCTGGAAAGCCAGGGGCGCATCCGGCGGGACGGGCGCTGCATCACCCTGCTGCCCCAAGAGCCCCATCCTTCCCTGTCCGGCCCGGAGCCGGACAACACCACGCGGGACCTGCCCCGCGACGAAACGAGGTAATGAGAGATGAAACACCTGACCAAACGCCTGCTGGCGCTGACTGCTGCGCTGGCCCTGACCTTCTCCCTGGCTGCCTGCGGTGCCCCCGCCCAGGAGTCCGAGACCACCGAAACCACCGAGACGACCGAATCCGCTGAAACCACCGAGACCGCTCCGGAAGAAGAAGCCGAAGCCCCTGCTGAGGAAGCTACCGTCGGCCAGTCGGAAGAAAGCGAACCCGCCGCCGACCAGACCACCATCCGGGTCGCTGCCCTCAAAGGCCCCACCGCTATCGGCATGCTGAACCTGATGGAAAAGGACGCTGCTCAGGAAAGCGCCAACGACTATGAATTTTCCCTGGTAGCCGCCCCCGATGAGATGACCGGCAAGATCGTCTCCGGCGAGGTGGACATTGCCGCTGTGCCCACCAACCTGGCCCCCGTGCTTTACAAAAAGACCGAAGGCGCCATCCAGATGGCTGCCCTCAACACCATGGGCGTGCTGTATGTAGTAGAAAAGGGCGATACCGTCTCCTCCGTGGCCGACCTGGCAGGCAAGACCATCCTGTCCTCCGGTCAGGGCTCCGTCCCGGAATACGCCTTTAACGCCATCCTGTCCAAAAACGGCATCGACCCGGCTTCCGGCGTCAACGTCGTTTACAAGACCGAGCACAGCGAAGTAGCCGCCGGCCTTGCTTCCGGTGAAGCTACCATCGCCGTCCTGCCCCAGCCCTTCGTCACCACCGTCACCACCAAACAGCCCGACGTCCGCGTGGCCCTGGACCTGACCGAAGAGTGGAACAAGGTCTACCCCGAAAGCGGCCTGACCATGGGCTGCGTCGTGGTCCGCAGCGAGTTTGCTCAGCAGCATCCCGAGGAGCTGAATGCCTTCCTGGATGAGTACCGCGCTTCCGCCGAAGCCGCCAACGACCCGGAAAACCTGGAGCACACCGCTCAGCTCTGCGCCGACCAGGACCTGTTCCCCAAAGAGGTGGCTATGAAAGCCATCCCCGAGTGCAACATCGTCTTTAAGGAAGGCGACGAGATGAAGCAGATCGCTTCTGGCTTCTTCCAGGTGCTGTTCGACGCCAACCCCCAGTCTGTAGGAGGCAGCCTGCCGGATGATGGCCTTTACTACCAGAGATAACCGCGACCTTTCCCGGCGCGCAGACCCCCGGCCTGCGCGCCGTTTTCTCTCCTCCCTGGGCTGGGTGCTTGTTTGGGTGCTGCTGTGGCAGCTGGCCGCCTGGAAGATCGGCGTGGCCCTGCTGCTGCCCAGCCCCCTGGCGGTGCTGCGCCGTTTGATGGAGCTGGGCGGGACCGCCGCCTTCTGGGCCACTGTGGGCCAGTCCTTCCTGCGCATCGGGCAGGGCTTTTTGAGCGGAGCGCTGCTGGGCGCGGCCTTTGCCGTGGCTGCCTGGCGGTTTCGCTGGGTACAGGCGGCGCTGCGTCCCCCTCTGTCGGTCATCCAGGCCACCCCGGTGGCTTCCTTCATCATCCTGGCGCTGGTTTGGGTGCAGACCGGCTGGCTTTCCACCTTTATCTCCGCCATGATGGTGCTGCCGCTGGTGTACCACAACCTGCTGCAGGGCCTGCAGTCGGTGGACCCTCTCCTGCTGGAGATGGCCCAGGTGTACGGCCTTTCCCGGGGCAAGCGGGTGCGCTTTTTCTATCTGCCCGCCCTTATGCCCTACCTGCTTTCGGCGCTCGGCAGCGGCATGGGCCTGGCGTGGAAATCCGGCATCGCCGCCGAGGTGCTGGGCCGCCCGGCACAAACCATCGGTAAGGCCATCTACGAGTCCAAGGTCTACCTGGAGATGCCGGACCTGTTTGCCTGGACGCTGACCGTCATCCTGCTTTCGGTGCTCATCGAGCGGGTGCTGGTGACCCTGTTCGGCCGCCTGGAACGCCGCCTGCAGCGCCTGCGCCTGGACCCGCACCCCGCCGGAAAGGAGGACCCCCATGCGTCTTGTTGACCTGTCTGCCGGCTATGCCGGAAAGCCGGTGCTTTCCCATTTTGACCTGGAACTGCCCGAGCGTGGGGTGGTCTGCCTGCTGAGCCCCTCGGGCAGCGGCAAAACCACCCTGCTGCGCATCCTTTGCGGCCTGAAAACCGACTACACCGGCCGGATCGAAGGCCTCTCCGGGCGGCCGGTGGCGGTATTCCAGGAGGACCGCCTGCTCCCCTGCCTGACAGCGCTGGACAACGTGCGCCTGCCTCTTGCCCGGGAGGATTGGCCGCTGGCCCAACAGGCCCTCTCCTCTTTGGGCCTTGCGGGAGAGGAGGAGACCCTTCCCGGACAGCTGAGCGGCGGGATGCAGCGCCGGGTGGCCCTTGCCCGGGCGATGGCCTTTGGGCAAGCCTGCCGCCGTCGGGGGGAAGCGGTCTTCTTCCTGCTGGACGAACCCTTTAAGGGCCTGGACCCGGACACCAAAGCCCGCACCATGGCGGCGCTGCGTCCGGTGACCCGGGACTGCCTGACCCTCTTTGTCACCCACGACCGGGAAGAGGCCCTGGCCTTCGGGGACTGGCTGGTGCAGCTGCTGCCCGACCCGCTGCGGGTGCAGTCGTTCTCCCCCATCCCCCAAAACAACGCCTAACAACAAACGCCCCATCCTCTCACAGGAGGATGGGGCGTTTTCTTTGTGATTTTATTTTGCCTGCAGCTGCGGCTCCTGGGGGCCGTAAGCGTCGTCCACCGGCATGGAGGCCACGCCGTTGAGGGACAGGTCCGCCCGGGCGCCGGCCAGGTACTCGTAGTACGCCTGGGAACCGATCATGGCGGCGTTGTCGCCGCAGAGGCTCAGCGCCGGCAGGTAAAGCTCGTAGCCCTTCTGGCGGCAGGCCTCGGTGAGGGCGCTGCGCAGGCCGCTGTTGGCGCTGACGCCGCCGGCTACCACGATCTTGCGGCTGCCGGTGTCCTGGGCTGCCAGCATCAGGTGAGAGACCAAGATCTCCGCCACCTTGCCCTGGAACTCGGCGGCCATGTCGTTGACCTCCAGGGTCTCGCCCTTCTGCTCGGCCCGGTGAGCGATGTTGATCACCGCGGTTTTCAGGCCGGAGAAGCTGAAGTCATAGGGGGAACCGTTGACGTGGGGGTGGGGCAGATGGTAGCGCCCCCGCTGGCCCAGCTGAGCGGCCTTGTCGATGTAGATGCCGCCGGGGTAGTTAAAGCCCAGGGTGCGGGCCGCCTTGTCGAAGGCCTCGCCTGCGGCGTCGTCCCGGGTGCGGCCGATGATGCGGAAGCGGGTGTAGTCCTCCACCAGGATGATGTGGCTGTGTCCGCCAGACACCACCAGGCACAAAAACGGCGGTTCCAGCTCCGGGTGGGTGATGTAGTTGGCGGCGATGTGCCCCCGGATGTGGTGCACCGGGATCAGCGGCTTTTTGGCGGCCAGGGCCACGCCCTTGGCGTAGTTGACCCCCACCAGCAGCGCCCCGATGAGACCGGGCGCGTAGGTCACCGCTACGGCGTCGATGCTCTGGAAGGTCTCGCCGGCGTCGTCCAGGGCCTTCTGCACCACCGCGGTGATGTTTTCCGCGTGGCGGCGGGAGGCGATCTCCGGCACGACCCCGCCGTAGAGTTTATGCTCCTCCACCTGGGAGTTGATCACCGAGCTTAACACCCGGCGGCCGTCCTCCACCACGGCGGCGGCGGTCTCGTCACAGGAGGATTCGATGCTCAAAATCTTCACGTTATTCCGTCCTTCCTCCGGCCAAATCGCCGGCGTGTGGGTTTGGGTTAAAACAGATGTCCAAAGCGTTTGGTGAGGATCAGGGCGTCCTCGGTGGGGTTGGAGTAAAAGTCCCGCCGGCGGCCCTCCTGCTCAAAGCCGAATTTCTCGTAAAAGCGGATGGCCCCCAGGTTGGAGGGGCGCACCTCCAGGGAGATCATCTCCATGTCCTGCTCCTTGGCGTAGTCCATGAGGCATTCCATCAGCCGGGTGGCTACGCCCAGCCGCCGGTACTGGGGGAAAACGGCGATGTTGCAGATATATCCTTCGTCCACCACGTGCTGCATCCCCACATATCCGGCCACCTGGCCGTCGATCTCCGCCACCCGGAACACCGCCAGGGGGTTGGAAAGCTCCGACACCAGGGCGTCATAGCTCCAAGGGGTGGAGAAGCACTGCTTTTCCAGCTGCTCCAGGGCCTCGATGTGCTGCGGAGCCATGGGGCAGATCTCGATTCGTCGCGCTTGGTCGTCCATTTTTGTTCTCCTTTATCGTTGGTTGCGGCAGATGCCGCCTTATCGGTCTATTATAGCAAAAGCGGCGGCCCAGCACAAAGCAAAACCCACCGCATTTTGTCTTTTGGCCGGCTTTTTGTGGATTCGCACCAAAACCGGCTTGCCTTGGGGGCGCTATTTGGCGTCATACCAGGTTTTGCCCTGGTGAACGTCGGCCAGCAGCTTCACATGCAGGTCCATGGCCTGCTCCATCTCCTGGCGCAGGATCTCCTCCACCTTGCCGGCTTCCGCCTCCGGGGCCTCTACGATCAGTTCGTCGTGCACCTGCAGGATCAGCCGGGAGGCAAGGCCCTCCCGTTCCAGCCGGTTGTACACCCGGATCATGGCGATCTTGATAATGTCCGCCGCGGTACCCTGGATGGGGGTGTTCATGGCCACCCGCTGGCCGAAGGCGACGATGTTGCGGTTGGAGGAGCGGATCTCCGGCAGGTAGCGGCGGCGGCCCAACAGGGTGGCGATATAGCCGTGCTCCTTGGCAAAGGCGATGGTGTCCTCCATATACTGCCGCACCCCGCTGAAGGTGGACAGATACTGCTTGATGTAGTGGTCGGCTTCTGCCACCGTCACCCCAATGTCCTGGGAGAGGGAGAAGGCCCCGATGCCGTAGACGATGCCGAAGTTGACCGCCTTGGCCTTGCGGCGCATCTCCGGGGTGATGTAAAGCGGCGGCAGGCCGAACACCTGGGAAGCGGTATTGGTGTGGATATCCTCGCCGCTGTTGAAGGCCTCCTGCATGTTTTTGTCGTCGGCGATGTGGGCCAGTACCCGCAGCTCGATCTGGGAGTAGTCGGCGTCCACCAGCACGCAGCCCTCCTTGGCGCGGAAGAAGCGCCGCAGCTGGCTGCCCAGCTCGGTGCGCACCGGGATGTTCTGCAGGTTCGGCTCGGTGGAGCTGAGCCGTCCGGTGCGGGTATCGGTCTGGTTAAAGTGGGAGTGGATGCGGCCGTCGGGGGCCAGCACCTTGAGCAGCCCGTCTACATAGGTGGACTTGAGCTTGGTGACCTTGCGGTACTCCAAAATCGCGTCGATGATCGGGTCCTTGCCCCGCAGGCCTTCCAGCACCTCGGCGTTGGTGGACCAGCCGGTTTTGGTCTTTTTCTTGGCGGGCAGCTGCATCTTTTCAAAGAGGATTTCGCCCAGCTGCTTGGGGGAATTGATGTTAAACTCCTCCCCGGCCAGAGTCCAGATGCTCTGCTGCAGCTGCTCGATGCTGCGGTCCAGCTGAACGCCGTACTCCCGCAGGGCGACGTCGTCCACCTCAAAGCCCAGCTCCTCCATAGAAGCCAGCACCTTTGCTAAAGGCAGTTCCACCTGACGCAGCAGGGTCTCCTGGCCGTTTTCCACGATTTCGGCGTTTAAGGCGGCGCAAAGGCCGGGCAGCGCCGCGCAGTTTTCCACAAAGGGCTGTTCATCCTGTGGAATCTCCTCGAGACTGAGGGCCGGGGCCTCCACCTTGTACTGGGAAAGCAGGCCGGACATGGTGTATTCCGAGGCGTTGGCGCTAAGCAGATAGGCCGACAGCATCCCGTCCTCCCGGATGGCGCGCACCGGCGCCTGGTGGGCAAAGCCCCAGCTGTACAGGGTCTTGCTGTCAAAGGTGAGCTTGGGGGTGTCGCTTGCCAGCAGCTGGGCCCAAAGCTGGGGCAGGCGAGGTTCCTCGCGGTTCAGGTACACCAGCTTTTTCTGCACCGGGGCGCAAACTGCCAGCGCCTCCGGCTGGCCCTGGGCGTCGGTACGGTAAAGGAAGGCAAGCTCTTTTTCCTCCGCCAGCGCCTGGCTGAGGGTCTGCGGGTCCCGCACCGCTTGCCAGCGCTCGGCTGCTGCTTCGGGGGCAGGCTCCGCTTCCTCCTCCAACGCGCCGCTGGGGGCTTCCAACCCCAGCTTTTTGATGATGGAGGGCATCTCCAGCCGGGTCAGCAGACGGTAGGCCGCCGCCGGGTCCCCTTGGGCCCGGGCGCAGTCGCAGACCGAGCACTCCAGCGGCACGCTGCGGTCGATGGTGGCCAGGGTCTGGCTGAGGAAGGCGCTTTCCCGGCCCTTGTCCAGCTTCTCTTTGACCGATTTGGTGGCGTCCAGGGTACCCTGGTCCAGCTCCTCATAGATGCGTTTTAAGCTGCCGTACTGGCCCATGAGCTTGAGGGCGGTCTTTTCGCCGATGCCCGGCACGCCGGGGATGTTGTCCGAGCTGTCCCCCATGAGAGCCTTGATGTCCACCAGGCCCTGGGGCTCGGTGCCGTATTTTTCCCGGAACATTTCTTCGTCCCAGGCCACCGTCTCGGAGCGGCCCATGCGGGTGGTGGTCAGCAGCACGGTGGTGTTGGGACCGATGAGCTGCAGGCTGTCCCGGTCGCCGGTGGCGATCCAGCAGTGGTGGCCTTCCTTTTCACAAAGGGCGGCGTAGCTGCCCAGGATGTCGTCGGCCTCGAATCCCTCCCGGGTGACGATGCGGTAGCCCAGGTCGGTGAGCAATTCTTGGATGATAGGCAGCTGCTGGGCCAGCTCCGGGGGCATCCCCTTGCGCTGGGCCTTGTAGCCGTCGTACATTTTGTGGCGGAAGGTGGGGGCCTTCAGGTCAAAGGCGAAGACCACGCAGTCCGGCTGCACCTCCTGCAGCAGCTTGTGCAGGATATTGAGAAAACCGTAAACGGCGTTGGTGTAGGTGCCGTCCTTGGCGGTAAGCAGCTTGATGCCGTAAAACGCGCGGTTCAGGATGCTGTTGGAGTCCAGGCAAAGCAGTTTCATAATGTCCTCCTTGACGGGATATTTGCTGTTATTATACCACACAACCGCCCCGGGCAACAACCGGCCTCTTGTGGGACGGGGCGGTTTCTGGTACAATAAGGCGGTATGACTTTTTTCCGTTTTTCCGGCGTCCCCACTGTGGGCGGCGCCTTGTGACTGTTAAAGAAAGGTGGACCTTTTTGAAGATCGGCAACATCACCCTCCCCCGCACCGCCGGGCTGGCCCCCATGGCGGGCGTCAGCGACCGGGCCTTCCGGGAGATCTGCAAGGAATTCGACTGCGCCTATGTGGTCAGCGAGATGGTCAGCTCCAAGGGCTTGTCCTTCCAGTGTGCCAAAAGCGCCGACCTGCTGGTGCTCTCCGACCAGGAGCGCCCGGCAGCGGTACAGATCTTTGGCGACGAGCCGGAGACCATGGCCCGGGCGGCCCAGCTGGCCCTGCCCTACCGGCCGGACATCATCGACATCAACATGGGCTGTCCGGCGCCCAAGATCGCCGGCAACGGCGGCGGCAGCGCCCTGATGAAAAACCCGGAACTGGCCGGACGGATCATCAAGGCGGTCAGCTCCGCCGTGGACCTGCCGGTGACGGTGAAGTTCCGCAAGGGCTGGGACGACGAGCACGTCAACGCCGTGGAATTTGCCCAGATCGCCGAGGCCAACGGCGCCGCCGCCCTCTGCATCCACGGCCGCACCCGCCAGCAGATGTACGCCCCCAGCGCCGACTGGGACATTATCCGCCAGGTGAAGCAGGCGGTATCCATCCCCGTCATGGGCAACGGCGACGTCACCGACGCCCTCACCTGCGCCAAAATGTACGAGGAGACCGGGGTGGACTTTGTCATGGTGGGCCGCGGCGCCCAGGGACGGCCCTGGATCTTCCGGCAGATCCGCCACTACATGGAGACCGGCGAGCTGCTTCCCGACCCCACCCTGGAAGAGAAGATGGACGTCCTGCTGCGGCACATCGCCCTGCTGTGCCAGTACAAGGGCGAAAAGATCGGCATGCGGGAAGCCCGCAAGCACGCCGCCTGGTACTTTAAGGGCGAGCGGGGCAGCGCCGACCTGCGCCGCCGCTCCGGGGAACTTTGCACCTACAGCGACCTGCAGCGGCTGTGTGAGGAGCTTCTGCAGGCCCAGCGCCACGACCGGTAAATTTTTATATTATCAGCACAAGGCCCCCGGCAGAAGCCGGGGGCCTTGTGTGTTTCAGAGGTTTTTCGGAAAGTTGTGAAGCAATTTCGTTGCGAAGTTGGTTTGGGTTAGTTGTTGCCCTGATTGGGGATAGACTGGGCGGTACCGGTGGTGGTCTCCGGGCCGGCTTCCATCAGTTCTACCTTGATGGTCAGGACCTTGTCCTCGCCGTAGCTCTGGAGGCTCTTGCGGAAGACGGTCAGCTCCACGGTGTCGCCGGGCTTATAGCCTTCCAGAAGCTCGATCAGGTCGTCAGAAGACTGGATCTCCTGGCCGTCCACCGCGGTGATGATATCCCCTGCCACCAGGCCGGCAGCAGCAGCGGTGCTGTCCTGCTCTACGGCAGCGACACCGGCGCCGGGCTGATAGCCGTACATCTGGGCCTGCAGCTGGTCGATGGTAACCACCGAGATGCCCATGCGGACACGGCCTTTGACGTAACCGTAGTTGATCAGGTCGTCGATGATGGGCTGAGCGTCATTGATGGAGATAGCAAAGCCGATGCCTTCGTAGTCGGTGGCTGCGATCTTGGCGGAGTTGATGCCGATGACCTGGCCGTAAGAGTTGACCAGGGCGCCGCCGGAGTTACCGGGGTTGATGGCGGCATCGGTCTGGATGGCGCTGACGGTGCCGTTGTTAATGGGACGGTTGAGGGCGGAAACGTAACCAACGGTAACGCTGCCGGCCAGTTCCAGACCGCCGGGGTTACCGATGGCGATCACCTGGTCGCCGATCTCCAGCTGGTCGCTGTTGCCGAATTCGGCAGCCTGCAGGCCCTCGGCCTCGATCTTGATGACTGCCAGGTCGGTCTTGGTATCCATACCCACCAGGGTGGCGGTGTATTCGGTGTTGTCGTGGAGGACCACCTTCAGGACGGAGGCGCCCTCTACCACGTGGGCGTTGGTGATGATATAGCCGTCGGCACTGGCGATGATGCCGGAACCGTAGCTCTGGCTGCCGGTGAAGACGTTGGAGCCCTGCTCATAGGCCACGATACCTACCACAGAGGGCTGGACCTTCTTGGCCCGCTCGGGGATGGTCAGCTCGCCGGTGGAAAGCTGGGCCTCCTGCTGGCCGGAAGAAGCAGGCTTGTCGTTGAGGGTCAGGTGCGCGTCGGCGGAAGGTTCCTCCTCCACGGGGGTGTCGCCTTCGGTGGTCTGCTCCTGTGCGGTGTTCTGGGAGACCATGGCGTAAACGCCGTAGCCCGCCAGGGAGAGGACGCCCAGGCCCAAAACCACGCAAAGCAGGATGCCGAAGACCATCAGGCCTTTGTTTTTGCCCTTCTTTTTGCCGGGTTCCCGGGGCTGCTGATGCTCCTGGTAATCCTCATAATTCCACTGATAGCCTTGATCCGGCTGCGGCTGCGGGCCAGCACCGGAATTGCTCGGATCGGGATTCTGGTAGGTGCTGTAATGGTAGCGGCTGTCATATCCCGGCCGGTTGGAACCGGTCTGGCCATGCTCCTGCGCATGGTCCTGGGTAAAGCGGCCATGATATTCGCCGGTACGCCATGCTTCCTGCTCCGGGCCGGGGCGGGAGTTGCTTGCTGCGCCCTGGTTACCCGGCTGGGAAGCCTGCTGGTTCTGTTCGGAAAAGACCCATCCGCTGCCGGGAGCGGCGCCGCCGGCTTCCGAGGAGCCGGGCTGCTGGGGGTTCTGGGGCTGCTGCCCCGAAAAGGATTCTTCGGGTTCCATCCCGTTCTTTTTATTTTCATCCATTATCAGATTACCTCCTGTCATCCGGGCCGCTGCCGCAGGCCCTTCTGTACGCTCTTTTGTTTCAACGATTCATATTATACGGTATATTTATGAAATCATCATAAACACGGTTTAACCGTTTTCGGAAATTTCACCCGCCAAAATATGAACTTCTTCGCTAAATCTGCGGTGCCACTCTTTCCAGAAAGTCTGGTATCCTTTCCGGGCGAAAGGGTCCTCCGGCAGCACCTTCGGGGTGCAGGACTGGTAATAGGCCTCCACCTGCCGCGCAAAGCGGAGCACCTCCTGCCGGTATGCTTCCCGGCTCACCGTCTCCTGCTGGCCGGAGGGCAGCGTCAGCAAAATTTCCCCGCCTCGGTGCTGTACCGACCAGTCCAGCCCGGTGTCGCAGCCCAGGATGGTCACCGTTTCCCCCGCTTCGTCCGCAATGAGGAAATGGCCGCAGCAGGGCACCATCTGGATCGCCCCCGGGGACATGACCTTGTCCTCGGTAAGGGTTTTGAGCAGATACAAGGCCGTAGCGCTGACCGTCCCGTCCGCCTCCTGCATCCAGTCTCCGATGCGTACGGTAACATGGCCGTGCAGGCAGCGGTCCTCCGGGTCGTCTGCTTCGCCGCCAAGCCAGCAAAGCTCGCTGGCGCGGATAGAAAACACACTCATCTTTTTCTCCTGGCTGCTTATTGCTGTTCGGGCTGGTCCGCCGGGGCTTCCGGCTCCAGGCTATCTTCCAGCTGAGGCTGGGCGGTGTCGGACACGCTGTGGCGCGGGCGAACGCGGGGAGCGGTGGGTACCGAGAAGGCAAACTCGCAGTACTCGCCTTCGGCGCTGCGGACGATGACCTCGCCCTGGTGCAGGTTGATGATGGAGCGCACGATATGCAGCCCCAGGCCCACGCCGGTCTTATCCATACTACGGGAGCGGTCGGTCTTATAGAACCGGTCGAACACCTTGGGGATCTCCTCCTTGGCGATGCCGTCGCCGGAGTTGCGGATGGCGATATAGGTCATCTTGCCCTTGGTGGTGTAGTTCAATTCGATGTAGCCGCCGTGGTTGGAGAATTTCACCGCGTTTTCCAGCAGGTTGTACACCACCTGGTGGATCAGGTCCTCGTCGGCCTCTACCATGACCTTGCCCACGTCCAGGCCGCGGATCTCCAGCTCCTTGGACTCGATGGACTGCTCAAAGGTGAAGATGGTGGAGCAGACGATCTCGTTGACATCGAACACCGTGGGCCGCAGGGTCATCTCCCCAGCCTCGATCTTGGCGATGTTGAGCATGGAGCGCACCAGGCGGGACAGCCGCTTGACCTCGTCGGAAACGATGTGCAGGTAATGGCCGCTTTTCTCCGGCGGGATGGTGCCGTCCAGGATGCCGTCCACAAAGCCGGCGATGGTAGTCATGGGGGTCTTCAGCTCGTGGGAAACGTTGGCGATGAAGGAGCGCCGCACCGTCTCCTGCTGGGCCAGGGAGGTGGCCATATTATTAAAGGCCATGGCCAACCGGCCGATCTCGTCCTGGTCACAGACCGGTACCCGGGCGGTAAAGTCGCCCTTGGCAAAGCTTTCGGTAGCCGCCAGCATATCCCGCAGCGGGCGCACCAGGCTGTTGGTGACAAAGTAGGTGAGGATGAAGGCCACCACCATTACCACCAGGGCACTGATGAGGAACATTTTGAGGATCTCGCTCAAAAAGCTGGTCAGTTCCTCGGCGGAGGCGGAAGCGAACACCACACCGGCGATCTTATCCCCGCCGACTACCAGCGGCACGCCCACGGTGTAGTAGGAGCTGCGGTAGATCTCGCCCATTTTGCCCACCTGGGTAAAGACGCCCTCCTCCCGCACCTGGTCCAGGGCCTCCTGGGGCACCGAATAGACCTTGTGGCTGCAGGCCGAGCGGTGGGAACACAGCAGCGTTTCCCCGGACATATTCACCAGGTAGATGTCGCCGTCCATGGACTTGGCCATAGGGACCCAGCTGTCCAGCAGGCTCTCCTTTTCCATGATGCGCCAGGTACCATCCATGCTGTAACAGTGCTGCTGGGTCAGTTCCGCCGCGTAGGTCGCGTTCTTTTCCAGCATATCGATCTTGTCCTGTTTAAAATACTGCGCCGCAAACACCAAAAATACCACACCCAAAATGGTGATGCTCATGAGGATCATGGTGGCGCAGATGCCAAAGTAACGTTTGAAGATGCTTCGTTTGTTCTCCATCCGCTCAAGACGCCTCCTCTCAATAAAAAATGTATAACAGTCCGCCGGCAGGCCTCCTGTTATACATTTTTTGCGCCGGTTGCCGGCAGATTATTCTTTTACTTCAAATTTGTAGCCCACGCCCCAAACGGTCTTGAGGCTCCACCGGTCGGACACACCTTCCAGCTTTTCGCGCAGGCGCTTGATGTGGACGTCTACCGTCCGGCTGTCGCCGTAGTATTCAAAGCCCCACACCTCGTTGAGCAGCTGGTCGCGGGTGTAAACACGGTTGGGGTTGCTGGCCAGGTGGTAAAGAAGCTCCAGCTCCTTGGGCGGGGTGTCCACGACCTTGCCGTCCACCTTCAGCTCGTACTTGGTCATGTTGACCACCAGCTTATCGTAGCTGACCTCCTTGACATCGCTGCCGGAGGAGGACTTGCCGGTGCGGCGCATGACCGCCTTGATGCGCGCCACGATCTCCTTGGCGTCAAAGGGCTTGACCACATAGTCGTCCGCCCCCAGCTCCAGGCCCAGCACCTTGTCGAAGGTCTCGCCTTTGGCGGTGATCATAATGATGGGGCAGTTGGACTTTTTGCGGATATCCCGGCAGACCTGCCAGCCGTCCAGCTTGGGCATCATAATGTCCAGCAGGACGATATCGGGGTTATCGGCGTGGAAGCGGGCCAGCGCCTCCTCGCCGTCGTTGGCGATGGAAACGGTATATCCTTCTTTTTCTAAGTACATCCGCAGCAGGTCGGCGATGTTGACGTCGTCATCCGCTACCAGGATTTTTCCCATAGACATGCTCATTTGCCTCCTTTTTCCCTCTTTCCGGCGCCCGAGCTGGCTCCGGCACACATCTTATTCCGGACCGCAGCAGGAAGCCTTTTTCTAAGGCAGCCTTGCGCGCCGGGTTTGTTCTTATTATACCATACGAGCGGCGTCAAAAGAAAGAAGCTTTGCGCCTTTTCCCGGGAAAACCGCGGCCCTATTTGGCCCATCGTACCAGGAAACTATGTTCATTATACAGGAAGATGGCAAAAAAGGGTGAAGTTTTTTTGAACAGATTCCCGGGATTCGATGAATCTTCCTGCCGCTTTGGGGCGTTTTTGGGGGAAAAAGGGGACGGGCGGGCCGTTTTCCCCTTGCCCTGGCCGGGCTTTCTGGTTATAATAAAGGGTAATCGCAATCGACCGCACGCTGCACGGAAAGGAAAGAAAACCAATGAAATTAGGTATCG
>JAHZAU010000009.1 GCA_019423755.1 Oscillospiraceae bacterium
CGCTGACAGCTCATATATAATACCACGCCCACAACCAATTGTCAACACCTTTTTTCAAGTTTTTTCGATTTTTTCTTCCAAATATTTTTTGCCTCTTAAACACGCTCTCCCGGCTCCAAGATCTCGTCGATCATCTCCCCCAATCCTTCCGTTTCGGTCAGCCTTCCATCGTACAGCCGGCGCAGCATCTCCTCCAACTGGATGCGTGCCACCGTCCGCACCTCTTCTAATCCAATGCACCCTTCCAGGTATCCGCGCTCCGCCGCCGCCACACAGGTCTCTGCCAAAATCTCTACCTGTTCCCGCAGCCGCTCCGGCTCCTGGATCTCCAAAGGGAATCCCAGCTCCATCTTCCGATGCTCCGCCAGCAGGTGTGCCGATACCACCGCCGCCAGCAAAATGACCACCATCCACAATGCTTCCATCTCAATCGCTCCTTTCGCTTTCTCCTTTATGCTATTCCCGCCGCCCGCCGCCGGTGCAGCCAAACTTTCTGCCTCCTCCGGCGGATATTTCCTTTCTTCTTTGGGAATCCTGTTTTCAAAGGCCACCGGCCCAATTTTGACAAAGGAGCGTTATCTGTGAATCAATGGCTTTCCCGATCTTTCCCCCTGCGCCTGGGCGCGCTCATGCTGGCCCTGTTCCTTCCGTTCCTGGCCGCATCCTCCCTCCCCGCCTTTGTCCCGGAAGAGCCCCCAGCCGTGGCGGTGCTCTCCCAGCCTGGTTCCAAGGGCGAGGAGGTCCGCAAAATTCAAACCCGCCTCAAATCCTGGGGCTATTTTGACGGCCCGGTCACCGGCAACTACGGTGAGATGACCACCGCGGCGGTCAAAGCCTTCCAAAAGACCCACGGCCTGCCCCAGACCGGCATCGCCGATGCCAAGACTCTGGAACTTATCGGTCTGCCTTCTTCCTCCTCCGGCAGCGGCTACTCCCAGGCAGACGTGGACCTGCTGGCCCGCATTATCTCCGCCGAAGCCCGCGGCGAGCCCTATACCGGCCAGGTGGCGGTGGGAGCCGTGGTGCTCAACCGGGTGGAGCACTCCTCCTTCCCAGACTCCATCCCCGGCGTAGTCTACCAGCCCGGCGCCTTTACCGCCATTACCGACGGCCAGATCAATGAGCCGGTCACCGACTCCGCCCGCCGCGCTGCTCAGGAAGCCCTCAACGGTTCCGACCCCTCCGGCGGCGCCCTCTACTATTATAACCCTTCTAAGACCAACGACCGCTGGATTCGTACCCGCCCGGTCATCACCCAGATCGGCCAGCACCTTTTCTGCGCCTAACGCAACAAAAAAGCACGCCCCGCCCGGGACGTGCTTTTTTTCATATTATAGGAAGATACCCGGCACCTGCACGTCGTACAGCTCCAACGCCCGCTGCAAGCCCTCCTGGATCTCCTCCCGCTCGTACTGGTTCTTTTCCAAAAAATCGTCCTCCAACCCGTTGAGCAGGTCGTAAAAGGCCAGTGCCACCTCCAATACCTGAGGGTCCCGGGTGTCCAGCCGCTCAAACAGCAGGTCCTCCGCCTGGTTGATCTCCCCCTCCTTGACCATCTGCTCCAACCTCCGGTAAAGCAGGTCAGTCTCGGTAAAGGCCACCTCCTCTGGCAGGCGGTATTCCGCCGTATCCTTTTCAAACAGCAGCCGGGCCAGCGTCCGAGCCAGCCCCTCGATCTGCCGCATCAAATAATCTTCCCGCAGCATACTCTTTCTCCTTTCATTATGCAAATACCGCCTGGACCAGCACCATGTAAACCGCGGTGCCACCGGCGATGCTCAGCAGGGTGTTGTTCTTCCAGCAATGCAGCGCTGCCACCGCCGCCACGCCCAGAGCCTCCGGCAGCCCGAAGGGCGGCGCCGTCAGCTCCACCCCTTTCAGGCAGTAGACCACCAGCATCCCCATCATGGCGCAGGGCAGCACCTTTCCCAGGTAGTCCAGCCACCCCGGCAGCGGCTTTCCCTCCGGGAAGACCCAAAACGGCAGAAACCGCGTCAGCATGGTCACCCCCGCCATAACGGCGATGAGCCCCAGCGCACTCCAACTTTGGCTCATGCTCATTCCTCCTTCCCCGTTTTGGCCGACAAAGCCCGGCGGCTCAAAAGCAGCACCGCCAGGATACTCCCCATAGCCGGCAGCAGGAAGGCGTCCGGCCCAAACACCGCTAAACAGACCACCGAAGCCCCCACGCCGATGAGCGCCGGAGCCCGGCCCCGCAGCCCCTGCTTGCCCGCTTCCTTCCATTGGTTTAGAAAGATCACCACAAACAGCGCCGTCATAGCAAAGTCGATGCCGGTGGTGTCAAAGGGGAGCGCCTCCCCCAAAAATCCCCCGGCTACCGACCCGGCCACCCAGTACGCCTGGTCCAGCAGCGCCACAAAAAACAGGAACCACCCTCGGTCCACCCCTTCGGGCGGCTGAGCGGAGCAAAGCAGCGAGTAGGTCTCATCGCTCATAGCAAAGATCATATACTGTTTCTTCGCCCCTCGGATAGACCGCAGCGGCCCCACCAAAGAAAGCCCGTAAAACAGGTGCCGGGCGTTGACCATGGCGGTCATCACCGCCGCCTGCAGCCAGCTGGCGCCGGCGCAGAGCAGCTCCACCCCCACAAACTGCAGACTCCCGGCGTACACCGCCAGGCTCATCAGCCCGGCCCACCCGGGCCCGTATCCCTTCTCCCGCAGCAAAATACCAAACGCCATCCCCAAAAACAGATACCCCGTCATCACCGGGATGGTGTGCGGCACCGCCGCCCGGGCCGCCTTTTTCCAGCCGCTTGCCTTCATCCGCCTTCCTCCTTCCTATTTATGTTGGAATGATACACCCAAACCCCGCCCACCGTCAATCGCCTTTCCCTTCACCTCCCCATCACGAAAAACCCCTTTTTTCTTTATAAAATCCTCCTTCTTTCTTTAAGAAATTTTTCCTGGGATTGGGTACACTAAATATACTGCCGACGCTGCGCCCTGCGGCGTCAAAGGAAAAAAGGAGCTGATCTTTTTGCTGGAAGTCAAAAACCTTTCCAAATCCTACGGCCCCAAGCCGGCGCTGCACGGAGTCTCCTTCCGGGTGGAGCAAGGCGAGATCGTAGGCTTTTTGGGCGTCAACGGCGCCGGAAAGTCCACCACCATGAACATCATCACCGGTTATCTTTCCGCTACCGACGGCGACATCCTGGTGGACGGCATCGACGTCCTCACCGACCCGCTCAAGGCCAAATCCCGCATCGGGTACCTGCCCGAGCAGCCGCCCATCTACCCGGACATGACCGTCTGGGAGTACCTGTGCTTCCTCTATGACCTGAAAAAGGTCTCCGCCCGCAAGTTGCCGGAATCCAAAACCCAGCACCTGGAGCGCATCCTGTCCCAAACCGGCCTCACCGAGGTCCGGGGCCGCCTGCTGCGCAACCTGTCCAAAGGCTACCGCCAGCGCGCCGGGTTTGCCGGGGCCCTGCTGGGCGACCCGCCCATCCTCATCCTGGACGAGCCCACCGTCGGCCTGGACCCAGCCCAGATCATCGAGATCCGCTCGCTTATCCGCTCCCTGGGCAAAAAACATACCATCCTCTTCTCCTCCCACATCCTTTCGGAGGTACAGGCCGCCTGCGACCGCATCGTCATCATCCACCAGGGCCGCATCGTCGCCGACGGTACCCCCGGGCAGCTGGCCCAATCCCTGGCCTCCGACCACGCCATCACCGCCCAGGTGGAGGGCGAAGCCCCCAAGGTCAAAAAGCTGCTTTCCTCCCTGCCTGGGGTCCTTCGGGTGGAGGCCGAGCCCCTGCCTGCCCAGGAGCCGGACGCCCCGCCTGCCTGCCGCTGCACCCTGGAGACCGACGGCGCCCTTTCTACCCGCCGGCAGCTGTTCTATACCTTGGCCGAACACCGCCTGCCCCTGCTCTCCCTCAGCGCCCAGACCATGACCCTGGAGGAGATCTTCCTGCGCCTGACCTCCCAGGACGCCCCCGCGCCGGAGCCTTCCCCGGAAGAAACTCCCTCTCCCGCCGAACCGGCGCCGTCCAACGGGGAAGCACCCGAAGAACCTTCCGAAAATCCCTCCGGCCCGGACGCCGGTACGCCGAATCTCTAACCGAAAGGGGCTTTGACTACTATGTTCGCTGTCTATCGCAAGGAGATGCGCTCCTACCTGACCTCCCCGGTGGGCTGGGTCTACCTAACTGTGTTCTACGCCATCTCCGGCTACTATTTCTTCGCCACCTCCCTGGTGGGAAACTTAGCTACCCTCTCCTATGTGTTTTCCTCCCTGTTTACCATCTCCATCTTTATGGTACCGATGCTCACCATGCGTCTGCTCAGTGAGGAGCGCCGCCACCGCACCGAACAAGCCCTCTTCACCGCCCCGGTCAGCTTCACTTCCATCACCTTGGGCAAATTCCTGGCCTGCCTGACCATGTACGCCCTGGGCGTGGCGGTGACCGGCGCCTTTCTGGGGGTCCTTGCCGCCTACGGCAACCCCGATCTGCCGGTGTTCCTCTGCAACCTGATCGGCATGATGCTGCTGGGGGCCGCCCTCTGCGCCATTGGTCTCTTCCTTTCCGCCCAAACCGAAAACCAGGTCATCGCCGTGGTCAGCGGCCTGGGCGCCGGGCTGTTTTTGCTCCTCATCGACAGCTTCACCTCCATCTCGGACAACGCCACCCTCAACGCCGTCCTGGAAGGGGTCTCCTTCTATGCCCGCTACACCGGCTTTGCCTCCGGACTGCTCAACCTGGCCGACGTGTTCTTCTTCCTGAGCGTCACCGGCCTGTTTCTGTTTTTGACGGTGCGCACCCTCAACCGCCGGCGCCTGGCCTAGCTTCACCATCATAGAAAGGACGGTACCCAAACCATGTCTCTGCCTAAGCTTTCCCCGCTGCGCCCCAACCGGCAGCAGCGTTACCGCATGCTTTCCTCCGGCATCACCATCCTGGTGGTGGCCGCCCTGGTCCTGGGCAACCTGGCCCTGTCGGTCATCGACAGCCGCTCCTCCCTGGACCTGGACCTGACCGCCGACCAGGTGTTCCGCCTGACCCAGGACTCCCGGGACTATCTCGCCGGGCTGGACGAGCCGGTCACCCTGACGGTGCTCAACTCCAAGGAGGACTTCCTGGCCAGCGGCGATTACTATAAACAGGTGGCCTCCATCCTCGAGGACTACGAAGCCACCAGCGACAACATCACCCTGGAATACGCCGACGTACTGCGCAACCCCACCCTGGTCTCCCAGTACGACGACCTGAGCCTGACCATCAACAGCATCATCGTAGAAAGCGGCACCCAGCAGCGGGTGCTCTCCCCCTATGACCTGTTTAACATCGAGTCCTCCTACTACGGCTCCTCCATCACCTCCTCCAAGGCGGAACAGGCCCTGACCTCCGCTATCCTGGGCGTCACCTCCGACGACCTGCCCCAGGCGGCCTTCCTTACCGGCCACGGGGAATACGACAGCACCGGCTTCTCCTCCCTGCTGGAGCAGAACAACTACCAGGTGACCACCCTCAACCCCGCTACCGACGTCATCCCCGAAGTTCTGGACGTCCTGCTTATGGTCTGCCCCACCAATGACCCGGACCAGGATGTCCTGGACCGCATCGGCGACTTCCTCGCCCTGGAGGGCAAGAGCCTCCTGTATTTTGCCGACAGCTCCCAACCGGAGCTTCCCCGTCTTTCCGCCTTCCTGGCAGAATGGGGCATCCAGGTGGAAGAAGGCCTGCTCATGGAAACCGACAAACAGCGCATCATCAACTTTAACCCCTACTTCTTCACCACCACCCTCACCGACGGTACCCTGACCTCCTACATGAGCGACGGTTCCATCCCCCTTTCTACCCCTTACTGCCGCCCCCTTTCCACCCTCTATGACCAGAGCCTGGGCCGCACCACCACCGTCCTGCTCCAATCCAGCGAGACCGCCGCTCTGCTTCCGCCCGACGTCCCCGACGACTGGACCCTCACCGACGAGGACATGGTGGGCGCGGTGCCCATCGCCATCCGCTCCACCCAGTCCTTTGACAGCGGCGAGACCTCCCAGGTGCTGGTCTACGGCTCCACCTCCGCCATCCTGGACAGCCTGCTGGAAAGCGGCTCCTTCTCCAACTCCGACTACTTCCTCTCGGTGATGAACACCCTCTGCCAGCGGGAGGACACCATCACCATCCAGCCCAAATCCCTCACCCGGGAAATGGGCCTCAACGCCTCCCAGCAGCTGCTTCTGGGCGCGGTGTTCATTGTGGTCATCCCGGTGACCTCCTTTGTCCTGGGCATCACCATCTGGCTGCGCCGCCGCCGGCTCTAGTTTTCCGGAAAGGATAATGCGATTATGAAAAAACAAACCGTATTCCTCACCATCAGCGCCGCTGTGGTGGTGCTGCTGTCGGTGCTGCTGGCCGTGTTGCTGATGCAGCCCGCCTCCCCGGAGGATACCGACTCCGAGACCTCCGACTCCTCCCTCACCGTCCTGGACCTGGAACAGGCCGACCTGAGCGCTATCACCATCCAAAACAGCACCGGCACCTTCTCCCTGACCAACCACGGCGACGCCTTCTCTCTGGACGCCCTGGACGGCCTGGAAACCTCCTCCGCCAACACCCAGAAGGTGGTGGACGCCCTCTGCCCGCTGACCGCCTCCCAGCTGATCTGGGCCCCGGAGGAGGACGCCGTCCCCGGCCAATCCGCCGACCCATCCCTCCTGGCCCAGTACGGCCTGGATGCCCCCGCCGCCACCGTCACCTTCCAGACGGTGGACCAGCAGAGCTACACCCTGCTGGTGGGCGCAGACGCCCCCCTGCAGTCCGGTACCTACTTTATGCTGGATGACTGCATCTACCTGGGCTCCGCCACCAGCTTCTCGGTGTTCCAAAATAGCCAAAACTCCTTTGTGGACAACCAGATCACCTCCGCCGTCCCCTCCGGCTACACCCAGGCCACCTTGGAGCTGTCCGGCGCCTCCCGTGAGCAGCCGATGGTCATCGAGATCACCTCCCAGTTCCAGGATGCTTCTTTGGAAGAATCCCAGGAGGATACCACCGTCGGCTCCTCCGACTCTACCCTCACCTACACCTACACCATGACCCAGCCCCAGCAGCGCACCCTCTCGGAAGATGCGGTCACCTCCATGCTGGATGGCAGCGCCTATCTCTACGCCGACGCCATCGTCGCGGTCAACCCCACCTCGGAGCAGCTGGCCTCCTATGGGCTTAGCGACCCCTGGTCGGTGTTCTCCGCCAACTTTAACGGCGACACCCTCACCCTGCGGGCCTCGGCCCCGGACGCCGCCGGCGCCGTCTACCTGATGCGGGACGGCACCCCCATCGTCTACCAGGTCACCGCCTCCCGCCTGCCCTGGTACGAGATCTCTGCCGAGATGCTCATCCAGGCGGTCTATACCCCGGTGGACTTTGCCGAGCTTTCCTCCCTGACGGTGACCGCTGACGACCAGACCTACCGCTTTACCGTGGTCCCCGACAGCGACACCCCCTCGGTGCTCTGCAACGGCCAGGAGGTGGACCCCGACCAGTTCACCCTGCTTTATGAGACCATCACCCAGGTGCCGCCGGATTCCTACTACCCGGCCGAGCCGACCCTGGACCCGGCCCTGACCATGACGGTGGAGTACACCGACTCCGGCCGCGCGGCGGACACCATCGTCCTGACCCCCACCGGGTCCGGCACCCTGTTCCTCACCGTCAACGGCCAGACCTCCTACACCACCGCCGAATCCCGCCTGGACACCATCCTGGAGGCCTGTCAGGCCCTGCTGGACGGCGAGACCATCCCCTCCTTCCAGTAATTCTTTCCCCTGTTTTTCCCGCCCGGAGCCCCCTGCTCCGGGCGTTTTTTTGCGGCATTTATTACAGAAAGGAATATTCCCGCCGGTTTGTCCTTGTTTTTCGCCCCCGCCCCCGGATTTCTTTTTCCTTCTCCCCCATTCTGTGCTATCATAGAAGATATTCTAAGAAAGGACCCATTACCATGGATATCATCTCGGTTCTTGCCAAAGAACTTTCTATTTCGCCCCGCCAGGCCCAGGCCGCGGTGGAGCTCATCGATGCAGGGAACACCATCCCCTTTATCGCCCGTTACCGCAAGGAGGCCACCGGCGCCCTGGACGACACCGTCCTGCGCGCCCTGGACCAGCGCCTTGCCTACCTGCGCAGCCTGCAGAAGCGCAAGGAGGAGGTCCGCGCAGCCATCGAAGCCGCCGGCGCCCTGACCCCCGAATTGTCCCAAGCTCTGGAACAGGCCGCCATCCTGGCGGAGGTGGAGGACCTGTACCGCCCCTTCCGCCCCAAACGCCGCACCCGGGCTTCGGTGGCCCGGGAAGCCGGACTGGCCCCGCTGGCCCAGCTGCTTCAGGAGCAGTCCCCCTCCTGCGACCCGCTGCGGGAGGCCGAACGCTTCCTCTCCCCGGAGCACGACATCCTCACCCCCCAGCAGGCCCTGCAGGGAGCGATGGATATCCTGGCCGAGGAGGTGGCCGACTCCGCCGACCTGCGGCGCATTCTGCGGGAATTTGTCTCCAAAAACGCCCTGGTTTGTGCTACAAAAGGGAGCAAGCCTAACAAAATATACGATATGTATTCCGATTTCCAGGAATCTTACGCCAAAATCGCCCCCCACCGCATCTTGGCCATCGACCGCGGCGAGCGGGAGGACGCCCTGAAAGTCACCCTTTCCATGGAGCCGGAACGCTGTATCGCCATCCTGCTGCGCCACCGCCTTTCCTCCCGCCCCAGCCCCTGCCGGGACTATGTGGAGACCGCCTGCCGCGACAGCTTCTCCCGGCTGCTGTGGCCTTCCCTCGAGCGGGAGCTGCGCGCCGCCCTCACCGAAAAGGCCTGCCAGCTTTCCCTGCCGGTGTTCTCCGAAAACCTCAAAAACCTGCTGATGCAGCCCCCAGTAAAGGGCGCGGTCACCTTGGGCTTCGACCCAGCCTACCGCACCGGCTGCAAGCTGGCGGTGGTGGACGCCACCGGCAAGGTCCTCGAAACCACCGTCATCTACCCCACCCCGCCCCAAAGCAAGACCCGGGAGGCCAAGGCCACCCTTTCCCGCCTGATCGACCGCTACGGTGTTTCGGTCATCGCCATCGGCAACGGCACCGCCAGCAAGGAGTCGGAGATCTTCGTCGCCCAGCTGCTGCAGGAGCGCGCCGCCGAAAACCGCCCCAAGGTGTCCTATATGGTGGTCAGCGAAGCCGGCGCCTCGGTCTACTCCGCTTCCCAGCTGGGGGCCGAGGAATTCCCCCAGTTTGATGTCTCCCTGCGCTCGGCGGTGTCCATCGCCCGCCGCCTGCAGGACCCGCTGGCCGAGCTGGTGAAGATCGACCCCAAGTCCATCGGCGTGGGCCAGTACCAGCACGATATGCCCCCCAAGGAGCTGGACCAGGCCCTGGGCGGGGTGGTGGAGGACTGCGTCAACGGCGTAGGCGTGGACCTGAACACCGCCTCCTGGCCGCTGCTCTCCCATGTAGCGGGGGTCAATACTACCGTCGCAAAAAACATCGTCGCCTACCGGGAGGAAAACGGTCCCTTCCCCAGCCGCCGGGAGCTGCTCAAGGTCCCCAAGCTGGGCAAAAAGGCCTTCACCCAGTGCGCAGGCTTCCTGCGGGTGCCGGAAAGCGCCCAGCCCCTGGACCACACCGCCGTCCACCCGGAAAGCTACCCCGCCGCCCAGATGCTCCTCACCCTTTGCGGCCTTTCCCCGGAGCAGATCGGCTCGGGCGCCGCTTCCGCCCTGCCCCAGCGGGTGCAGCAGCTGGGCGGGCTGTCTGCCGTGGCCCAGCGCCTGGAAATCGGTGAGCCTACCCTGGCGGACATCCTGCAGGAGCTGCAGAAGCCCGGCCGCGACCCCCGCGACCAGCTGCCCCCGCCCCTCCTTCGTACCGACGTTATGGAGATGAAGGACCTGCGCCCGGGCATGGTACTCACCGGCACCGTCCGCAACGTGCTGGACTTCGGCATCTTCGTGGACATCGCCGTCCATGAGGACGGACTGGTACACATCTCCCAGCTTTCCGACCACTTTGTCCGCCACCCCTCCCAGGTGGCCAAGGTGGGGGACATCGTCCAGGTGAAGGTGCTGGATGTGGACCTGGAGCGCCGCCGCATCTCCCTGACCATGAAAGGGCTGAAATCCTAGTCCTATTTGTAATAATCTTTCCCGTTATTCCATTTTACCGGAGGTTTCCCCATGTCCCAACCGCCATCCTCCCCCTATCCCCAGCCGGTGCGGGCCTCCCGCCTGCCGGCCAAAGCCCTGACCCTCTGGCGGCTGCAGCTGCTTTTCTGCTGCTGCCTGCCGTCGCTGCTGGGGGGATTTTTCCGCTACACCCTGCCTCGGACAGTGTTCCTTTCCTACACCGCCGGGTGGTTCGGAGGCTTTTTGTTCCTCTGCTTCCTTTACTTCCCCCTGCGCTGGAAGCGGATGACCTACTCCATCTCCACCACCATGGTCAAGATCTCCCGCGGGGTGCTGTTCCTGCGGATGGACGCGGTGTTTATCCGCAACATCCAGTACACCGCCGTCACCCAGACCCCTTTGCAGCGGCTGCTGGGGCTTGCCAGCCTGCACATCTATGCCGCCGGCGGCTCGGTGCATCTCCCCTCGCTGGAATATTCCCTGGCCCGGCAGCTGCGGGTCCAGCTGCTCAAGCGGATGGAGGACCTTTGCCATGAATGACGCCCTTTCCCCCTCCCCCATCCAGCTGCGCCCCCACCCGCTGTCCATCCTCTCCTATCTGGCCAAATACCTGTTCCTGCTGCTGATCCCGCTGCTGCGCGGCTTTCTGTCGGCGCTGCAGGGCGGGTTCTACCACTGGCTGTCCAGCGCCTGGATCGACCTGCTGCTGGTGCTGGGGTACCTGGGCTTCGGGGTGCTGTTTTGGCTGTGCTACACCCTTTCCCCCGCGCCGGAGGGGCTTTTCATCCGCCGCGGGGTGTTTGTCCGGGAAGAATTTCTCCTCCCACGCAGCCGCTTTTCCTGCGTCACCACGGTGGAGCCTTTCTATCTGCGGCCCTTCGGCGGGGTCTACCTGCGGGTGGATACCTCCGGCGGCGGCCTTCGCCAAGCGGATCTTTCGGTGTTCCTGCGCAAGCGGGACCTGCCCCTTCTGCTGCGGGCCTCGGCGCCGGAGCAGCCGCCCTACCTGGTCCGGGGCTACCGGCCAAAAAGCACCTACGTTTTCCTGCTGGCCGCTCTGACTTCCAACTCCTTTGCCGGGGTGCTGCTCCTTTCCACCCTGGTCTCCCAGATCGGCGAGGTACTGGGCCGCCGCTTCTCCGAGATGCTCTACGGCACCTTTGAGGAGGTGGCCCGGGCGCTGGCCTTCGGGCTTCCCCCTGCCGCCGCAGCCATCGCCTATCTGCTGCTGTTCGGCTACCTGCTGGCCTTTGTCTCCAACCTGCTGCGCCACGGCAACTTTTCGGTGGCCCGCCGGGGCGACCTGCTGGAAATCCGCTCCGGCCTGCTTACCGGCCGCACCTACCTGCTGCGCCGCCGCCAAATCGGCTGCGTGGATATCCGCCGCACCCTGTTCACCTCCATCCTGGGGCTGTCCTCGGTGTTTTTGCAAACGGTAGGCTACGGCAAATATGAGGACGATATCTCCGCCCTCATCCCCTGCACCACCCGCCTGCACCTGGAATCCAGCCTGCGGCTGCTCCTTCCCGAATACCACAGCAGCCCCCGCACCGTCCGCCCCAACTGGCGTTCCTGGGGCCACTACCTGTACCAGGGCGGCCTGGCCTGCGGCGGGGTGCTGCTGGGCGGCGCCCTCTGCCTGTGGCTGTTCCCCACCTGGGAGGCGCTGACCCTTTGGGTGGGGCTGCTCTGCCTGATCCCCGCCCTGTGGTTCACCATCGTCCAGCTGGTGGATTTCTTCACCGCCGGGCTTTCCTTCTCCCAGGGGTGCTTCACCCTGCGCTGCGCCCATCGCTTCTATCTGCATCAGGTGATCCTCCCCCGGGAACGGGTAGCCTCGGTGCGGGCGGTCGCCAGCGTGCTGCAGCACCGCCGCGGACGCTGTGACCTGATCGTCA
Organism: Oscillospiraceae bacterium; assembly: GCA_019423755.1. Classification (GTDB taxonomy): domain Bacteria; phylum Bacillota; class Clostridia; order Oscillospirales; family Ruminococcaceae; genus Negativibacillus. Next base: position 12,038 of record JAHZAU010000009.1, read on the forward strand.
GCATCTATTCCGAGGGCCACCGCCGCTACCGGGTGCGGGACCTGGACTGGACCGAGGTGGAACAGCTGCTCCAAAAAGCCGGCATGGAAGGCATGGCCACCCCAGCAAAGCCCAAAACCACCCGCTACCGCCCCAAGCTCCCTGCCCTGCTTCAAAAGCTCTACAAGCGCTAGCCTCCTTGCTTTTTCCCGCGCAGGGTGCTATACTGGGTAAAATTTTCGCGGAAAGGTCGTGTTTTGATGGAACGCCTGCAGCTTGTCCTGCCGGACGAAACCTACCGGCAGGCGGTACTGGACTACAAAGAAGAATTCCTCGCAGAGGGCAGCAGCATGGACGGCACCGCCGGTTTGGCCAATGCCCCCTCCTTTGAAGAATGGCTCGCCGCCATCCACCGCAACAGCCGGGAGGAGACCGTCGCTCCCGGGCTGGTACCCGCCACCACCTTTTTAGCGGTCCGGAAATCCGACGGCCTGCTGGTGGGTATGCTGGACCTGCGCCACCGCCTCAACGACTACCTGCTGGCCTTCGGCGGGCACATTGGGTACAGCGTCCGCCCCTCTCAGCGCCGCCAGGGCTACGCGGTGGAGATGCTGGGCTTAGGGCTATGGGAAGCCCGCCGTCTGGGCCTTTCCCGGGTGCTTATCACCTGCGACAAGGAAAACACCGCCTCGGCCCACACCATCCTCCACTACAACGCCACCCTGGAAAACGAAGTCCCCGACGAGGGCCGCATCACCCAGCGTTATTGGGTCACCCTTTAAATAGTTTCCCGTCCCCTCTCCCGCTTCCCGGCGGGCGGGGGGATTTCTTTTTGCTTCAAATCTCTCCTAGCCCTGGGAGATTTGCCTTGTTTCTTGCCAAAGGGTAAGCTATAATGAAGGCGACCCCCACAATCGTGGGGCAAATTTGCTTTTCTCCCCTCCCTGTGAGGGCTTTTCATAGAAACGAGGTCTTTTTATGGACAAAAAAATCCCGGCCCACCTTTGGCTCTCCGGCCTTTTGTGCGCCGTTTCTCTGCTGCTCAGCGGCGCCTGCCTGTGGGGGCTTAACCGCATGGACCGCCGCCTTTCCCAGATGGACAGCCGCCTGGATGCGCTTTCCTCCTCCCTGGACAGCCGCCTGGAAAGCGTCGGCGAGGAGATGGCCCGTATGCTGGCCGAACAAGCCAGCCTGATCGTGGAGTCTTCCTTCCACTACAACATCCAGACCGCCTCCCAAAACCGCATCCTTCTCTCTCTCAACGCCAATCTCAAGCAGTATAACGACGGCACCGCCGCCACCTTTTCGGTGACCTGTGACGATGGAGAGACCATCCTGGCCCGCACCAACGTCAACCAAGGGGCGCTGTCCGCCAACATCACCCTCCCCCTCTGCGAGACCATCCAGGTGGGCCTGATCCTCACCACCCCCGGCTCCACCCAGACCCAGCCCCTGGGGCAGATCGACCAGGTCTCCGCCCTGCTCACCGACCACCTGTACCTGACCCCGGACCTGACGGTGACCCAGTCCCAGGACCAGCTGCTGCTCACCGGCAGCTTCACCGTGCTGGATACCCTCGCCCACATGGAAAACAAACAGCTGGCCATGTCCCGCCTGGAGATCCGCCAAAACGATACCCTGGCCCACACCTTCTACTTCTCGGAGCTGTTCGACTCTCCCCTGTTGGAGGAGGGCTTCAGCCTTTATTCCCTGACCTTTGATAAGATCCCGGTGAAGGCCCGGCCCGGCTCCACCATCACCCTGACCGTCCGCAGCCGCGACAAAGCCGGCTTTGAGTACCTTTGCCCCACCCACACCATCCAGGTGGACGAAAACGGCGCCCTGCAGGAGACCCAACCCCAGCAGGACCAGTTTACCCTGGTGTATTAACGCAGAAAAAAAGAGACGCCAAACCCGGACCCTTTGCCCCGGCTTGACGTCTCTTTTTTGGATTTTTGCAAAAGAAAAGCTCCCGCAGGATATTTCCCACAGGAGCTTATTTGGTGACCCGTGCGAGAATCGAACTCGCGTTACCGCCGTGAAAGGGCGGTGTCTTAACCGCTTGACCAACGGGCCGAACTGCGGCAAACCAAATGGTTTGCTTGTATATCAAAGCCTGTCCACACAGGCTAGATTACCTGGTAGCGGCAAATGGACTTGAACCATCGACACTTCGGGTATGAACCGAATGCTCTAGCCAACTGAGCTATGCCGCCATATGCGACCGACTCAACCGAATCAGCGAGATTAATTATACAATAGCTTTTTCGGTTTGTCAACCCTATTTTTAAAAAAATCTAAAATTATTTTGCCCTTTTTTCGCAAAAAATACGCCCGGCAAACATTTCCTGCCGCCGGACGCATCTTTTCCAAATTTATCCTTTATTCTGCGAACCGCACCAGCGCCTCAAAGCACTTGGTACCGTCCTCCTTCTTTCCTACCACATAGTAAGCGCCGCCTTCGGTTACCGCGTAGCCCAACTGTACCTTCTGCCCCAGCATGGCCTCGCTGTGGTAGTGGATCACCAGCTTTTCCGGGCGCTTCTGGCACACCAGCTCCACCGGCAGCAGGTCCCAGATCAGGTCGGCGTACCGGGCGTTGTTCAGGTGGCCGTTGCAGTCGGTGCGGGAATAGGTCACCGGCTCCCAGACGGTCCCCTCCACCGCAAGCCCCTTGGGCAGGGAAAAATCGTGCCCCTTGTCCGGCGCCTGGTTGTGGAAGGGGTAGCGAAGCTCCTCCGGCGGCTCCCGCAGGATCTTGCGGCTCTGGGTGTCTACCAGCACCCACTTGGCGTCCACCTGGGCTGCTTCCTGCCCCTGGCCGTCCAGCAGCTGGGTGCGCCGGTCATAAACCGCCCGCACCGGGTAGGACGGCTGGGTCCGCAGGGTCAGCTCCTCCCCTACCTGGATGGCCCGCTTCCACTCCACCGACACCTTCGCCAGCAAAAATGCCGTGTGGGTCCGCTCGTAGGCTTCGTTGTTCATGCCGATGGCGTCGCACTGGTCGATGCTGATCTGCTGCACCTGCGCCAACAGCGCGCTGGCCTTCTGGCGGTTGGAGCGGTCGCACTGGTCCTGCTCCACCCGCACGGTTTTTTCATAGATGCTTTCTTCCATGGTTTGGGTCGCCTCCTGTGTCTTCTCTGCCTTCCAGCGGTACCGCAGTTCCCGCAGCGGTGCACCGCCGATGTTTTCCGTCCGCTGCTCCCCGGTAGGCGCAAAGCCTGCCGCCTGGTAGACCTTCCTCGCCCGCCGGTTTTCCTCCAACACCCACAGTTCTAACCCCAGCCAGCCTTGCTGCCGGGCATAGCTTTGCGCAAACTCCAAAAGCCGCCGCCCGTTGCCCTGTTTCCAGGCAGAAGGGTCCAGATAACAGGCCTGCAGCTCGCCGCAGCCGCCTTCCTTTGGGTCCCGCAGGACCACAAAGCCCCGCACCTGGCCGCCGTCTTCCAACAGGAACTGCCGCTCCTGCTCGCTGCCGGCGATGCGCTCCCACAGCTGTTTCCGGTTCTGCGCAAAGGCTTCGCTTTGCAGATATTCTTCCGGAACGATGCCCCGGTACGCCTGCCGCCAGCTTCGGGTGTGTACCCCAGACAGCGCCGGGGCGTCCTGCCGGCTCACCGGACGGATGGTCACCATACTGCTCCCTCCTTATAAAAAACGCCGTACCGCCCAAACTCTCGGGCCGTACGGCGAAAATCGGTCCATGCAGTTGTCTTGCCTAACGGGAAAGCTTGTTTGCCAGGTCCCGCAGGTCCTCCTCGTTGAGGAACTGGATGCTCAGGACGCCGCCTTCCTTGCCCGGCGTGACGGTCACCTTCCGGCCCAGCTCCTGCTCCAAAGCCAACTGTACCTCCCGGCAGAAGCTGCTCCCGCCCCAGACCGGCGCCGAAGCTTCGGTCTCCTTGGGCTGCTTGGCCGCTTCCTGACGGGTCTTGCACAGCTTCTCTACATCCCGTACCGAATACCGTCCGGTGCGGATCTTCCGGGCGATCTCGATGACCGTCTCCGGCTCCTCCGCCAGCGGCAGCAGCGCCCGGGCGTGACCGGAGGTCACCTGTCCTTCCCGGACCATCTCCACCACCTCTTCCGGCAGGTTCAGCAGGCGCAGAGCGTTGGCCACCGCCGGACGGGACTTGCCCACCCGCTGCGCCACCTGCTCCTGGGTCATGCTGTATTTGTCCATGAGCTGCCGGTAACCCATCGCTTCCTCGATGGGGTTCAGGTCCTGGCGCTGCAGGTTTTCGATAAGGGCGATCTCCATAGCCTCCACATCGTCCAGATCCCGGATGACCACCGGCACCTCGGTGAGCCCCGCCATGCGGCTGGCCCGCCAGCGGCGTTCTCCCGCCACCAGCTGATAGCTTCCGCTGGGCAGACGGCGCACCAGCAGCGGCTGGATCACCCCGTGCAGCCGGATGGAGTCCGCCAGCTCGCTTAAAGATTCCTCGCTGAATTCCTTTCTCGGCTGCTCCCGGTTGGGTTCGATCTCGCTGAGGCGAAGGGTCACTTCCCCGGAGTCCGAGGTCTCGTTATCCACAAACAGGGCGTCCAGGCCTTTGCCCAGCCCTCCTTTTTTCAACTTTGCCATAGCTCGTTCCTTTCTTTTCTTCCCGACCGGTTACTTCTGGTGTTCCAGCAGCTCCTGGGCCAGCGCCAGATACGCCTGCGCGCCCTTGGAGTTGCGGTCAAAGTAGATGGCCGGCATCCCGAAGCTGGGCGCCTCGGACAGGCGGACGTTGCGCGGGATGACGGTGCGGTACACCTTGTTGGGGAAGTATTTCTTCACCTCGTCCACCACCTGCATGGTCAGGTTCAGGCGGCTGTCGTACATGGTCAGCAGTACCCCTTCGATCTCGATGACCGGATTATACAGGCGTTTGACCTGCCGCACGGTGGCGATCATCTGGGAAAGGCCCTCCAGGGCGTAGTACTCGCACTGGATGGGGATGATGATGCTGTCGCTGGCCGCAAAGGCGTTGAGGGTGATAAGCCCCAAAGACGGCGGGCAGTCGATGAGGGTGTAGTCGTACTCTTCCTTTAAAGGGGCCAGCGCCTGCCGCAGCTTCATGGTGCGTTCCGGCAGTTCCACCAGCTCGATCTCCGCCGCCGCCAGGTCCATACTGGACGGCAGCAGGTCTACGTTTTCAAATTCGGTTTTAATGCGGGTCTGGGTGGCCCGCTCCTGGCCGATCAGCAGGTCGTAGGTGGAGCGCTCCAGCTCCCGCTTGTTGACCCCCAGGCCGCTGGTGGAGTTGCCCTGCGGGTCGATGTCCACCAAAAGGCACCGCTTGCCCATCTTCCCCAAAGCAGCGATGAGGTTGATCACCGAGGTGGTCTTGCCCACGCCGCCCTTCTGATTTGCAACTGAAATGATTTTGCCCATGTGATTCTCCATAAAACAGGGCTCAAACGGCCCTTTTTTTCAAAATTCTACTGATTACAGATATTATAGCACAGCCTTTGCGGGAAGAAAAGCGTCCACCCTCCCCAAATGTTCCACGTGAAACATAAATTTCGCCCCAGCTGCAATAAAATCCGCCCGCCAAGGCACTAGTGAAGTAACCGAATCATTTGTGATTTCCCTTTTAAGGAGGTATTCGTTATGAAGCCAACCAAACTGCTTGCTCTGCTCTGTGCCGCTATGCTCACCGTCAGCAGCACCGCCTGCGCCGCAGGCGCCGAAACCAAACCCAATCCCGACGTAGCCGAAGTCCCCGCTGAGACTACCGAAACACCTTCCGGCGAGGAAGTGTCCGCCACCGAAGAACCGTCCTCCGGTGAAGAACAGTCCGTCCCCGACGAGCAGGTGGACCCCGCCTTCCTTACCTCGCTGGATAAATTCAGCTCCAACGCCGCCAGCGCGGTCTTCACCGCCACCGGCACCGACAAAAACCTCTGCTTCTCCCCCGTCAGCCTGGCTTACGCCCTGGGTATGCTCTCTGTCGGGGCGCAAGGTTCCACTTTCAACAGTCTTTCCTCCACTCTCAACCTTTCCAACAACGATCCTTCCACCGTTTTGCACCAGTTTTCCCTGTTGATTCCCACCCACATGGGGGAAAGTGGGTCCGCCGTCATCGAGACTGCCAACTCCATTTGGATGCAGAAGGACTTCCCCTTCCTGGATAGCTACATCCAGTCCATCACCGACGCCTTCCAGGCCGAGTCCTTCCTGGTGGACTTTGAGGACGCCGCCACCGCCGACCAGATGGCCCAGTGGGTCACCGATCAGACCCATGGCACCATCCAGTCCAAGTTCGTCCCCGACCCCATGCAGGTCCTCTCCCTCATCAACACCATCTATCTGAAAGCCGCCTGGCTGGACCCCTTCCAGCCGGAAAACACCACCGCCGGTGAGTTCCACACCGCCGATGGCTCCACCGTCAATGCTTCCTTTATGGAACAGCTGCTGATGAACCACAAATACACCGACGTCAACAACTGCCGCGTGGTGGAGATGCCTCTGGGCAGCGGCTTGAGCATGAGCCTCATCCTCCCCAACATGGGCATCGACGCCGGTTCCCTGGCCACCGACCCCGCCGCCCTGGACGCCCTGCTCAATCCCCCGGAAGCAAACAGCAAGCTGGCCGATATCACCATCCAGCTGCCCCGCTTCTCCTATGACACCACCCTCAACCTGAAAAATACCCTGCAGTCCCTGGGCCTGGGCGAGCTGTTCCAGGACCCCGACCTGTCCGCTATGACCACCGAGGACGTCGCCGTCTCCTCCTGCATCCAGCAGACCCACATTGCTGTGGACGAAGAAGGCTGCGAAGCTGCCGCCATGACCGCTATCGGCGTCGCCGCTATGGCCGCTCCCATCACCGCCCCCGAGCAGATCACCTTCCGCCTGGACCGCCCCTTCCTCTTTGCCATCCAGGACTATAACGACCTGCCCCTCTTCATCGGCCTGGTGAACCAGCCCGACGCCCAGTAATTTTTCTTTCCACGACCAAAAAAGGCCGCAGCCAAAGCAAGTTGCTTTGGCTGCGGCCTTTTTTGGTGAATCAGCTTGGGAAGTCAAAATCCAAGGCGCCTGGGAAGGGACGCCGTAGGAACCAGGTTGTCGGGGCGGGTCGATTTTTGTTTCACGTGAAACATCACCCGGTTTTCCGGGTCTTGGAGCGGTAGGCGCTTTCTTTGGGGATACGCACGGTGTACACCAGACAATCTTCCTCCTCGGCCATCTGGGTCTTGGCCCGGATGCCGGAAAGCTTCATAGTCTGGATGGCCTTGTCGATGCTGTTGAGGAAGATGCGCAGGTCCTTGACCACAAACAGCCGGTGGGCCTTGTGGGTCTCCTTGGGCTCCAGGCGGCTTCGGACGTATTCCTCCGTTTGGGAAACGTTCATCTGCCGTTGGGCGATGGCCTCCACCGCCTCCAGGATCGCTTCCTCCCCCTGCTCTGCCAGCGAGAGCAGCGCCCGGGCGTGGCGCTCGGTCAGGCCGCTTTCCAGCATCTTCTGCCGCAGCGGGCCGGAAAATTGCAGCAGCCGCAGCTTGTTGGCCACGGTGGACTGGTTTTTCCCCAGCCGCGCCGCCACCGCCTGCTGGGTCAGGCCGGTCATCTGTACCAGACGTTGGATAGCCGCCGCTTCCTCAAAGAAGTTCAGGTCCTGCCGCTGGATGTTTTCGATGAGCGCCAGGGCGGCGCTGTCCTCCTGGGCCATTTCGGTGACGATGGCCGGGACGCTTTCCATCTTGAGCATCCGGCAGGCAAGCAGCCGCCGCTCCCCGCTGACCAGCTGATACCGGCCGTCGGCCTGAAGCAGCACCGTCACCGGCTGCAGCACCCCATATTGGGCGATACTGCTGGCCAGCTGTTCCAGCTTGTCCGGGTCGAAGCTGCGCCGGGGTTGGTTTGGGTTGGGGACCACCTGGTCCACCGGGATCAGTACCACCTTGTTGATGACCTTTTGTTTCGAGAGCAAAGCTTTCATCGGCGGTCCCTTCCTTTCTGTGGTTCTATTCAAAACACCCGCAGGTGTCGTCTTGCGACGGGGCAGCCCCTGCGAGCTGCCCCACCGGGGAAAAGAAGTCGCCAGAATATTTCTGGCTCGATGGTAAGGGGGCTCCGCGGACAGAACGGAGCAAGGTCAACCTGCACGGTTGTCCAGCTATGGAAAAGGAAAAAGCATGGAATCCCATCTCGAATCATCTTCGCTATGGTTTCCATGCTTGTATTATACCAGATGCCTGGTGTTTATTCCACTATTTTCCATCTCGCTTTTTCCCGACATTCCCGCCGGTTTCGACCTAAAGGATGGGCTTTTTCTCCATCTTGGCGGCGTTTCTGGGGAATTGGGGCGGAGTTTGCGATATCTTTTTAATGAGCAGGATGGAACGTTTGCTCTCGTCCGGCAGGATGAACTTCTCCACCCGCTCTACCTTGCCGCCCATGGTGGCGATGGCGTTGCGGGCTTCCCGCTCCTCCTCCTCGATGTCGTAGCCCTTGAGCGCCACAAAATACCCGCCGGGCTTGACATAAGGGATGCAGTATTCCGCCAGGTTGCGCAGGCTGGCTACTGCACGGGCGCAGGAAAGGTCAAACTGCTCCCGCAGCTCCTTCTTCTTGCCGCCGTCCTCGGCGCGGGAATGGACGCAGACGCAGTCCAGACCCAGCTCCCGGCTCACCTCCGAAAGGAAGGTCAGCCGCTTGTTCAGGCTGTCCAGCAGCGTCACCTTCAGGTCAGGCCGCAAAATCTTCACCGGCACCGACGGGAACCCCGCCCCGGTGCCTACGTCGATGAGGCTGGCGCCCTCTGCCGGCTGGATGGCCCGCAGGAAAAGCAGGCTGTCCACAAAATGCTTGATGACGATCTCCCCCGGCTCGGTAATGGCCGTCAGGTTGATCTTCTGGTTCCACTCCACCAGCAGCTGGGCGTACCGGTCCAGCTGGTCGGCGGCCTGGTCGTTCATAGGCACGCCCATGGCCTCGCTGGCAGAAAATAGCAAATCTTTGTCGATCATTCGTCTTCCCCTTCCTGTTGTTCCATCTCCCGGTTGCGCAGCACCATGTGCACGTGGTCCTCCCACACGCCATTGATGCGCAGATATTTGGGCGAGACCCCTTCCCGCTCCATGCCCAGCTTCTCCGCTACCCGCAGAGAGCGGGCGTTGCGGGGCAGGATGTTGGCCTCGATGCGGTGCAGCCCCAGCTCAGTAAAGGCGATTTGGGCCGCCTTCTGGGCCGCTTCGGTGCAGTATCCGCGGTTGATAAGCTCCCCGTCCATGTGGTAGCCCATAAAGCAGGACAAAAACGCCCCGCGCACGATCTCACTCAGCCCCACAAAGCCGATGATCCGCTCCGGCTCCCCCTTTAAGGAAAGCCACAGCCGCAGGCAGCGCCCCTCCTCCTGGCGGGCGGCGTCCTGACAAAGCAGCGTGCGCTGGCCCTCCTCGGTGTAAAATTCATCGGGGCGTACCGGGTCGGTCTCCCGGTGAAATTCTTTATTTTTCGCAAAATACCGGGCCACTTCCCCGGCCAATTCCGGGGCGGATGGCCGCAGGATCAGGCGTTTTGTTTCCCATTGCTGGTTCATTGCCGGTCCTCCCGCTGCCCTTCCAGGTAGATGAGCAGCACCGAAATATCCGCCGGGCTCACGCCGGAGATGCGCGATGCCTGGCCGATGTTGCCGGGCTGTACCCGGTTCAGCTTCTCAATGGCTTCCAGCCGCAGGCCACGCACCTGGTGGTAATCCAGGCCCTCCGGCAGGCGGCAGCTTTCCAGACGGCGCATCTGCTCCACCTGGGCCAGCTGCTTCTGGATATAGCCTTCGTATTTGATCTGAATTTCCACCTGCTCGGTGACCTCCGGCGGCAGCGGCGGACGCTGCGGATCGAAGGGTGCCAGGTCCTCATAGCCGATCTGCGGCCGGCGGATGAGGTCGTCGGCGTGGGCGCCGGTATCCAGCGGAGCGGTGCCCTTCTCTTCCAGCATGGCGTTGAGCTCCGGGGATGGCCCGAAGGTCAGCTTGTGAACCCGGGCGATCTCCTCCTTGATCTGCTGCTGTTTTTCCAGGTATCTTTGATACCGCTCCTCGCTGATAAGCCCGATCTCGTGCCCCAGAGGGGTCAGACGCTGGTCGGCGTTGTCCTGCCGCAGCAGCAGACGGTACTCCGAACGGGAAGTCATCATGCGGTAGGGGTCGGAGCAGCCCTTGGTCACCAGGTCGTCGATGAGGGTGCCGATGTAGCTGGACGCCCGGTCCAGCACCACCGGTTCCTTGCCCTGGACCTGCCGGGCGGCGTTGATGCCGGCGATCAGCCCCTGAGCGGCGGCCTCCTCGTAACCGGAGGTACCGTTAAACTGCCCGGCGCCGTAAAGCCCCGACACCGCAAAGAATTCCAGCGTGGGTTTCAGGTCCAGCGGGTCGATGCAGTCGTATTCGATGGCGTAAGCGTTACGCAGGATCTTGATGTTTTCAAAGCCCTTGATGGAGCGGTAGAGCGCCAGCTGCACGTCCTCCGGCAGGGAGGACGACAGCCCCTGCAGGTACATCTCCTCGGTGTCCAGCCCCATCGGCTCCACAAAGGTCTGGTGGCGGGGCTTGTCGGCAAACCGCATGACCTTGTCCTCGATGCTGGGGCAGTACCGGGGCCCGACGCCCTCGATCTTGCCTCCGTAAAGGGGCGACCGGTGGATGTTGTCCCGGATAATCTGGTGGGTGGTCTCGTTGGTGTAAGCAATGTGGCAGACCACCTGATTCTTTAGCCCTTCCCGGGGCGTTTCAAAGGAAAACGGGATAATGGGCTCGTCCCCAGCCTGGACTTCCAGCTGGCTGTAGTCGATGGAGCTGCGCAGCACGCGGGCCGGGGTACCGGTCTTAAAGCGCCGCAGCCCGATGCCAAGCCGCTCCAGCGCCGCGCTGAGTCCATGGGCGGCGTGCAGCCCGTCGGGGCCGCTTTCCACCGCCGCGTCGCCCACATAGATGACGCCGTTTAAAAAGGTCCCCGAGCAGATGATGGCGGTCTGGGTCTCATACACCGCGCCCAAACGGGTCACCAGCTCCCGCACCCGGCCGTTTTCGTCCCGCCGCAGGTCCACGATCTCCGCCTGGATGACGTCCAGGTTTTCCTGCAGTTCCAGGGTGTGCTTCATCCGCCGGTGGTATTCCATGCGGTCGGACTGCACCCGCAGGCTGTGTACTGCCGGGCCCTTCCCCCGGTTGAGCATCCGGCTTTGGAGGAAGGTCTCGTCCGCCGCTTTGCCCATTTCGCCGCCCAGGGCGTCGATCTCCCGCACCAGGTGGCCCTTGGCGGTGCCGCCGATGGACGGGTTGCAGGGCATGTTGCCCACGGCGTCCAAAGACATGGTAAAGATGGCGGTCTTGGCGCCCAGACGGGCCGCCGCCAGCGCCGCTTCGATGCCGGCGTGTCCCGCCCCGATGACCGACACATCGTATCGGCCCATGAAGTATTCGGTCAAGGTTTCTTCCTCCTTTATTTTCCTACGCAGAACCGGGCAAATACCTGGTCCACCACCGCTTGGGTGGCTTTTTCACCGGTCAGGGAAAGCAGGCTGTCGATGGCCGCATCGATGCAGACGTTGACAGCGTCCAGCGTCTCCCCTGCCTCCAAGGCGTCCCACGCCTGGCGCACCGTGTCCCGGGCCTCCCGCACACACTGGCGCTGCCGCTCGTTGGCCAGGATACCGGCGGAGGAGTCCAGCCCCTCCAATTCCAACAGGGAGAACACCTCCCGGCTCAGCGCCTCTACCCCGCTGCCCGAGGCCGCCGACAGCTCCACCACATGGGGGATGCGGCTGCGGATGGCTTCCAGGTCGATCTTCCGGGGCAGGTCGGTCTTGTTGATGACCGCCACCACCGGGCGGTCCTTGATGCGGTCGATCAGCTCCAAGTCCTCGGCAGTCAGGCTGTCCGAGCTGTCGAACACCGCCAGCACCAGATAGCTTTCTTCCAGCTTTTTGTTGGCAAGCTCCACCCCCATGCGCTCCACCGGGTCCTCGGTTTCCCGCAGGCCGGCGGTATCCGCCAGGTTTAGGATGACCTCCCCCAGCCGGATGGTGTCCTCCACCACGTCCCGGGTGGTGCCGGGGATCTGGGTGACGATGCTCTTCTGGGTGCCGGAAAGCAGGTTCATCAGGGTCGATTTTCCCACGTTGGGCCGCCCGACGATGACGGTGTTGACCCCTTCCCGCAGCACCTTGCCGCTGTCGTATTCCCGCAAGATCTGCTCCAAATCATGAAGGATTTCCCGCACCGAGGCCCGCAGGTTCTCGTCCGACACCTCGTCGATGTCCTCGTCCGGGTAATCCACCCACGCCGCCAGCGCCGAAGACACCTGCAGCATCCGGTCGGTGACCCCATGGATGCGCTGGTAGACCGCGCCGTCCCGGGCGGAAAGCGCCGCCTGGGCGCTGTGCAGCCCCTGGGCCTGGATCAGATCCGCCACCGCTTCCGCCTGGGTCAGGCTCATCTTGCCGTTGAGGAAGGCGCGCTTGGTAAACTCCCCGGCCTCCGCCGCCCGCGCTCCCGCCGCCAAGCAGGCCCGCAGGGTGCGCTTGACCAGGTAGATGCCGCCGTGGCAGCAAATCTCCACCACGTCCTCCCCGGTGTAGCTTTTGGGCGCCCGGTAGACAAAGACCACCGCTTCGTCGATCTCGCCGTCCTGGTCAAACACCCGGCCGAACAGCCCCCGGTAACCGGCGGTTTCGGCTACGGTGCGGCCGCTGACCCCGTGGAACACCCGGTCCGCCACCTGGGCAGCCTGGGGCCCGGAGATGCGGATCATGCCAATGCCGCCGGCAGCCACCGGGGTGGAGATGGCGGCGATGGTATCGCTTGTTTGCGCAAAAATCATAACAGGAGCCTCGCTTTCTTGCAGGACAGATGCCCCCGCGGCCCTTGCCGCCGGGCAAAACTTTATTCTTATATTATACCAAAAACCCCCGCCAAAGAAAACCGCCTGCGGCCCTTTCCCCAAACAAAAAACAGGGATGCTTTCGCATCCCTGTTTGCTTTTTTTGCTAGCTGGACTACTCCAGATCGATCTTGGCGTAAAGAGCCACGTCCTGGGCCTCGCTGGGGGCCTCAGAGCGAGGCACCTCGGTGCGGGGCGTAACCGGAGCCTTGTCCTCCTCGCTGCGGCGCTCGGGACGAGGACCGCGGCGGCGGGAACCTTCCGGCTTGGGGCCGTTGCCCGGACGGAATACAAACGGTTTGGACTCGCCTTCCTCGCTGTGGCTGCCTTCGCCCTGGGGACGGCGGCCGCCGCGGGGTTTGCTGTAACCGCCTTTGCCGCCCTTACCGGAACGGCCGCCCTTGTAGCCGCCTTTGCCGGCGGGGCGTTTGACGGGGTTGGTGGAGCTGATGACCACCCGGCGGTTGGGCTCTTCCCCGATGGAGGAAGAGGTGGCGCCCTCTACGGTAGCCACGGTAGCGTGGATGATGCGGCGCTCATAGGGGTTCATGGGCTCCAGGGTCACGCTGCGGCCGGTCTTGACGGCGCTGCGGGCCAGACGGCGGGCCAGGGATTCCAGGGTCTTTTCCCGTTTTTCCCGGAAGTTGCCGCTGTCGATGGTCACACGCATGTAGTCGCCTTCCAGACGGTTGATCACCAGACCGGTCAGGTACTGGATGGAATCGATGGTCTCGCCGCGGCGGCCGATGACAAAGCCCAGGTCCTCACCCTTGAGGGTGATGCGCAGGGTATCGCCTTCCGCGTTGGCGTCCAGGGTGAAGTCCTGGGCGCCCATGGCCTTGAGGATACCGGAGATATACTCCACCGCTGCCGCTGCTTTATCGTCCTCTTTCACAAAGACGCGCACCTTGGCAGGGTAGCTTTTCAGGCCCAAAAAGCCTTTTTTCGGCAGATCGATGATCTCGAACTCCGCTTTTTCCCGGGTGACGCCCAGCTGGGCGCAGCCCTCTTCGATGGCAAGGTCCACTGTTTTTCCTGTGGTGATAATCTCCTTCAAAACCGATTACCTCCTCTTTGCTTTCGATTTTATCCCGAAGGGCAAAGCCTACTTCAGATCGTCGTCGGTGACTTCTTCGTATACTTCGCCGTATTTTTCTGCGTCACGTTTTCTGGCGGCAGCCAGCTTCTGACGGTTGATTTCCTTCTGGCTGAGGGCGCGCTGCTTGGCCTCGGCGTCGCCTTCTTTGGCGCGTTTTTTGGCCTCGATGCGCTCCAGGCGCGCTTTTTCTTTGCGCTCCTCCAGCTCTGCCTTGGCTTTTTCCGCCATTTCTTTGGGGTTATAGAACTTGTTGAGCACCAGGGTCTGTACCATCATCAGCAGGTTGGAGATCACCCAGTAGATACCAACACCGGCCGGTACCTGGAAGGCGATGAACACCGACATGAGAGGCATGGTATAGATCATTGCCTTCATGGTGCCGGCGCCGGGGCCTTCTGCGGTCATGGGGTTGGCTTTCATGCTGATGTAGGAGGACAGGAACGCGGTCACACCGGAGAGGATGGGGATCAGGATCAGGATGTTCAGCGCCATGGTGGGCTGTTCACCCAGGTTGATGCCCAAAAAGCTCATGTTGAAGGACTGGACCTGGTTGACGAAATCCTGTCCCATAGCAGAGAATGCTTCCGGGTTCTGGTGTACTGCGTTGATGATGGAGCTTTCCGGAGAGTAGTTACTGAGGGTCATGCCGGCAGCGGTCATGATCTCTTTTGCCTGCTGGATCACCGCGTCGCCCATGCCCAGGATGTGCTTCATGGGCTTGTAGATGACGTCGATGAGTCCGAAGAGGATGGCAAACTGGATGAGCATGGGCAGGCAGCCTGCGGTGGGCTTGTAATTTTCCCTGTCGTAGAGCTTCTGCATCTCTTCGGCCATCTTCTGCTGGTTTTTGGCGTACATCTTCTGGATCTCGCGCATCTCCGGCTGGAAGGCCGCCATCTTCGCGGAGGACTTCTGCTGCTTGATGGAAAGCGGGATCATCAGGAGCTTTGTCAGGATGGTGAAGACCAGCAGCGCCCAACCGTAGCTGTTGAGGATGTTGTACAGGAACTTCATGACCCATCCGAGGGGAATTCCGAGAATATACATGGGATAAACCTCCGTTTCACGCAGGACCTCTGAAACCGGCAATCGCCCTCCTGCGTGTTTTTTGTAAAGGTGCCCGATGGGATATTTCTGGTGAAAAGCCGGCGGCCGGACGAGCTTCCGTCCTGCCGGCTGCTTTCCTTAAAATAAGGGGTTTGCGGAAAGCCTGGTACTATCTATCCCGATCCAACCGTTCGGGCACGGGGTCGTAGCCGCCGTCGTTAAAGGGGTGACAGCGGCAGATGCGCTTTACCGCCAGCCACCCGCCCCGCAGCAAACCAAAGCGCTGGATCGCTGTATAGGCGTAGGAAGAACAGGTGGGGGTAAAACGGCATTGGGGCGGGAAACAGGGGGACAGAAACTTCTGGTAAAACCGGATGAGCAGCAATGCGATCTGTTTCACGATGGTTTCCCCGCCTTAGGCTCCTTTGTGGGGCGCGGCTGCGCCGGTTTGGGGGAGCCTGTCTGCTTCTGTGCGGTAAGGCTTTGGATTTGTTTTTTCATCACAGGCAGGATCTGGGTGCTTTTGGCGTCCTTGGTTCTGACCCGGGCGACGAAAACAAAATCCCACCCATCCGGCAAGGTAGGCTCCAGCTGGCGGTACGCCTCCCGAATGATCCGCTTGCAGCGGTTTCGGGATACCGCCGTCCCCAGCTTTTTGGTCACCGTAATGCCCATACGGCAGCCGCTGTGGCGGTTTTTCCCGCCGGACTTGGCCGCGTAGGTGACCAAAAGGGGATGGACGCTGCTTTTTCCCCGGTTATAAAGACGCACAAAGTCTTTGTTGAGCTTTAAGGTTTTGAGTTTCTGCATACTTTGCCCTTACTCTTTGGTCTTGGGTTTGTCAGGCGAGGCCGCCACCGTTGCCCCCATTTTCGGATACAAGAAAAGAGCCATCCCACCACCCCACCGAGGGCGCACCCCCGTGCATCAGGTATGAGACAGCCCCCTCATTTTCCGGTTTATGAGGATGGAAAACGGGACTTGTGCCCTTGCCCCAAAGCAGCTGCCAGCCCGTCCCCAAGGGAAGCGGGCCACAACCGCGGGCAAGCGCCGGCCTCGATAATAAGCCTGTCCGCAAAATTAGTAGGTCAGCTGTTTTCTGCCTTTTGCTCTTCTGCGGGCCAGAACTTTGCGGCCATTTCTAGTCGCCATTCTTTTTCTGAAACCGTGCTCTTTTTTTCTCTGCAGCTTCTTCGGCTGGTATGTTCTCCACATGATTTGATTCCCTCCCTTCCAAGGCGAAACCTTACAGAATAAAATTATAGACAATCCAGCCCCAAAAGTCAAGGGAAACCCGCAGCCGGACACAGGTTTTTTACATTTTTGAGAAGGCTTCCGCCCCCTAGCCGCCCACCTTTGTAGAAATCTGCTGGAAGGCTGCCAAAAACCGGACGCAAAATTCTACGGGGAGCTTTGTCGATTTCGGTGGAAAGGGTACTTGAAACTTTCCACATCTCTGTGTTAAAATATGTGTACAAAATTGTTGAAAGATATTTTTTCACTCATCTTCCACAACCTTTCCCGATCTCTCTCAACCGATCCCGCCTCCTGTTTAAAAAGTGTGGAACCTCCGTTTCATCCTAGCGGACAGGCTGGTCCGGACCGGTGTTTTCTTCTGTTGAGATGTGTGAAACAATTCTGCATAATTATCCACTCCCATACGGAAGAAGGGCTGCTTGCATTATGAACTCATTAAATGAAGTGTTCCAGCAGGTCAAGGAATACTGCCTGCGCTCCAACCGCATCCCGGAGCTGGCGTACAAGCTTTGGATCGACGATATTGAAATGGTCCAGTTCGACGGCTCCAGCGCGACCCTGGCGGTCAGCGCCGACTTTAAAAAGGATATCATCGAAAGCCGCTATCTGTCTATCCTCAACGAAGGCTTCCAGAACGCCATGGGCTTCCCGGTCAACCTGCGGGTCATCTCCCAACAGGCTGGCGCCGCCGCGCCTGCGGCCCCCTCGGCAGCTCCCGCCCAGCCGGCCTCCCCGGCGGCGGACCCCACCCTTTCCAACCCGGACGGCGACTACGAATACACCTTCGAGACCTTTATCGTCGGCCCTTCCAATAAGTTTGCCAACGCCGCCTGCCACGCCGTGGCCCAAAACCCGGCCAACGCCTACAACCCCCTGTTTATCTACGGCGGCTCCGGCCTGGGCAAGACCCACCTGCTCTGCGCCATCTCGGCAGAGATCAAGAAAAACGACCCCCGCACCAACGTTATCTACGTCAAGGGCGAGGAATTTACCAACGAGCTGATCGCCGCCATCGCCAACGAAAGCACCAAGCAGTTCCACGACAAATACCGCCAGGCGGACGTGCTGCTGGTGGACGACATCCAGTTTATCGGCGGCAAAGAGAGCACCCAGGAAGAGTTCTTCCATACCTTCAACTCCCTTTACGAAAGCGGCAAACAGATCGTCCTCACCTCCGACCGGCCGCCCAAGGAGATCAAAACCCTGGAAGAGCGGCTGCGCACCCGCTTTGAGTGGGGCCTGCTGGCCGACATCCAGCCCCCGGATGTAGAGACCCGCATCGCCATCATCCGGCGCAAGGCGGAACTTCTCAACCTGAACATCCCCAACGAGGTTTCGGAATACATCGCCGGCCGCATCAAAAACAACATCCGCCAGCTGGAAGGCGTGGTCAAAAAGCTCAACGCCTACCAGCAGTTGGCCCAGACGGCGCCCTCCATCATCATTGCGCAGAACGCCATCCGGGACATCCTCAACGACAACCAGCCTATCCCAGTGACGGTGGAACGCATCATCTCCGAGGTGGGACGGACCTTCGGGGTCAACAGCTCGGATATCCGCTCCACCAAGCGCTCCTCCCAGATCTCCAACGCCCGTCAGATCGCCATGTACATCATCCGGGAGATCACCCAGATGTCCATGGCCTCCATCGGCGAGGAATTTGGCGGCCGCGACCACTCCACCGTGGTCTACGCCATCAACCAGGTGAGCAAAAACATGAAGCAGGATTCCAAGTACAAGGAAACGGTGGAAGACATCATCAAAAACATCCGGGACGCCTAAATTCCTTCGGTGGAAAAGCCTTCGGCAGCCGCTGCTCCCAGGGCTTTTCCACCATTTTCTTCTTTCCACATTTCCGCTTTTCCCCACGCCGTTTTTCCCTCAGCGCCAACCCCTATTGTTTTCCCCGAGCTTCTGCACATTCTTTCCACATTCTCCACAGAGTTTTCAACAGCTTGTGGAGGAAAGAACCTTTCCTCCACTTTTCCCCCGCGGCCTCCCCAGCGCTCCGGGGAGATTTTTCCGCCGGTTTTTGGCTTGTTTATGGGATTTTTCTTCCCATTTCACATTTCCCCGGCCTCTACTACTACTACTATCTTTTTTAAGCTATCCTTTTCCTTCTTAGAAAGAAAACCACCCCCGTGGAGAAAAACCGCGGCCCCCTGTCCCAGGAAAACAGCGCCTTTGTCCCCTTGGGATAAGCCGAACTGAAACGCAAAAACCGACCAGGTCCATCCGGTCGGTTTTTCTTTGCCATTCTTATCAGAATAAACGTTCTGCCCACGCAAGACAATCCCGGCGGGGATTTTTTTGCAGGGCGTTTCCCTGGGGCAGGTTTCATGTTATAATAGGATTTAGAATGGGCGGATCGCGGGCTTTCCCGCGTCTTTGCCTTATTAGAAAAGCGATACGATTCCCAATAGAAAGAGGCAAATCCATATGAAAATGATCTGCGAAAAAAGCCTGCTGGTGGAAGCGGTGTCCAACGTTTCCCGGGCAGTCTGCGCAAAATCCCCCATCCCCGCTCTGGAAGGCATCCTCTTCCAGGCGGAAGGCGGCCAGGTGAAGCTGACGGCTTACGACCTGGAACTGGGCATCCTCACCTCGGTGGAAGCCAAGGTGGAGCAGCCCGGCCAGGTGGTGCTCTCCGCCCGCCTGCTGCTGGACATTATCCGCCGCATCCCCAGCGAAACGGTGCTCATCTCCTGCGACGAAAAGCAGCTGGTGCTCATCAAGGGCGGCGTCAGCGAATTTACCATCCTGGGCCTGCCGGCTGAGGACTTCCCTGAGCTGCCCGGCGTGGAGGAGGAGTCCAACCTGGTGATGAAGCAGGGCGTCCTAAAATCCATGATCGACCAGACCCTCTTTGCCATCGCTACCACCGACTCCAAACCGGTCCACACCGGTTCCCTGTTTGATGTGAAAGATTCCTGCGTTACCGTGGTCTCGGTAGACGGTTATCGCCTGGCCCTGCGCCGGGAGCCGCTGGTCACCGACCTGACCACCACCTTCATCGTCCCGGGCAAGACCCTCTCCGAGGTGTCCAAGCTCCTTAAGGACGAGGAGGGCGAAGTCTGCCTGCAGGTGTCCCGCAAGCACATGATCTTCCGCATCGGCAGCTACCACGTGATCTCCCGCCTGCTGGAGGGCGATTTCCTGGACTACAACGCCGCCATCCCCAAGGTGAGCAAGACCTCCGTCAAGGTCAACACCCGCAGCTTCATCGAGGCCATCGAGCGTACCTCCCTGCTCATCTCCGACCGCCTGCGCAGCCCCATCAAGCTGGGCATCGCCGACCAGATGATTCAGGTCAGCTGCTCCACCACCATGGGTAAGGCCTACGACGAGGTCCCCTGCGAGATCGAAGGCGAAGGGGTCAACATGGGCTTCAACAACAAATACCTCCTGGACGCCCTCAAGGCCACCGACTGCGATATGGTGCGCCTGGAGATCAACGGCGCCCTCTCCCCCATGCGGGTCATTCCTTTGGAAGGCGACAGCTTCCTCTTCTTGGTGCTGCCGGTACGGGTGAAAAACGATGACTAATACCGAACGTGTTCTGATCCATACAGAATTTATCAAGTTGGATTCCTTTTTGAAATTTGCCGGCGCCGTGGAGACCGGCGGCCAGGCCAAGGAGCTGGTCCAGGCGGGCCAGGTGCTGGTCAACGGCGAGGTCTGCACCATGCGCGGCAAAAAGATCCGCCCCGGCGACCTGGTGGAATGCCAGGGCCGCCGCTTTGCTGCGGCGGGAGAATCCGACCAGTAACAAACGAGCAACCAAAACCACACCAGCCAGAAGGGGGAGACCGGCTTGCTGATCCAGCAGCTTTGCCTAGAAAATTACCGCAATATCCAGCAGCTGAGCCTTTCTCCGGGGCCGGGGGTCAACGTCATCTACGGCGACAACGCCCAGGGCAAGACCAATCTGGTGGAGGCCCTGTGGCTGTTCACTGGGGCCAAGAGCTTTCGCGGGGTGCGGGAAAAGGAGCTGATGCGCTTCGGCTCCGGCCGCACCGAGGCCTCGGTGCGCTTTTGGTGCGCCGGAAGGGAGCAGACCGCCAGCTTCACCTGGACGGCGGAGCCCGGCGGCAGCGTCCGCCGGGAACTTCTGCTCAACGAGGTTCCTCAGGATAACGCCTCCCGCCTTTCGGGGCGGTTTTTTGCGGTGGTCTTTTCTCCGGCGCATCTGTCTCTGGCAAAAGACGGCCCGGAGCTGCGCCGCCGCTTCCTGGATACTGCCCTTTGCCAGCTAATCCCCAAGTATGAGGGCAGCCTGCGGGAATACCGCCGCATCCTCACCCAGCGCAACGCCCTGCTCAAGGACCTTTCCCGCTATCCCCAGCTTCAGGATACCTTGGAGGTGTGGGACGAGCACCTGGCCCGGGCTGGGGCGGCGGTCACCTGCTGCCGGGCGCGGTATGTGGTGCACGCTGCACGGCTGGCGGGGGAGGTCTACGCCGGCATGTCCGGCGGCAAGGAGGCTTTCTCCCTGCGGTATGCCGGGTTTGCCGGTCCGGAGGCCGACCAGATCCCCCTGGAAGAGCTGCGGGCCCAGCTGCTTTCTCAGCTGCGGGAGCGCCGCGCCCAGGATATCGACCACGGCATGACCATGACCGGCCCCCACCGGGACGACCTGGTGTTGGAGTTGGACGGCGCGCCGGTGCGGCTCTACGGCTCCCAGGGGCAGCAGCGCAGCTGCGTGCTGTCGCTGAAGATGGCCGAATGTGCCATGATCGAGGAAACGGTGGGCGAAGCCCCGGTGATCCTGCTGGACGACGTCATGAGCGAGCTG
The DNA here is from genome assembly GCA_019423755.1 of Oscillospiraceae bacterium. GTDB lineage: Bacteria > Bacillota > Clostridia > Oscillospirales > Ruminococcaceae > Negativibacillus. The sequence goes on from JAHZAU010000009.1 coordinate 33,097, forward strand.
GACGCCGCCCGCCGGGATTATCTTCTCAACCAGATCAAAGGCCGGCAGGTGTTCGTCACCTGCTGCGACCGGGAAAGTTTCGCGGGACTGGAAGACGGCCTCTGCTTCCCCATCGAAGCGGGCGCCCTGCTGGACCCGGCAAAGGAGGAGTAGCCTTATGTATCTGCATCTGGGACAGGATGTGGTGGTGCGCAGCGAGGATATCATCGGTATCTTCGATATTGAAAACACCTCGGTTTCCAAGATCACCAAGGAGTACCTGGCGGCCCAGGAGAAGGCCCGCCGGGTCATCAACGTCTCCACCGAGCTGCCTAAGTCCTTTATCGTCTGCCGGCAGAGCCTGCCGGCCGGTCCGTCCGGCGCCCGCCGCGCCGAGACGCGGGTCTACGTTTCGCAGATCTCCTGCGCTACCCTGAAAAAACGCAGCGGCTTCATCCAGCAGATCCGTCTGGACGGTTGATGCCGAAAAAAGTTCCCCTTCCGCCTGCCCGGGAGGGGATTTTTTGCGCCCTTTTTGCGAAAATCCCTTAAATATAAGTAGAAAGGAGCAAAGAAATATTTGTTTTTGTAAGGGAATTATGCTATAATAATGAAGTATTGCCAGCAGAGAAAAACCGCTTGATTTTGCCGAAAAACAGCCGCTGGCGCAAGCTCCCTCCCCGCTGTATGGGAAGGGGCTTTAATCTCTTGAACAGGAGGGAATGTGCTTTGGAAAATACCCCGGAAAAAAACCTGCCCCCTACGCCCCCCGAGGACGGGCACATCGACCAATATGACGCTTCCAATATCCAGGTCCTGGAGGGCCTGGACGCCGTGCGCAAACGCCCCGGCATGTATATCGGTTCCACCGGCCCGGACGGCCTGCATCACCTGGTCTACGAGATCGTGGACAACTCCATCGACGAGATCCTCGCCGGCAACTGCACCGAGATCCACCTGGACCTGCTGCCCGACAACATCATCCGCGTCAAGGATAACGGCCGCGGTATCCCGGTGGGCATCCAGCCCAAGCTGGGCATCCCGGCAGTGACCGTCGTCTTCACTGTGCTGCACGCCGGCGGTAAGTTCGGCGGCGGCGGATATAAGGTCTCCGGCGGTCTGCACGGCGTCGGCGCCTCGGTGGTAAACGCCCTGTCCAACTGGCTGGAGGTCGAGGTCTGCGACGGCGAAAACCGCTATTACCAGCGCTTCGAGCACGGCCACGCCGTCTGCGACCTGCAGAAGATGGGCCCCACCACCGAGCGCGGTACCCAGGTCGCTTTCCAGGCCGACGGCACCATCTTCGAGACCACCGAGTACAGCTACGAAGTGCTGCTCAAGCGGATGCGCGAGCAGGCCTTCCTCAACGCCGGCGTCAAGATCATCATCACCGACCGCCGCGGCGAGGAAGAGGTGGGCGAGGTGCTGCACTACGAGGGCGGCATCCGCAGCTTCGTGGAATACATCAACGAAAAGCGCAAAAACCTCCAGGATGTGCTCCACCCCGACATCATCTGCTTCGGCGGCCAACAGGGTACCTCTACCGTGGAGGTGGCGCTGCAGTATAACGACAGCTACAAGACAAACCTCCTCACCTTCGCCAACAACATCCACACCGGCGAGGGCGGTACCCACGAGACCGGCTTCCGTACCGCGCTGGTCAAGGTCTTTAACGACTACGGCAAAAAGACCAAGATCCTGAAAAACGACGATAAATACAACATCGAGGACGCCCTGGAGGGCCTGACCGCCGTGGTTTCGGTGAAGCTGGAAAACGCCCAGTTCGAAGGCCAGACCAAAACGAAGCTGGGCAACACCGAGATGCGCAGCCTGGTGTACAACATCACCACCGAAAAGCTGGGCACCTATCTGGAGGAAAACCCCGCCACCGCCCGCATCATCCTGGAAAAGGCCCTCATGGCTGCTACCGCCCGCAAAGCGGCTGCCGCCGCCCGGGAGCGCACCCGCCGCAAATCGGCGCTGGAGACCGCTTCCCTGCCCGGCAAGCTGGCCGACTGTTCCGAGCGCGATATTGAGCGCACCGAGATCTACATCGTCGAGGGCGACTCGGCAGGCGGCTCGGCCAAAATGGGCCGCGACAGCAAATACCAGGCCATCCTCCCCCTGTGGGGCAAGATGCTCAACGTGGAAAAGGCCCGCCTGGACAAGGTCTACACCAACGAAAAGCTCATGCCGGTGATCACCGCTCTGGGCTGCGGCATCGGCGACGAGATCGACCTTTCCAAGCTGCGGTACGGCAAGGTCATCGTTATGGCCGATGCCGATGTGGACGGTTCCCACATCCGCACCCTGCTGCTGACCTTCTTCTTCCGCTTCATGCGCCCCCTCATCGACGAGGGCCACGTCTTCCTGGCGCAGCCGCCGCTGTATAAGCTCAGCCGCGGCAAAAAGGTGCGCTACGCCTTCTCCGACGAGCAGCGCGACCAGGAAAGCGCCGAGCTGGGCGCCGACGGCGGCAAGGTGGATATCCAGCGCTACAAAGGTCTTGGTGAGATGGACCCCGACCAGCTTTGGGAGACCACCATGGACCCGGAGCGCCGCACCATGATCCAGGTGACCATGGAGGACGCCGAGCGCGCCGATGAAATCTTCACCATCCTCATGGGTGATAAGGTCGGCCCCCGCCGGGAATTCATCGAAACCAACGCTAAATACGTAAACAACCTGGATATCTAAACAAAAATATAACCTTTAGGAGAATTTATCATGAGCAACGACAAGAAGCAGCCGCAGCCGAAACCCCGGCGCAGCCCGGAGGATTTCGACCATAAGCTCACCTTCTCCCTGAGCCAGGAGGATTACCTGGAGTACAGCCGCAGCCAGTCCGCTCCCATGTGGAAAAAGACCCGCAAAAAGACCCTCATCTATCTCGGCGTCTTTGTGGTGCTGGGCATCGCCGCCCTGGTGCGCGCCCAGTACACCCAGGACCCCCTTTGGAAGGACATTTACAGCGTGGGCGGCGTGCTGCTCATCGTTTATCAGCTGTTCAACGTCTTTTATAACTTCTGGATCTTCCCCAAAGCCATGGAGCGCTCGGTGCTCAAGGAGCTGAAAAAGGACCCCCGCACCCTGCAGGAAGTCACCCTTTGCTTTGACGAGGAGAAGATCGTCTCCTTCTGCCAGGGGGCGCACCAGTCCTCCTTCTTCTATGAGGACATCCTCTACCGCAAGGAGACCCCCCGGGTGCAGATCCTGGAGATGCGAAATGGAAAATGCCTGGTGCTCCCCAAAACCGTGCTGGAGCAGGCCGACGAGACCATCCGCCAGAAGGTGGAGAGCATCCGTCTGGTAAAGATGGGTATCTAACAGGAGGAAAAAACCATGATCGACGAGAAAACCACCCAGCAGCCGGCAGAAGCCGGTTTGGAAAACCAGGACCCTTCCCCCAGCCCTGCCCCGGAAACCGTCTCTCAGGAGCCGCTGGAGGCAGCAGAGCCGGAAAATCCGGCCGAAGAAGCTGATGAGCAGGAGGATTGGGAGGATATGCCCTCCGGCGTACCGGAGGAGATGGACCTTGCTTTCCACGTCAGCTATGACGACGTGTTCCCGGTGCTCAACCTAACCGACAAATACGACGGCACCCAGAAAAAGCAGAAGACCCGCGTGGGCATGCTGCTGCTCATCATGGTGCTGGAGGTCATCTCCTTCTTCCAGACCAGAAACGGCTTTATCCTGGTGCTGGCGCTGATCTTCGGAGCCATGGCGGTCTACCTGCAGCGGCGGGGCTTCGGCGTCAACCACCGCATCGCCAAAGCCTTCGAGGCCGAGGAACAGCAGACCTTCAAGGTCAACTACGAGGCCGCCTGGATCAACGGTACCTACACCCGCTTCGGCGAGATGACCGTCTACGAGGTGGACGGCGCCCTTTCGGTGATTTATGACGAGAACCGCACCTTCGTCATCCCCCAGCGCCTGCTGTCGGAGGAAGAATGGGTCCAGCTGACCCGCAAGCTCAAGGGCCTGCTGGGCGACCGGTATTTCGACAAGACCCAGGAGTCTCTCAAAAAGTAACCTTCCCTTTGACCATACATGCCTGATTTCATAGAAAAGTAGGGTGAGAATTGATGAATTTTGAAGGCGGAAATCTGATCCGCAAGGATATTGAGGAGGAGATGAAAAGCTCCTACCTGGATTACTCCATGTCGGTGATCGTCGGACGCGCCCTGCCGGATGTCCGCGACGGCCTCAAGCCCGTCCACCGCAGGATCCTCTACACCATGTTTGAAAACGGCCTTTACCCCGAAAAGGCCTTCCGTAAGTGCGCCGATACCGTTGGTTCGGTGCTGGGTAGCTACCACCCCCACGGCGACGCCTCGGTCTATGACGCCATGGTCCGCCTGGCCCAGGACTTCTCCATGCGTCATCCGCTGGTCCACGGCCACGGCAACTTCGGTTCCATCGACGGCGACCCGCCGGCTGCTTACCGTTACACCGAGTCCAAGATGAGCAAGATCGCTATGCGGATGCTCACCGATATCGATAAAGATACCGTGGACTTCATGCCCAACTACGACGACCGCAAAAAGGAGCCCACCGTCCTGCCCAGCCGCTTCCCCAACCTGCTGGTCAACGGCTCCACCGGTATCGCCGTCGGTATGGCCACCAACATCCCGCCCCACAACCTGGGCGAGGTCATCGACGGCGTCTGCTGCCTCATCGACAACCCCGACGCCACCCTGGACGACCTGATGCAGCACATCAAGGGCCCCGACTTCCCCACCGGCGGCGTCATCATGGGCCGCACCGGCATCCGGGCCGCCTACGGCACCGGCAAGGGCAAGATCATCCTGCGCGCCAAAGCCCACATCGAGGAGTTTAAAAACGGCCGGGAGCGCATCGTGGTCACCGAGATCCCCTACATGGTCAACAAGTCCCGCCTCATCGAGCGCATCGCCGATCTGGTCAAGGAAAAGCGCATCCCCGATATCAGCGACATCCGCGATGAGTCCAACCGCGACGGCATCAAGCTGGTTATCGAACTTAAGCGCGACGCCAACGCCCAGGTGGTGCTCAACCAGCTGTACAGCTACTCCCAGATGCAGGACACCGTGGGCGTGATCCTGCTGGCGCTGGTCAACAACGTGCCCCGCATCCTGACCCTCAAGGAGATGCTCCAGGAGTACATCCGCTTCCAGGAACAGATCATCACCCGGCGCACCATCTTCGACCTGAAAAAGGCCCAGGAGCGCGCCCATATCCTCGAAGGCCTCAAACGCGCCACCGATATCGTCGACGAGATCATCGCCGCCATCCGGGCCTGCAAGGGCGGCAAGAGCGAAGCCAAAGCCGCCATCATGGAGCAGTTTGACTTCGATGACCCCCAGGCCACCGCTATCGTCAACTTCCAGCTGGGCCAGCTGGCCGGTCTCGAGATCCTCAAGATCGAAAACGAGCTGGCAGAGTTGGAGGAACGCATCGCCGAATATCAGGCCATCCTGGCTGACGAACACCGCATCCTGGAGATCATCAAAACCGAGCTGGGCGAGATCCGCGAGAAATTCGCCGACGCCCGCCGCACCGAGATCGCTACCGTCAGCGGCGAGGTGGATATCGAGGACCTGATCCCCGAGGAAAACTGCGTGGTCACCCTGACCCACTTCGGCTATGTGAAACGCCAGCCGCTGGATGTGTACAAGACCCAGCGCCGCGGCGGCCGCGGCATCAGCGGCATGACCCGCCGGGACGAGGACTTCGTCAGCGACCTGTATATCTGCTCCACCCACGACTACCTGATGTTCTTCACCAACAAGGGCAAGGTCTACCGCATCAAGGGCTACGAGATCCCCGAAAGCTCCCGTACCGCCCGCGGCACCAACGTGGTCAACCTCCTGCCTCTGGAACAGGGCGAGAAGGTCACCTGCGTCATCAAGACCTCCGACACCGAGGACGAGGGCAAATACTACGTCATGCTGACCCGCCGGGGCGTCATCAAGCGCACCGAGTTCAACGCCTATACCAACGTCCGCAAGAGCGGCCTCATCGCCATCAACCTGGATGAGGACGACGAGCTGGCCTGGGTGAAGATCACCGACGGCCACGCCCGCCTCATCGTTGCCACCCAGCAGGGTATGAGCATCTGCTTCGACGAGGAGGACGCCCGTCCTCTCGGCCGTACCGCCCGCGGCGTGAAAGCCATCACCCTGGAAGAAAACGACCAGGTGGTGGGCATGGTTGTGGCTGACCCCGATAAGATGGTGCTGACCATCTCCGAAGGCGGTCTGGGCCGCCGCACCTCCCCCGAGGAATACCGCCTGCAGTCCCGCGGCGGTAAGGGCCTGCGCAACTACTACTGCGACAAGAACGGCCCCGTAGCGGGCTTTGACAACGTGGATGAGGACAGCGAGCTGATGCTCATCACCGACAGCGGCGTCATCATCCGTATCCCCGCCGACCAGATCTCCGTCCAGTCCCGGTACGCCGGCGGCGTCAAGGTCATGCGCCTGGAAGAAGATACCCGCATCATCGGCATCGCTACCGTGGAGCGGGACGAGGAGGAGGACCTGGGCGAGGAGCTCTCCCCCGAGGAGACCGGCGCCGAGGAATAGTCCCCCAAGACCCTTTTGGTTTGCAGGAGAGGGCGAAGCATGCCCGGCCCCGCCCCGGAATAGGATAGTGGGGCCAAAATAACAGAAAGAAGGCTTTATCTATGAAAGTAGCGATCCTCGTTTACAGCAAGACCGGCATCACCCAGGAGACCGGCGAGCTCATCGGTAAGGGCGTAGCCTCGGTAGAAGGCTGCGAATACCGGGTCATGTCCATCGAAGACCTGGATAAGGATTACGTAAACGCCGCCGACGCGGTGGTGTTCGGTACCCCCACCTACTACGCCAATATGGCCTGGCAGATGAAAAAATGGATCGACGAGGGCTGCAGCGGCCTGAACCTGGCCGGTAAGCTGGGCGCGGTGTTCGCCACCGCCAACGTCATCGGCGGCGGCTCCGAGACCGCCCTGCTTACCCTCATCAACCACATCCTGGTCAAGGGGATGGTGGTGTACTCCGGCGGCTGCGCCTGCGGCAAGCCCTACACCCACATCGGCCTGACCCGGGTCAACGAGGTGCCTCTGGAGCAGCAGCAGGAGAAGATCACCCTCTTCGGCCAGCGCATCGCCCAGAAAGCCAAGGAACTGTTTGTAAAATAGCCCAAAATCCGAAAAAACGCCCCCGCTTCCAATTTGGAAGCGGGGGCGTTTTGGTTTTGGTGTTATTCTTGGGTTTCGCTAGTGGAGGGCTGCAGCAGCCTCTGGTAGCAGGAATCGATAGCAAAGGCCCCCAGCGGCGCTGTGACCAGGATGGCCAGCACCGCCACCGTCAGGGTCAGCTGCCCGCAGGCAAGGCCCATAGCCAGCGGCAGACCGCCGATGGCCGCCTGTACGGTGGCCTTAGGGGTGTAGGCGATCATGCAGAACAGCCGCTCCTTTTTGGAGAGGGCGGTGCCGGTCATGCAGAAGGCAACGCCCAGCATCCGCACCACCAAAGCGCCGGCCAGCACCAACAGCGCTGCCGCACCGGCCTTCCACACATAGGCAAGGTCCACCGTCGCGCCTACCAGTACGAAAAGCAGCACCTCCGCGGCCTCCCACAGCTTGTTGTACTTTTGGGAGAGCCGTGCCGAAAGCACCGGGTAACGCTGGTTAATGGTCAGGCCCAGCGCCATAATAGCAAGCAGGCCGGAAAGGGGCAGAATGCCCTCCAGCTGATCCTCCAGCTCCAGCAGCAGGAAGGAGATGCTCAGGATGATAAGGATCTTGGCCGAATCCCGGATGTGTACCCGCTGGAAAAACCACACCAGACCCAAGCCCACAGCGCAGCCGGCCACCACGCCGGTGAGGATAGAAACCGGCACCGAAAGCAGGCTCCAGGCGGAGAAGCTGCCCCCCAGAGCCAGGGAGGTGAAGGCGGTAAACAGCACGATGACGAACACGTCGTCCACCGAAGCTCCCGCCAGGATCATCTGGGGGATGCAGTGGTTTTGGCCGTAGCCCTCCTCCATGAGGCGCAGCATCCGCGGTACGATGACCGCCGGGGACACCGCCGCGATGACCGAACCGATGATGGCGGCTTCCAGATAGCTGACCCCCAGCAGCGGCGGAGCCAGCAGCACCGTCCCGGCGATCTCAAAGCAGGCCGGCACGAAGCACAGCAGCACCGCCGGGCGTCCGGCCCGCTTCAGGTCGCCCAAATCCAGCGAAAGCCCGGCCCGGGTGAGGATGATCACCAGCGCCAGCTGCCGCAGGTCGGCGGAGATGGAAAGCAGCGAGCCGTCCAGCAGGTCCAGGGCGTAAGGCCCCAGCAGCATTCCGGTGAAGATCATCCCCACCAGCGCCGGCAGCCGCAGCCGCCCGCTCAGCCACCCCAGCCCCATTCCCACCAGGAAAATCAGAGCAAGACTTGTTAACATAAAAATCCTCCTTTAAACGCAGAAAAAGCCGATGCCTCCTGCGCCCAATTTGTCGCAGAAGTCATCAGCTTTCATCGTCAAAGCGGTTTTGGCGCAAGCGCCAAGGGAGAACTTCATTCCCACAGCCCGTATTATACGACGAAGCGGGAGAAAAAGTCAAGGGCAGGGGCTATTTCTTTGCCGCAGAGGCCCCCTGCTCCTCCGGCGGCGGGTCCTCGGTAAAGCGGAACAGGTCGTTGGGGGTGCAGTCCAGCAGGGCGCACAGCGCCTCGATGTTGTCGTAGCGGATGGAGCGGGTCTCGTTGTTGATCATCCGGGTGAAGTTTTGGTAGCTCATCCCCAGCTGCTTGTACAGCCAGTAGCGGGTGCGGCCCCGTTCTTCCAGCAGGCGAAGGGCGTCCAGTTGTACCATATTACCATCAAACCTTTCCTGGCCGTCGTGGACAGGCCTTTTCCTATATCTTATTTCATCAGATATCTTTACATATAGATTATTTCATTATCTAATGCTAATATACCTGATGTTTACATGAGATATCGCCCGCGGCCTGCCATGCCGCAAAGGCTGTTCATCCATGCCGGAGCCCGGCTGCCGCGGGCTTTGGCCACCGCTTTCCGTTGCGGCATGGCAGACGGCAGGACAAACAAAAAGCCCTTCCCCCATTTTGGAGGAAGGGCTTTTTTGTGTAAGGAGATGTCCTTTCTTGGGGAAAAGGACCGGAGAAATCGCTTAACCGCGGGACGCCATATCCTGATACATGGCGTACATGGGGGTCGGCAGGCCGAAGCCGCCGGCCACCGGCAGGGTCTCGCCGGTGATGTAGGAGGACTTGTCGCTGGCCAGGAAGAGCACCGCCTCTGCCAGGTCGTCGGGGTAACCGGGACGGTTGAGGGGGACGTTCTTCAGGAACATCTTGAGGAATTCCTCGGACATGTTGTTCATAGCCGCGTCGGTAGCGGTGAAGCCCGGCAGCACGGCGTTGCAGCGGACGCCCTGGCGGGCATACTGGACGGCGATGTCCTTGGTCAGGAAGTTGATGGCCGCCTTGGAAACGCCGTAACCGGTGCGGGACAGGTCGGGATACAGGCCGCCCACCGAGCCGATGTTGATGATGGAGCCGCCGCCGTTTTTGATCATAGTCGGGATAGCGCGCTGGGCGGGGACGTAGACGCTGCGCAGGTTGGTTTCCACAATGTGCAGGAAGTCCTCGGCCTTGGTGTTGACCACGTCGAAGTCGGCCTTGACGTCGGTGGAGCCGAAGTTGTTAACCAGGATATCCAAGCGGCCTTCCTTGGCCACGGTTTCGTCGATCATCGAGGCGAAGGTCTCGTTTTTGGAGGCGTCGAAGTACACCACGTCGGCTTTGCCGCCAGCGGCGACGATCTCATCGGCTACCTTGCGGCCGGCTTCCAGATTGCGGACAGCGAGATATACTTTGGCGCCGTTTTCTGCCAGCTTTTTGGCGCAGGCAAGGCCGATGCCGCGGGTGGAGGAGGTAACGAGAGCAACTTTATTTTCCAGCAGGGTCATAAGAGAAGACTTCCTTTCCATTTTCAAAATAATAGCATATTTTGTGTCTAAATTATGTACAAACCACAATTTCTTGTATACTTATATGATACACCCATTTTGTATAAAAGCAATAGGCGGGGAAAAAATTCACGATTTAGACAGAAGATACCGCACTTTTTATCCGATATCCCCGGCCCATTGTCCCTGCGAGAGAGGGACGGGGGCTGCCGCTTTTATTCTGGGCGACAATCCCCCCGGTCATACCGTACACCCACCGTCCGGGGCGTTTCATGTGAAACATCCCTTTTTCGACTGGTTTTTGCCCGAAACGAAAAAAGCCCGCGCCGTCTCTCCCCTTTTTGCGGGGAAAAACAGCGCGGACGACATGGTTTTGTTACAGATGGAGCCGCTTTTTTAACTCGGAGCGGGTGGTGCGCTCGGCAAACAGCGCCACCCCCGAAAGGGCCACGATGCCGCAGGCCGCGCAGATCACCGAAGGCCACAGCACCTTCGCCCAGCCCAACAGCAAAAACACCGGCGGCAGCAGGCAGAACCCGGCGCTGACCACAAAGTAGATGATGTGGTCCGGCAGCTTGCGGCGGGAAAGCACCGCCAACACAAAGGTGCAGCCCATGCCGGTGAGGAACAGAAACGGCACGGCATAGTCCATAGACCAGCCCCGCCAGCCGGTAAGGGCATCAAAGGCCACCAGCACTACGCCCCAGGTCACCAGCTGGTAAAGGATGCGCTTGGTGAGGCTGGAACGCTTGCGCACCGCCACCGCCAAGGTCAGCCACATGGCGCCTACCCCGGCCAGCACGAACAGCGACCAGAACCCTTCGGTAAAGACCAGCAGGTTGAGCACCCCGGCCACCACCGCCACCAGGATGGAGGCGAAGATCAGCAGCCGGAACAGCAGGCTGTGCTGGCGGTAGAGGGTGGGGATATGGGGGAAGATCTCGCCGTCATAGGCGGTATCGCTGCCGCCGGGAGCCAGCGCCCCCTGGCACAGCGGACAATGGGACCGGCTGGACGGCACCGATACCCGGCAGCTGGGACAGTATTTCATCAAAGGTCCCTCCTTGACTAATCGATCTCGTTGGACTGGATCTCCACCGGCAGCCCGGCGCCGGTGAGGATGCGGAAGAAGCGCATGGGTACGTTGGTGCTGCGGAAGGCAGAGGTAAAGCTTACCGTCAGCTCGCCGCCGTAGGAGCAGACGCAGACCGAAAGCTTCGGCGCGCTGACAAAGACGTCAAAGCGGCGGATGAAGGGGTCGGCTTCCGGCGGCATCTGCACCCGCCCGATGTTGGAAAGGGAGGCGGTGATGGTGCCCTGGTCCTTCCAGTTGGCGATGCGCAGGATGCAGTCCTTGAGCACCAGCGGCACCGCCCGGGCAGCGAAGTTGTGCTCCGCCCGGGAAAGGGCGTTCATCCGGCGGCCCAGCCGCTGGGCGGTCAGCTCTTCTAAGAACACCTGCCGCACCTGGGGGATAATCTCTTCCAAAGTGAGCTGCTCCCGGCTCACCCGCACCGGCACCTGGATGGTCCCGAAGAAGTTGCGGGCGGTCTCGGAAGCAAAGTAGTTGCGCAGGTTTACCGGTACCGTCAAGGTCACCGGGCGTTTTTCCAGCGCCCGCACCGGCAGCTCCTGGGCCAGCGCCAGCACCAGCGCCGAGGCCAGCAGCACTGTCAGGGTGGCGTCGTTTTTCTTGGCCAGTTCCAGCGCCCCTTTTACCGGCAGGATGCCTTCGATGACCCGCAGCCGTCCTTCCGGCACGCGGGGGCCGCGCAGCTGGCAGGCCCGCACCTTTTTGGGGGAGGCGTCCTGGCTGGGGGCGCTGCCCTTGGGGTTATAGTACTTGAGGAAGCTGTCCTCGGCCTTCTGGGTGGTGGAAGCGTCGTAATGCAGGCTTAGCGGCTGCGGGAAGGACTCGGGGTGGCGCAGCTGCAGATACTCCGACACCAGCTGCCGCAGAAATTGCAGAGCGCCGGTGCCGTCGGTGAGGGCGTGGTACACCTCCAGGTTAATGCGGCAGTCCCAGTAGGTCACCTCAAAGAGCAGCGACCGGTGGTTGGGGTCGTAAAGAGGGCCGCAGGCAGGAGCGTTTTCCTCCTCCACCACCGCTTCCAGCTGACTTTCTTCCAGATAGTACCAGAACAGCCCGTGTTTGAGCACGCAGCGCCACAGCGGGAAGGAAGGCAGCGTCCGGTCCAGCGCCTGCTGCAGCAGGGTCCGGTCCACCGGCTCCCGCAGCTGACAAGCAAAGCGGAACACCTTGGTGTCCCGCTGGTTGCTGGTGGGGGGAAAGATCTTGGCAGCGTTGTCCAGCTTGTTCCAGTCGGCCGGAGCGTTAAAGCTGCTCATGTTCCATCAACTCCTCTACGCGCAAGGCGATCTCCTCCTCCGGCAGCGGGGTGGCCAGCTGCTCCAGGGATTCCTGGACCGTGGGACGGCTGAGGAAGGCATTAATATAACGGTATGCTTTTTTCACCGGCAAAAATCCGCTGCCCATGGAGAAAAATCCGTGCAGGGCGTCCCGGATACGGTGGATCTCCACAAAGTTGCCCGCTTCCAGCAGGCGGCGGCCGTAGGCCTCGCCTTCGTCCCGCAGCGGGTCAAACTGGGCGGTGATGATCAAGGTCTCGGGCTGATGAGAAAGGTCCTCGGCCAGGATAGGGGCAAAGTAGGGGTTCTGCCGGTCCTCGAGGGAGGATTGGTACAGGTCCAGATATTCCCGCAGCCGCTGGGAGGTCAGCAGGTAGTCGGTGCCGTTTTCCCGCACCGAGGCAAAGGGTGAAGCGTCAGAGTAGTCGTTGTTGGTAGCGGGATAGAGCAAAATCTGCCGCCGGACGCAAAATTCCCCTCGGTCCCGGGCGAGCAGGGAGACCGCCGCCGCCAGGTTGCCCCCGGCGCTGTCCCCCATGATGGTGATGTCGTCGGTGCAGATGTCCAGCTGCTGGCAGCACTGGTACAGCTCCCGGGCCACCTGGTAGCAGTCCTCCAGCCCGGCGGGGAAACGGTGCTCCGGGGCCAGCCGGTAGTCCACCGAGAAGACCACGTGTCCGGTGCGCTGGGCCAGTACCGTGCAGACCTTGTCGTAGCTGTTGACGCTGCCGGTGACCCAGCCGCCGCCGTGGATGTACAGCAGCACCGGGAAGGTTCCCGAGCGGCGCGGGGCAAACACCCGCACCGGGATGCGGTGGTCCCCGGCGTCTACCGCGTGGTCCCAGATGCGGTAAAAGGGCCGCAGCACGTGGGGATGGGCGGCGTCTACCACCCGGCGGTGGGTCTTGTAGTTGTTTTTCAGGTCGAGATCCGGGGCGGAAAGCGCTTTGAGCGCCGCCCGCATCAAAGGATTGATGGCCATAATAACGTCCTTTCTTTTGAAAACGAAGGAAACCCGCTTATTCCCGATAGAGGCGGACCATCCGTCCTACCAGCAGCACCGCTCCCGCAAAGGTGAGCAGCTCGCTGGCCGGTACGGTGAGCCAAACGCCGTTGATGCCCAAAAGCCCGCTGAGCAGGTACAAAAACGGCACCAGGAAGAGAAATCCGCGGCAGAAGGAAAGCACCGACGCTGCCCGGGCCTGCTCCACCGACTGCAGGAAGGTGGCGCTGACCATGTTGAAGCACATGAGCAGATAGGCGGCAAAGTAAAAGCGGATAGCCGGCACCGCGCAGGAGAGGATGGCGTCGGAGGGGTTTGCGATAAACACCTGCACGATGATATGCGGGAACAGCTCCCCGATGGCCACCAGCGTCGCGCAGAGGGCAAAGACCACCCCGTAGCCGTAGCGCAAAAACTGCAGCACCCGGCGGTAGTATCCGGCCCCGGCGTTGAAGCTGATGAGCGGCTGGATGGTGTTGTTTACCCCGCCGAACACCGCCAGGAACACGTAGGCGGTGTTGGAGATGATGCTGTAGCTGGTGACGGCGTCTACCCCGCCCAGCTGCATGAGCCGCAGGTTAAACAGCAGGATGACCACCCCGGTAGAAAGCTCGGCGATGCAGTTGGGCAGGCCGCCCATTAAGATGCGCCGCAGGCCGCCGAGACTCACCCCGGCAAAATCCAGCCGGAGGGTGGCTTTTTTGGTGAAGAAATGGCGGGCCAGCAGCAGGGCGCTGGTGCCGGAGGAAAGGACGGTGGCCGAGATAGCGCCGGCCATGCCAAACCCCAGTGGGAAGATAAACAGATAGTCCAGCAGGATGTTCAGCAGACAGCCGGTGACGCTGGCAATCATAGCCCAGCGGGGGGCGTGGTCGTTGCGGACGAAAAAGCCCAGCATGTTGTTAAAGACGAACACCACCGCCGAGCCGTTGAGGATGGTCAGATACTGACCGGTAAGGGTGATGATGGAATCGTCGGCTCCGCAGGCGTAGGCGATGGGCTTCCAGAAGATGCAGCCCAAAGCGCCCAGGCTTAACGAGACCACGGCCGCCAGCAGGATGGCGGTGGTGAAAAGGCCGTTTGCCTCGTGGTCCTTCCCCTGCCCTTTGCTGTAGGAGATGGCGGTGGCGCCGCCTGCCCCCAGCATCTGGGCAAAAGCAGTCATCAAAGTATAGCACGGCAAAGCGATGTTTAAAGCGGCCAGGCCGTCGCTGCCGACGCCGCGGCCGATGAAGATGGTGTCGCACAGCACAAAAGCGGCGGTCATCACCGTGGAAAGCAGACTGTGCAGGAAATACCGGCGGAACAGGACGCCCGGTTCCGTCTGGATCAGGTCGAAGGATGGGGTATCTTGACTCAAAAATAGGTTCCTCTCTCAAAAAAGTTCACTGGTAGATAGTATACCACAATTTCCAGTGGGTGTCAGCCAGGAGAAAAAGACCATAGAAAAACGCCCGCATCTCTGCGGGCGTTTTTCTAAAGTTAAGGTTTGTATGAGAGTTTGAAGATGGCGATTGGATTCTGCAGCACATAAGCCCTACGTTCCGCAGAAGTTTGGTTTGTTTCAGCCTGGGAAGGAGGCCCCAGTGCTGAGGTTGTTCAGTCATAAGTTATCTTATGTCTGTATTATAATCCCACCTTCGCCAAAAGTCCAATACGAGTTAATGATGCGTTTTTTTGCTTTGATAGATACCATCAATAGACCGGGGAAAAACGGCTTAATCATGCGGTTTTTCGCTTACCAATCATCGGGATATCCCGCAAAAATACCGCAAAAGTTACTCGCCCAACAGCACCTGACGGGCGATGTCCACCGACGCTTTGGCATCTTTGGCATAGAAATCCGCCCCCATAGCCCGGGCGTATTCCGGGGTGAGTACCGCGCCGCCCACCATGACCTGCACCCCGGGACATTCCCGGCGCAGCAGGGCGATGGTCTCCTCCATGCTTTTGAGGGTGGTGGTCATCAGCGCCGAAAGGCCCACCAGCCGCACGCCGTGTTCCTGCACCGCCTGCACCACCTGCCCAGGCGGCACGTCCCGCCCCAGGTCCAGGATGGGGAAACCGTAGTTTTCCAAAATCACCTTGACGATGTTCTTGCCGATGTCGTGGATGTCCCCCTTGACGGTGGCCAGCACGATGCCCCGCTGGGCAAGGGAGTGCGCCGCGGCGTCCTCCCCCGACGGGTGGGCGGCCAGCCAGTTTTTGATGGCGTCAAAGCCCGCCTGCGCGGCCTGCGCCGCCTGGATCATCTGGGGCAAAAACAGCGTCCCCGCCTCAAACTGCGCCCCCACCCGGTCCAGAGCGGGGATCAGTCGGGTTTGGATGATCTGTTCGGGGCTTTGCTTCTCCAACAGGGCGCACACCTGGCGGCGCACCGGCTCGCCCAGCCCGGCGGCTACCGCTTCTTCCAGACTCATGCCGTTATCCGGCGCGGGCGCAGCGGGGGCGGGGGCGTTTTCCTGGGAAAACCGGGCGATGTAGCGGCCGCAGCCGGCGTCGGCGCCGGACAGCAGCTCATAAGCGGAGACAGCGTCCATCATGGAGGCGGTGTTGGGGTTGAGGATGGGCAGGTCCAGCCCGGCTTCCAGCGCCAGCAGCAGGAAGCTGTGGTTTAAAAGCTCCCGGTTGGGCAGCCCGAAGGAGATGTTGGAAACGCCCAGCACGCAGTGCAGCCCCAGCTCCTGGCGCACCATCCGCACCGCCCGCAGGGTCTCCCCTGCCTCCTGCTGCTGCACCGAGGCGGTGAGGGTCAGGCAGTCGATGAACACGTCCTGCCGCGGGATGCCCAACGCCAGAGCGGCGTCCAGGATGCGGCGGGCGATGGCCAGACGGTCCTCTGCCCGAGAGGGGATGCCTTTTTCGTCCAGGCAAAGGCCCACCACGGCGGCGCCGTAGCGCTTCACCAGCGGCAGCACGGCCTTTAAGACCGCTTCCTCGCCGTTGACCGAGTTGACGATGGGCTTGCCGTTATAAACCCGCAGGGCGGCTTCCAATGCCTTGGGGTCGGAGGAATCCAGCTGCAGCGGCGCAGTCAGTACCCCCTGCAGCCGTTGGACCACCTGGGGCAGCACAGCGGGCTCGTCCACCCCCGGCGCGCCTACGTTCACGTCCAAAATGGCGGCCCCGGCCCCTACCTGGGCGATGCCCTGGCCCAGCAGGTAGTCCATGTCCCCTTCCAACAGCGCCTGCTTCATCCGCTTTTTGCCGGTGGGATTGAGCCGCTCGCCGATGACCCGCACCCCGTCGATGACCACCGTCTCCCCCGGGGAGCAGACCGCTGCCGGGCGGCAGGCGGGTTCCCGCTTTTGGGGCGGGCAGCGGCGGAGCATCGCGGCGGCGGCGCGCAGGTAGTCGGGATTGGTGCCGCAGCAGCCGCCGAACACCTGCACCCCCAGCCGGGCAAAGGGTTCCAGCAGCTGGCCGAATTCCTCCGGGCCGATGCCGTATTCCCCAGTGACCGGGTCCGGCAGGCCGGCGTTGGGCTTGAGGATCAGCGGCAGGTCGGTCCAACGGCGCAGCTCCTCCATAAAAGGCAGCAGCTCCCGAGGCCCGAGGGAACAGTTGAAGCCCAGGGCGTCCACCCCCAGGCCGTCCAGGGTCAGCGCCATGGCGGAGATGCCGCAGCCGGTAAAGGTCCGGCCGGAAGGCTCAAAGGTCATGGTCACCCAAAGGGGGACGGTCCGGCCCACTTCTTCCATGGCTTCCCGGGCGCCCAGCACCCCGGCCTTGGCCTCGTACAGGTCGCTGAGGGTTTCCAGCACCACCAGGTCGGCCCCGGCTTCCAGCCCTAGCCGCACCTGCTGGCGCACCAGTGCCACCGCTTCCTCAAAGGGCAGGCCGCCGGTGGGTTCCAGCAGTTCCCCGATGGGTCCCACGTCCAGCG
Organism: Oscillospiraceae bacterium; assembly: GCA_019423755.1. GTDB lineage: Bacteria > Bacillota > Clostridia > Oscillospirales > Ruminococcaceae > Negativibacillus. The sequence continues at coordinate 50,287 of JAHZAU010000009.1, forward strand.
CTACCCAGGCGTCCTCCCTGGCGCGGCGTCCGGCTTCGGTGATGGCCTCCCGGGCGTTCTGCACCGCCGCCGGGATGACCTCCTCGGGACAAAGGCCGCACAGGCTCAGCTTGTGGCGGTTGGCGCCGAAGGTGTTGGTGTAGATCACCTGGCTGCCGGCCTCCAAATAGGCCCGGTGCACCTGGCGCACCTGCTGGGGATGGGTCAGGTTCCAGCGCTCGGGGGACTCTCCCAGCCCCAGGCCCAGACTTTGCAGCATGGTGCCCATAGCGCCGTCCAGCAGCAGGGAGCCGCCGGCGGCGAGAGAAGACGGTTGGCAACTATTTTTCACAGAAAACACCTCTTTTTCGGAATGGACAGGTTTGGCGGGCGGCGCAGCGGGCACAGCCTTGCTTCTGCACCGCGGCCGGGGTGTCGGACAGACCCAAAATGGCGGTCACCGACTTGGTAGGGGCAAGCAGCCCCCCGGGGGTCACGCTGAGACCCAGGCGGCGGGGGGCGTCCAGCAGGGCCACGAACCGCCCCTGCAGCTCCAGGGGCAGGTCGCCGTACCCGCAGGAAAAGCGCCCGGTGAGCCAAAGGCCCCGCTGCCTTGCCTGCTGGGAAAGCTGCTCCTGGGCCCGGTCGCACACCTGCTCGATAGCGGCGCTGGCGCAGCCGTCCAGCAGCACTGCCCCGGCCATGTCCTGTACCTGCCACAGCCGCAGCAGGCGGTCGGCTTCGGCGCCCAAGGTGGCCCCCAGCAGCACGGCACGTTTACATCCGGCCAGGTGGCGGGGCAGGTCTTCCCCCACCAGAAGTTCCGGAATTTGTTCCAAATTATACTCCACCGCGTGCCAGCGGGGGCGACAGCCGGAAAGCAGGGCGGCTTCGGCTTTTTGCAGCTTCTGCTCCAAAGCGTCCGGCAGCGGGCCTTGGCCGCAGCCGGCATACCGCCGGGCTTCGGAAAGGTCGATGCGCTCCAACAGCATCTCCATGGCGCTCCCTCCCCTAGCGGTTGGCGCAGCGGATGAGGGAAGCCACCGCCTGGCTGATGCGCCGGGCCACCAGGGGGTTGTTCATGGTGTACAGGTGGATGCCCTGGACGCCGTTTGCCAGCAGGTCCACGATCTGCTCCACGGCGTAGGCGATGCCGGCGTCCCGCATGGCGTCCGGGTCGTCGCCGTATTTGTGCATCATCCGCACGAACTTTTTGGGCAGGCTGGCCCCGCACAGCGAGACCATCCGCTCGATCTGCCGCCGGTTGACCACCGGCATGATGCCCGCCTCCACCGGCACGGTGATGCCCGCCTGGCGGATGCGGTACAGGAAGCTGTAAAAATCATTGTTGTCAAAAAACAGCTGGGAGATCAGGTGGGTGGCTCCGGCGTCCACCTTTTCCTTGAGATGGAGGATGTCCTGCTCCAAGGTGGGGGCCTCCGGGTGGCACTCGGGGTAACAGGCGGCGCAGATGTCAAACCCGCCGAAGGCCTGGATCTCCCGGATCAGGTCCGCCGCGTAACGGAAGTCCTCCGCCGCCGGACGGTCGGGGTTGCGGTCCCCTCGCAGGGCCAGCAGGTTTTCTACCCCGGCGTCCCGCAGCTCTCCCAGCACCTGGCCGATCTCCTCCCGGGTGGAGTTAAGGCAGGTCAGGTGGGCCACCGGCTCGATGCCGCACTGCTGGCGGATGGTCTGGGCGATCTGCAGGGTGGAGCGGTCGGAAGGGTTGCCCCCGGCGCCGTAGGTGACGCTGATGAAGTCCGGTTCCAGGTCGGAAAGGGCCTCCAAGGTCTGGTACACCGTCTGCACCGGGCTGGTCTTTTTGGGTGGGAACACCTCAAAGGAATAGACCACCTTCTTTTGGGAAAATAACTGGGTAAGCTTCATGACAGATCCTCCTTGCCGCCGGCGCACCGGCTCGGTGTTAATTCTATCATTATACGATGTCACTTTCGCATTGTAAAGCGAAACCGCCGGGGAAGTTGCGTTTTCCTGCCGGTTGGGATACAATAGAGGGCGAAGTCCTTATTTTCATTTTCTTGCAGAAAGGAAGTTAAATCATGCTGATCCGTGACATCCGCCTGCCGGACAAAGAGGCCTATCTTGCCATGTCCCAGGATTTTTACAGCGGCGATGCCACCCAAAGCCCGGTTGGGGTACAGAACTTTTTGGACACCTTTGAGCAGGCCATGCAGGGCTCTCCGCTCATGCGCGCCCTGATTTTGGAGGAGGAGGGCCAGATCGTCGGCTACGGTCTGCTGGCCTTCTATTGGAGCAACGAGGCCGGCGGCCTGGTGGTGCAGATCGAGGAGCTTTATTTCCTGGAAAGCTGCCGCGGCAAGGGCTACGGCCACCAGTTCTTCTCCTGGGTCAAGGAGGCTTATCCCCAGGCCCGGCGCTTCCGCCTGGAAGTCTGCCAGCGTAACCCCCGCGCCAAAGCCCTGTACGAGCGTCTGGGCTACACCGAGCTGCCCTATATCCAGATGATCCAGGACCTTACCTAAAAAAGCAAATAAAAACCGAAAAGACCCGCCCGCTGCCTGGGAAAACGCTTCCCAACGCAGCAGGCGGGTCTTCTTTTTTGCTAAAACCAGGGCAGGTTGCGCTCGATGCCAAAGAGCACCAGGCAGAGGATGAGAAAGGCGATGAGCCGGTTCTGCCCGCGGCTGGGCAGGCGGCGTCCGGTTTTGACGTAATCCGCCGCCAGCCAAACAGCAAGCCACAAAAACAGCGGGCTCAGCAGCACCAGGCAGGGGTTGGCGGCAAAGGCGCCGGCCCAGTCCCCGGCCAGAAGCGCCAGGCACAGATGACTGATGCCGCAGGCCGGGCAAAGCAGCCCGGTGGCCGAGCGAAAGAGACAGGGGATGTATTTCCCGGTAACACTCACCCACCCGGCATAAGCAAGCCCGGCGGACAGCAGCGCGCTCCCCCACCCCAGCAGGCGCAGGGCACGGCGCCGCATTAGTAGTACATGGTGGGGGTGTAGCGGTTGAGTTCACCCTGGATGATGGCCAGCGTGATGATCTGCAGGCCGAACAGGTTGAGGATCAAAAACAGGATGGGGAAGCTGCCCATAGGCTGGCCGCGGGACATGCGGGCGTCCTCCAGGGCCTCGCCCATTTTGTAGCCCCAGTAGATGCCATACAGCCCGCAGGTGATCAGGTTAAACAGAAAGGCCATAATACCGCTGGTCAGGTAGCGGCCGGACACCGCCTTTACCTCGTCGGTGGTGACGATGAACCAGTAGATGGCGTAGATACCGCAGGTGATGATGGAAAACAGCAGCGCAAGGCCGACACTTCTTTGTTTCATAAACAGTCCTCCTCGTTGGGGTTAAAATAAGTTATCTTTTGTATAACAGCAGACGGGGCGGCTTAGGCGGCCTCCTGCTGATATTCGTTTAAGGTAAGGAAATCGCCCTCCTCCATAAGCTGGGAGCAAAGGCTGGCGATCTCTTGCAGCTGGGTCTTTTCCATGGGGTTAGAAAGCCCGGAATCCGCCACCACCGTCAAAAAGTCCTTGTTGGCATCCTGGCGGCAAAGGGTCAGGTAGGTGTCCAGGGCAGCGTCGTAGTCCTCCAGGCTCAGCGCCAGCATCTCCAGCGCTACCCCGCCGGAAACGGCGTAGTCGATGGAATAAAACGGGGTGGCGAAGTAGTGGTTTACCTGGGTCCACTGCATCTGGGCCATCTCCCGGTCATAGATCTCGCTTTCGGACATGAGGCCGTATTCCAGCCCCAACCGGCCGTAACACTGGTTGATCTCCTCCACCGTCATGCCGGGGTTTTGGTACAGCTCTTCCTGGAACTCGTCGTCCATAGCGGCGGACAGGATGCCCACCAGCAGGTTGCAGACGGCGTACTGCCGGGCCAGCTGGGCCTCCTCGGCGGTGTCGTAAAGCAGGTCGTACCACGGCAGGGTGAGCATCTCCATGGACTGGGAGTGGATCTCGCTGACGTCCATCCCCCGCCCTTCCGAGGTGGAGCCCTGCTGCAGCTGCAGCCAGATGGCCAGACAGTGGCCGAACTCGTGGGTGATGTTGCTCACGTCGCCGGAGCCGCCGTTGAGGTTCGCAAAGAGGAAGGGGGTGTTGAACTTCGGCAGGAAGGTGGTGTAGACGGTGTTCTGCTTGGTGGAGGACGGCGCCACCTCCATCATCTCATGCTCCCGCAGGTAGCTAAAGCACGCGCTCACCTCCGGGTCCATCTGGGAATAGACGGTGTCCAGGGTGTCCATCATCTCCTGCCAGCCGCCGGAGGGGTCCGGCTGGTCGCCTTGGGGCAGCAGGGTCAGGGGAATATCCTGGCTCATGTCTGCAAGCTTTTGTTCCAAGCGGGCGTACAGGTCATCCAGCATGCTTCGGTACAGCGGCACCAGGGTGGTCTTCAGGTCCTCCCGGTACTGGCGGATCTGCTCCCGGTCGTAGCTGACCCGCAGCATCTGGTCGTCCGCCATCTCCACATAGGAATCGTAGCCCAGGGTACGGGCCTGGGTGTCCCGGTTCTCCACCAGGTCCACCAGGATCTGCCCCAGCTGCTGGTTGCTGTTTTCCAAAAACTCGCGGTAGTAGGCCTCCTGCAGCTCCGGCTCCAAGGAAGCGTACTGCACCGGCTCGCCGTCCACCTCCACGGTGATCTGGTTGTACTGGTAGTGGTACTGGGCGATGAGGCGGTCTTCCTCCTCCTTCCACTGCAAAACGTCCTGGGAGGTGGTCTGCGCCAGGGTCTCCTGGTCCTCCTTGGTGGCGTCGTCCCAGAAGCCGGTGATCCACCGGCCGGGGAAGGTCTGGCTCATCGCCTGGTAAAACTCGTTGTATTTGGCCTGGATGCGCACATACTGGGCGTCCAGCACCTCCAACTCCTCGCTGTAGAAGGGGTCGGTGACGTCGATGCTGTTGTGGATCTGCGCCAGCACGTACATGGAGAGGAAATCATCCAGCTTTTCGTTGAGGGTGTTCATCTCCCGCACCAGGGAAAAGGGCAGGATGCTATTTTCGGCGGTGTCCTGGGCCACCTGGATCTGCTCCAACAGGGCGTCCCCGTCGGGGCGCTGGTACTCGATCTGGGAGAAGGTCTGCTCGGTGGGTTCCAGGCCCCCGTCCTCCCCCAGCCCGCAGCCGGACAACCACACACAGACGGCCAGTCCCAAGGCCACTGTCCGCATCCACAACCGTTTTCCCATAGGCAAGATCCTCCTCTTCCCAAATAAAACAGCCCTTGTTCCCGGGGGCGGTCCGCCGGGCAAAAGGGGCACTTTCTTTTATCTTTATTCCGCTGGCGCGGGATTATTCCCCCGCCCAAAACCGGCAGGAACTGCCTTTATTCTACCATAGCGCTCCAGCGAATCCAACGGCCCGACGCCAAACTTTTCATAAATGTTACAATTGACAAAGGCCGCACCCCAATCCGGGGTGCGGCCTTGCAAAAGCAGCAGCTTATTTTTCCAGTTTCAGCAGGGTCTCGGGGTTTTGGTACTCTCCGTCGTGGAGGAGGAACAGCTGGCAGGTCAGGCCGGTAGCCATACCGGTTTTGCCCAAAATGCCCAGCTCGTCCCCCTGGCAGACGTGCTCGCCTTCCTCCACCGAAAGGGAGGAACAGTGGCTGTACCAGCTCTGCCAGCCGTCGCCGTGGTTCAGGATGACGGTGTTGCCCAGGCCCTTTTTCCAGCCGGCGAAGGAGACGGTACCGCTTTTGGAAGCCCGGACAGCGGAACCTTCCGCCGCGGAGAAGTTGGTGCCCACATGGCCGGAATAACTGCCGTAGGACGCGGTGATCCAGCCGTTTTCCAGCGGGGGCAGGAACTCTTCCTGGGAAGGATCGCAGTCATCCACCGGGCGGATCTCCTCCGAAGCGCCGTCGGACTTGCGGACGGCCTTGGGACGGGCGACCTCCTCGGCCTGCGCGGTGTCGGGGCGGCAGACGCGGGGGCGGGATTCGTTGGAATCAGCAAAAACAGGGCTGGTGAGGATGGCGGCAGCCAGCACCAGCGCAGCGAAACGTTTCATAAAGCAGGAACCTCCTTGGAAAATGTTACTATCCTTAGGGTAACATATCCCGCAGAGAAAAACAAGGGATAATCGTAAAAGATTACGTTTCGTTATAATCCCAATAAATAAAACAAAACAAAGCCTGCCGCACCGGAGATCAGTAGGATGACCAGCTGGTCCAGGTGGAAGCGCCGCAGCGCCCACAGGCAGACAAGGAAGATCACCACGCACAGCCAGTCCACCGCTGCCGGGCTGAGCGCCAGCTGCCCTCCGGGGAAGATGGCCAGCACCAGCAGGTCCAGCCCCGCCGAACCGATCATGGCTACCACCGCCGGACGCAGCCCGGACAGGATGCCCTGGATGGCGGGCAGCTGCTGGTAGCGGGAGTACAGGTACGCCAGCCCCAGCACAATGATGCAGGATGGGGTGACGCAGCCCAGGGTAGCCACCACCGCGCCCCCCAGCCCGGCTAGCTGGGTGCCCACGAAGGTGGCGGCATTGATGGCGATGGGCCCGGGGGTCATGCCGGAGATGGTGACCACGTCGGCAAACTGGCTCATGGTCAGCCAGTGGTGCAGCTCCACTACCTGGTTTTGGATCAGCGGCATGGCAGCGTAACCGCCGCCGAAGCTCAGCGCCCCGATCTGAAAGAAGCTCCAAAACAGCGCCAGATAGGTACCCATATGCTATTCCCCCTTTCTTTTGAGCAGGCGGCTGGAACCCAGCCACCCCAGCGCCCCGCAGAAGACGATGACCAGCATGACGCTGATCTGGGTAAACAGGGTGACGGCAAAAGCCCCCAGCAGGATGGCGGTCCACAGCAGGCGCCGCTCCCGCAGGACGTTGGCCCCCAGGGTGATGGTGACGTCGGCGATGACCGCGGCGATACCAGCCTGCATCCCCCGCAGCACAGCGGCCACGGCGGCGCTGCTTCGGAAGGCCTCATAAAACAGCGAGATTACCGAAAGGATGATGAGCGGCGGCAGCACCGTCCCCAAAATGGCCACCAAACTACCCAAAATACCGGCGGTGCGGTAGCCCACCAGGATGGAGGCGTTGACCGCGATGGGCCCCGGCGCCGACTGGGCGATGGCGGTCAGGTCCAGCATCTCCTCCTCTTCCAGCCACCCCAGCTGCTCCACAAACTTTTTGCGCATAAGCGGGATGATGACGAAGCCGCCCCCGAAGGTGAAGGCGCTGATGGTGAAGGTGGTGCCGAACAGCCGCAGATAGAAGGACAGCGGGCGGCGGTTTTGCATAAGGATCATCCTTTCTTGGTTTGACAACCGGGGAAATGGTGTGATATCATCGTTAAAAATTACAAAAAGGAGAATTTGCCGTGGAAGAGACCCAGATCCAGCAGACCATGTACCAAAAAGCGGTGGAGCTGATCCGCCGCCGGTACCCCACCGGCTGGGGCGGCGCGGCGGTCATCCGCACCGAGCCCGGCCACTACTACACCAGCGTGGCGCTGGAAAACGCCAATGCCAGCGTGCTGCTCTGCATCGAGGTGGGCGCCATGTGCGACGCCATGAAGGCCAACGAGCGGGTGACCCACTGCCTGTGCGTGGTGCGCCAGGACGAGCACGCCCCTTTTACCGTCCTTTCCCCCTGCGGCGTCTGCCAGGAGCGGCTGCGCTACTGGGGCGACGGGGTCCAGGTGGGGGTGACCACCCCGGACGGCTCCCTGCGCTTTGTGCCGCTCTATGAGCTGCAGCCCTACCACTGGACGACCGCCTACCCGCCGGAGGAACTGGAGCACTTTACCGGCCCGGCGGAGAAAAAATAAACCCAAAAAAGCCAGCATCTTTCGGGGATGCTGGCTTTTTGTTCGGTTATTTGGCGTAGTCCACCGTACGGCTTTCCCGGATGATGTTGACCTTGATCTGGCCGGGGTATTCCAGCTCGGCTTCGATCTTGTTGACAATATCGCGGGCAATGATGGTCATCTTGTCGTCGGTGATGATCTCCGGGCGGACCATGATGCGGATCTCGCGGCCAGCCTGGATGGCGAAGCATTTCTCCACGCCCTCGAAGGAGTTGGCGATCTCCTCGAGTTTTTCCAGACGCTTGATGTAGTTTTCCAGGTTTTCGCGGCGAGCGCCGGGGCGGGCAGCCGAGATGGCGTCCGCAGCCTGGACGATGCAGGCTACCAGGGTCTTGGGCTCCACGTCGTTGTGGTGGGCCTCGATGGCATGGATGACGGCGGGGCTTTCTTTGTATTTGCGGGCCAGGTCCACGCCGATCTTCACGTGGGAGCCTTCGATCTCGTGGGTCAGGGCCTTGCCGATGTCGTGGATCAGACCGGCGCGCTTGGCGGTGTTGACGTCAGCGCCCAGCTCTGCGGCCATAACGCCGGCCAGGTTGGCAACCTCGATGGAGTGCTGCAGCACGTTCTGGCCGTAGCTGGAACGGTAACGCATCCGGCCCAGCAGGCGGATCAGGTCGGGGTGCATGCCGTGGACGTTGGTTTCCAGCACGGCGCGCTCGCCGTCCTGCTTAATCTTGGTCTCGATCTCGCGCTGGGCCTTCTCCACGGTCTCCTCGATGCGGGCCGGGTGGATACGGCCGTCCTGGATCAGGCGTTCCAGAGCGGTGCGGGCCACCTCACGCTTCACAGCATCGTGGGAGGAGAGGGTGATGGCTTCGGGGGTGTCGTCGATGATCAGGTCTACGCCGGTGAGGGTCTCCAGGGTACGGATGTTGCGTCCCTCGCGGCCGATGATGCGGCCCTTCATCTCGTCGTTGGGCAGCGGTACCACCGATACGGTGACCTCGCCCACATAGTCGGAGGCGCATTTCTGGATGGCGGTGGCGATGATCTCCTTGGCCTTCTGCTCCGACTCGTCCTTGAACTTCTGCTCGTAAAGGTTGATCTTCAGGGCTTTTTCGTGGACCAGTTCGTCCTCCAGGTTGGTCAGCAGGTACTCTTTGGCCTGCTCGGCGGTGTAGCCGGAGATCTTTTCCAGCATCTCGAACTGGTGCTGCTTGATGCCGGCAGCCTCTTCCAGGCGGCGTTCGGCTTCTTTGATCTTGCCCTGCAGGGTCTCTTCTTTCTTTTCCAGGTTATCCAGCTTGCGGTCGATGGACTCTTCCTTCTGCTGGATGCGGCGCTCCAGGCGCTGCACTTCGTTGCGGCGCTCTTTGAGCTCCTTTTCGGTCTCGGTGCGGCTGCGGTGGATCTCGTCCTTGGCTTCCACCAGAGCCTCCTTCTTCTTCACGTCCGCCTCTTTGATGGCGTCGCTGACGATGCGTTTTGCTTCTTCCTCAGCGGACCCCAGCTCCGCTTCCGCGATCTTTTTGCGGTACTGGATGCCACTGGGGAAACCGATGGCGGCGCCCACGATCAGGGCGATGACCGCACAGGCAATGTAGGGCCACATAGTAGCAGGATTCCCCCTTCATGTTGGTATAGTAAAAAATCAGAAAAAATGGGACGGCGCCCCGCGCCCTGCCTTGTTGCAGAACAAAGCAAAGCATACCGGATGCCGTCCCAGGTCGATTCAGGATATGTTTTTCGCTTTTTTGGTATAGCAAAATCCGCCAAAAAAGACGTTTGGTGTCGTATCATCAGGGAGGCTCTCCCCCTCGCCCGGCCTGTGGAGAAGCGCCGGGAAAAAGCGGAAAACCTCCAAAAAAATCCCGAAAAATTCGGGAAAAATCCGCAGCAAAGCGCCGGCCCAAGGGGCCTTAGAAAGCGCGTTGCCTGGTATTGCATCCCGGCTCCAAAAAGGGACCGGTACGTGAATTCCTTTGGATTGCAGCTGATGTTCAGCCCCCGCGCAGCCACGGCGCGGGAAAACATATACAAAAAAGACCGCCCCCGCAAAAAACGCAGGAGGAACGGCGCGGAGCACAGTTTGCGAACGCCAGCCTCCGGGCCGGCGCAGAAATACAGAAAACCGAATGGTTCACTCTTATTTTAAATGCTGGGAGAAGGAATGTCAAGAAATTTGTGTTGACAATTCCGGGAGGCGGTGATAGTATGAAAGTACTGTAAAATCAGGAAAAATCGCAGAAGAGGAAGCGTTTTCCCCTGTTTGCTTTTCAGAGAACGGCGCCCCGGCTGGACCGGGTGGTGCAAGCGCCCAAAGCGTCCGGAAAACGTACCGCCTCAGAGAGCGCGCGAAAACCGGCCCCGCCGGGCGAAGCGCGACGTCTGGGCCGCGTTATGGGCCTGTCAAGGGACAAGGCGCCCCGATACAAAGGCGCGTTGTAATTTGGGTGGAACCGTGGAGTGTACAGCGCTTCATCCCAGTTTTCTGGGGTGGAGCGCTTTTTTTACTGCAAAATCGCGAAAGGAGCGGGTCGGATGCAGGCAGTGGTACTGCTGATCGGTTGTTATATGCTGGTGCTGGGGGTGGCGCTGGGGGTGTTTCACAAGGTGCAATACATCTCCCCTGCCAATTCCCCGCTGTTTGCCCGGCTGTCTCCCATTACCAAAAAGCGGCTGGGCCGGCGCTTCTGCGTCATCCCGCTTCTCTGCGGCGTGACCCTCATCGCCTACGGCGGCGCCTCCCTCATGGGGTGGATCTCCGAGCGTTGGGAGTGGCCGCTGCTGGTGGTGCTGCTGGCGCTGACCCTCTTTGACTACCGCCGCACCAACATCGTCCTCAACAAGCTGAGGATCCACGGCTACCCGGAACAGGACCTGTAACCGCAAAGGCCGATCGAGACGGAAAGGATGGGGCAGATGGAAAAGAAGCAGGAGATCTGCGATGTCTACGACGTATACGGCAACCGCACCGGAGAGACCTTTGTCCGGGGCTGCCCCTTAAAAAACGGGCAGTACGTCATGGTGGTGGATGTGTGGATCGTCAATAGCCGCGACGAGATCCTCATCCAAAAGCGCTCGGCCCAAAAAAAGGACCTGCCCAACACCTGGGCCACCCACAGCGGCTGCGTCCAGGCCGGGGAAACGGCGCTGGAAGCCTGCATCCGGGAGCCGGGAGAGGAGATCGGCATCACCATCCTGCCCCAGCAGGTGCATAAATTAAACCGCAAGATCCGCGGCAAGCTGCTTTCGGAAAACTTTGTGGTGGAGCAGGACTTCGACATCGCCACCGCCGTCCTTCAGGAGGAGGAGGTCAGCGACGTCATGTGGGCCACGGTGGGCCAGCTCAAGCAGATGGCCGGCCGCCGGGAGTTTTACCGGTACCCGGAGTTCTTCGACGTGGTGCGCTTCTTGGAAAAACGCGCGGCCTATCGGCAGTACGGCGGCTCCGGCCCCCTGCCTTCGGCCCAGACAGCGGCCGACGCCCGCGCCGCCTCCCGCCGCCGCAGAAAACGCGGCTAGGCGCTCCCCCCAAAAGATAAAATAAAACCAAAAACAAAGCCGAGCTGCTTCGGGCGCCATAGACCAGCGCCCAGCCCTGTTGCGGGGCGCTGGTCTATGGCGGGCATACGCCTTCCCCAAAAAGCCCGCTTTGTTTTGACAATATCCTGCCCCTTGCGGGCGATTGTAAGGTTAAATCATAAGAAAAGGAGTTTTTATTCATGGTAAACGTGACACTCAAAGACAACAGCGTCAAGCAATATGAGTCCGGTACCACCGTGCTGGATATCGCCAAAAGCCTGAGCGCCGGTCTGGCCCGTGCGGCCTGCGCCGGTCGCATCAACGGCCAGGTCGTAGACCTGCGCACCCCCGTTACCGAGGACTGCTCGGTGGAGATCTGCACCTTCGACGACGAGGACGGCAAACACGCCTTCTGGCATTCTTCCGCCCACCTGATGGCCCAGGCCGTGCTGCACCTGTTCCCCGGCACCAAGTTCGCCATCGGTCCGGCTATCAAAGAGGGCTTCTACTACGACTTCGAGTTTGAAAAACCCGTTTCCCCCGAGGATCTGGAAAAGATCGAAGCCGAGATGAAGCGCATCGTCAAGGAAAAACCGGAGATCCACCGCTTTGAGCTGGATGCCGACGAAGCCCGCGCCAAGATGCAGGACCAGCCCTATAAGCTGGAACTCATCGAGGAGCACGCCGGCAAAGGCGAAAAGCTGAGCTTCTACGAGCAGGGCGACTTCTGCGACCTGTGCGCGGGTCCCCACCTGATGGATATGTCCCCCATCAAGGCAGTGAAGATCACCTCCTGCACCGGCGCTTATTGGAGAGGTGACAGCAACCGTCAGATGCTCACCCGTCTGTACGCCGTTTCCTTCCCCAAAGCAAGCCAGCTGGAAGAACACCTGGCTGCCATTGAAGAAGCCAAAAAACGCGACCACCGCAAACTGGGCCGCGAACTGGGCCTCTTCACCATCATGGACGAAGGCCCCGGCTTCCCCTTCTTCCTGCCCAAGGGCATGATCGTCAAAAACGAACTGATCAACTACTGGAGAGAGATCCACACCGCTGCCGGTTACCACGAGATCTCCACCCCCATGATGCTCAACCGCGCTCTGTGGGAGCGTTCCGGCCACTGGGGCCACTATAAAGAGAACATGTACACCACCGTCATCGACGACACCGATTTCGCCATCAAGCCCATGAACTGCCCCGGCGGCATCCTGGTGTACAAAAATGATATGCGCTCCTACCGGGAGCTGCCCCTGCGTATGGGCGAGCTGGGTCTGGTACACCGCCACGAGCTGTCCGGCGCCCTGCACGGCCTGATGCGCGTCCGCTGCTTCACCCAGGACGATGCCCACATCTTCATGACCAAAGACCAGATCAAGGACGAGATCAAGGGCGTTGTCAACCTGATCGACCAGGTTTACAGCCTCTTCGGCTTCAAATATCATGTGGAGCTGTCCACCATGCCGGAAGACCACATGGGCGCCATCGAGGACTGGGAGGTCGCTACCGCCGGTCTGCGCGGCGCCATGGAGGAGCTGGGCAAGGATTACGTGGTCAACGAGGGCGACGGCGCCTTCTACGGACCCAAGCTGGACTTCCATCTGGAAGACTCCCTGGGACGCACCTGGCAGTGCGGCACCATCCAGCTGGACTTCCAGCTGCCCGAGCGCTTTGAGCTGGAATACACCGGAGCCGACGGCGAGAAACACCGCCCGGTTATGATCCACCGCGTGGTATTCGGCTCCATCGAGCGCTTCATCGGTATCCTCATCGAGCACTTTGCCGGCGCCTTCCCCACCTGGCTGGCTCCTGTCCAGGCGGTGCTCATCCCCATCTCCGAGAAGCACGCAGACTACGCTCAGGAAGTGACCGCCCGCCTGAAAGCGGCCGGCGTCCGGGTAGAGTGCGACCTGCGTCCCGAAAAGATGGGCTACAAGATCCGCGAAGCCCAGCTGCAGAAGATCCCCTACATGCTGGTTGTGGGTGAAAAAGAGATGGAAAGCGGCGAAGTTTCCGTCCGCGCCAGAAAAGAAGGCGAAGGCGGCACCATGAAGGTGGAAGACTTCATCGAGAAGATCACCGCTGAGATCAAAGAAAGAAGATAATCCCCGCGGGATTATCCCAAAAATCGTTGAAAACCGGGCCCTTTTGGTGACGAAAGGGTCCGGTTTTTGTGATGAAAGGCAGAAATTGCGAAAATATTTCGGAAACGAGAGGGAAGGGTTTGAAACCCCGCCCCCTTTGCAGTATAATGGTAAAGTATGAACTATGTCAGAAAACGCCCGGCCCCACAGGCTGGGCGGGACTGGAATAAGAGGTGCTTTGCTTTTGTCCATCTACTACGATAACAGCGCCACCACCCGCACCCGGGAGGAGGCCGCTCAGATCATCTGCCGGATGCTCACCGAGGAGTACGGCAACCCCTCCTCCCTGCACCGGCTGGGCTTTTCGGCCCAGCAGAAGATGGAGGAGGCCCGCAAACAGCTGGCCGACACCCTGGGCTGTACCCCAGGGGAGCTGACCTTCACCTCCGGCGGCACCGAGTCGGACAATCTGGCCATCCTGGGCGCCGCGGCGGCCCACCGCCGCCAGGGCAACCGGGTGGTGACCACCGCCATCGAGCACGACGCCGTGCTGCGCGCCATGGACCAGCTGGAACAGCAGGGCTGGGAGGTCATCCGCCTGAAGCCCGACAGCCAGGGCAACATCACCGCCCAGCAGGTGGCCGACGCCGTGGACGAAAAGACGGTGCTGGTTTCGGTCATGGCGGTGAACAACGAGGTGGGCAGCATCCTGCCCATCCCCGAGATCTGCAAGCTGGTCCGCCGCAAAAACCCCAAGACCCTGCTGCACTGCGACGCGGTACAGGCCTTCGGCAAACACCCCATCCGCCTGAAAAAGAACGCCTTTGACGTGGATATGCTGACCATCAGCGGTCATAAGATCTACGGTCCCAAGGGCATCGGCGCCCTGTACCTGCGCCGCGGGGTGCGCCTGAGTCCCCTGCTCTTCGGCGGCGGGCAGGAGAAAAACCTGCGCCCGGGCACCGAAAACATCGCCTACGTCTGCGCCCTGGGCTGCTGCGCCCAGCTGGTCTGCGCCGAGCAGCCCCACACCACCGAAAGGGTGTCCGCCATCCGGCAGGCGCTGTGGGAAGGGCTCGAAAAACTGCCCGGCGTGCGCATCAATTCCGACCCCAACGGTACACCTTATATATTGAACTGTTCGGTGGAGGGCGTCCGGTCGGAGATCATGCTCCACTTTATGGAAGAAAAGGGCATTTACCTTTCCAGCGGCTCGGCCTGTGCCAAAGGCGAGGCCAGCCATGTCCTTACCGCCATGGGACTTCCCCGCTCCCAGGCGGACAGCGCCCTGCGGCTGAGCTTTGGCCGGGAAAACACCCCAGAGCAGGTGCCGGTCTTTTTGCAGGCGCTGGAGGAAGCCATCGCCCGCTTCCGCCGCTAGCCCCCAACGATAGTCAAACGAGAGACGGAGAATCAGATGAAAGAGATTATTTTGCTTAAAAACGGAGAGATCGCCCTCAAGGGCCTCAACCGCAACACCTTCGAGGAGCGGCTGATGAAAAACGCCCGCAGAAAGCTTTCCAGCGTGGGGAGCTTCCGCTTCCGCAAGGCGCAGTCCACCATCTACGTGGAGCCCCAGAGCGACGACATCGACCTGGATGAAGCGGTGGAGCGGCTGCGCTGCGTCTTCGGCATCGCGGCCCTGACCCGCGCCTGCGTGGTGGAAAAGGACTACGACGCCATTGAAGCTGCCACCCTGGAATATCTGGCCGACGAGCTTTCCTCCATCCGCACCTTTAAGGTGGAGGCCAAACGCTCCGACAAAACCTTCCCCCTCAATTCCCCCCAGCTCTGCCAGAAGATCGGCGGGGCCATCCTCTCCAAGTTCCACCACCTGAAGGTGGACGTCCATAACCCCGACCTGGTGGTCATGGTGGAGGTCCGCGACTTTGCGGCTTACGTCCACGGCGCGCAGATCAAAGGCGCCGGCGGCATCCCGGTAGGCTCCGGCGGCAAGGCCATGCTGCTGATCTCCGGCGGCATCGACAGCCCGGTGGCCGGTCACATGATGGCCAAGCGCGGTTTGGAGATCGACGCTATCCACTACGTCAGCCCCCCCTATACCTCCGAGCGGGCCAAACAGAAGGTCATCGACCTGGCCCAGAAGATGAGCAACTACTGCGGCCGCATCAATCTGCACATCGTGCCCTTCACCGAGATCCAGGAGCAGATCCGCGACCACTGCCCCGAGGACCTGTTCACCATCATTATGCGGCGGTTTATGATGAAGATCGCCTGCCGCACCGCCCGCGCCCAGGGCTGCGAGGCGCTGATCACCGGCGAAAGCGTCGGCCAGGTGGCCAGCCAGACCGTCCAGGCCATCGCCTGCACCGACGCGGTCTGCGATATGCCGGTGTTCCGGCCGGTCATCGGTATGGATAAGGACGAGATCATCGCTATTTCCCGCCGCATCGATACCTTCGAGACCTCCATCCTCCCCTACGAGGACTGCTGCACCGTCTTTACCCCCCGCCACCCCCGCACCAAGCCCCAGCTGCGCTTTGTGGAGTACGCCGAGGAGGCGCTGGACGTAGAGGGCCTCATTGCCAAGGCCATGGAGGGGACCCAGGTGCTGCGGGTCTCCATGGATTTTGTCAAACCCATCGAAACCAAGCAAAATGACCCGTCCCAGCTGTAACAACTGGCTGGAAGCGGCGTTTTTATCTTGAGCCAAGAGAAGATTGGACGATAGCAGAGGTGTAACGCATTGAAGATCGAGATCATAGGCGTGCCCCACAAGGGCGCGTCTCAGGAAGGCAGCAGCCTGTTGGCCATGCCGGATATGCTGCGGGAGATGCACCTGCTGGGCTTTGTGCCCCAGGAGCATACCGTGGCCGACGACGAGCAGATGGAGCAGGCGCTGCGCCGCGCGGTGGCGCCGGGCAGCCTGGTGCTGTGCGTCTTTTCCGGCAACCCGCAGATCGACGCCGTCTTTTCCGAGGAGATCGCCCAGGTGTGCGGCGTGGGTCTGGTGACCGACGAGACCTGTGCCCGCCGCCTGGCCCGCAAGCAGCATCTTTCCGCCCAGGAGGCCGCCCGCCTGGCCCAGGTACCCAAGGGCGCCCGGGTGTTTGCTACCGCCGGCGCCGGCCTGCCGGGCTTTGAGCTTTCCGGCGACCGCTGCTGCGTGCTGGCCCTGCCGGCGGACCCGCTGGAGCAGGGAGCGGTGTTCTTCCGCCGGGTGTTCCCCATGCTGTCGCAGAACAGCCCGGTGCCCCACGCCAGCCGGGTGCTCCGGGTGATGGAGCTTTCCTACGGGCAGGTGTGCGGCGCGCTGCGGGATATGGCCCGCAGCCAAAACCCCTGTGTGTCGGTGTACCAGCGGCAAAGCGAGCTGCTGGTGCGGGTGCTGGCCTCCGGGCAGGACCGGGAACAGGCCGCCGCAGCCTGCACCAGCGCGGTACGCACCGCGGTCCAGCGGCTGGGCAGCTATGTGTACGGGGTGGATGTTTCCAGCATCGAGCACGCCCTGCTGCTCAAGGCCGCCAAAAAGGGGCTGCGGGTGTCGGTAGCGGAATCCGGCACCGACGGCCGGGCGGCTGCCCGGCTTTCCGCCGTCAAGGCGGTACCCTTCTCTGGGGAAAGCTATGTCTGCCAGCCCCAGCAGATGGACCTGGAACCACTGGGTATCTCCAATAAATTCCTGCGTAAATTCGGCCCGGTCAGCGCCAATGTGGCCGCTGCCCTGGCTCTTGGCATCGCCGGGGAGGAAAAAGGCACCATCGGTATCGGCATCTCCCTGCCTAACCAGGAGGTCAACGCCCCCCGCTGCTACCTGGCGGTCACCTGCCAGGACGGCTGTCTGGCCCGGGAGCTGAAGCTTTCCGATTACCGCAACGTTTCCGCCATGATCGAGGACGCCGTTTCCCAGGCAATGAACCTGGCCCGGCGCTTTGCCGATTGCTACCCCGAGCTTCCCAAAGGGGCGGTGCCGGTCCGGGAGATGATCCTCTTCGGCATCAACCGCCCCAATGTCACGGCGCAGGAGGGCCCGGCCGCTTTGGCCGCCCGTCCGGCAGCGCCCATATCCCGCCCAAAGGAGGCAGAGCCTGTGAAGAAGGCCAAAACGAAAAAAGGATTGCTGTCCCGCATCTTCCCCAGCCGGGGCGACAGCGGCTTTGAAGTAGTCCGCAAGATCCTGCTGCTGCTTTGCATCTGCGTGTTTATCGGCTCCATGACCTATTTGGTCAAGTTCAAGACCGACAGCATCGCTTCGGAGAAGAACATCTCCAACCTGCAGCAGCAGATGGACCAGGCGGAAAAGGACGTGGAGTCCGGAAACACCGTCACCATCGAAGGTTACCCGGAGGACTACCTGCCCAAGTTCGCCTCCTTCTATGAGGTCAACGAGGACATCAAGGGATGGATCAAGATCCCCAACACCAACGTCAACTTCCCGGTGGTACAGACCACCGACAACGACTATTACCACCGCCTCAACTTCCAGAAGGAGTACGACTACTACGGTACCCCTTACATCGACTATGAGTGCGACGTCAAGAAGCCCAGCACCAATATCATCATCTACGGCCACAACATCAAGGCCGACGGCCAGATGTTCAACGACCTGACCAAATACAAGAACCTGGACTTCTACAAGCAGAACCCGGTGGTCAACTTCGACAGCGTTTACCGCGAAGGCAAGTACAAGATCATCGGCGCCTTTATCACCAACGCCCAGGCCGAACAGGACAACGGCAACCTCTTTAACTACGTCAGCTTTGTCAACGCCGACACCGAGGAGGAGTTCAACGCCTTCATCGACGAGGTGCGCAAGCGCTCCATCTTCGACACCACCGTGGATGTGGAGTACGGCGACGAGCTGCTGACCCTTTCCACCTGTACTTATGAGTTCCGCCCCGAAGCCCGCTTCGCCGTGGTGGCCCGCCGGGTCCGTGACGGCGAAAGCGAAGAGGTGGACGTTTCCGGCGCCAAGATTAACGCTGACGCCTACTACCCGCAGGCATACCGTGACGCCATGAACCAGGCCAGCCTCTACGGCAAGGTCAAAGGCATCTCCATCGACGGTGCCAAGGAGCGCACCATGAAGGTGGGCGAGACCCTGACCCTCAAGGCTACCACCGACCCGGCCGATGCGCCCATCAACACCTGCACCTGGGACAGCAGCAATAAGGCGGTAGCAACGGTAGACCGCACCACCGGCGTCGTTACCGCTGTGGGCGACGGTACCGTGACCATCACCGCGGTAGCCGAGGACGGCGGCGCGGTGGCCAACGTGACCATCCAGGTCACCGGCACCGGCATCACCCCGGAAAAACTCACCCTGAGCACCAGCCAGCTGACCATCCAGCCCAACAAATCCGCCACCCTCACCGCAGGCTTCTCCCCTGCCGGTGCAGTAGCTGGACTGACCTGGAGCTCCAGCGACCCCAGCGTGGTACAGGTCCAGGATAACGGCACCACCGCCACCCTCATCGGCGGCAAGGAGGGCACCGCCCGCATCACCGTCTCCACCAATGACGGTTCCCTTTCCGCCACCTGCTCGGTAACGGTCAGCAGCGACACCACCCTCCAGGGCGTGTACCTGCCTGAGACCCTGTCGGTGGCTGTGGGCAAGAGCCAGACGGTCACCCTGCAGACCAACCCTGCCGGCCTGTCGGTGGGCACCGTCAGCTGGAACTGGGACGGCGGCAGCTGCCTCACCGTGAAGGAAGGCTCCGACCCGTCCACTGTGACCATTACCGGCGTTTCGGAGGGCAGCGGCGTCCTGTCGGCAGAGACAGCCGACGGTATGCGCGCCTACTGTGAGATCACCGTCGGCGGCGCAGGCGGCTCTGGAAACAGCGCCAGCGCCAACGGCGTTAAGCTCAAGCTCAACGACCTGACCCTGGCTCCCGACAGCGACGGATACATGGATTACACCGTCAGCCCGGGCAGCACCCAGCTGGTGTGGACCTCCAGCAACCCGCGGGTGGCAGACGTGGATAACACCGGCTACATCACCACCGGCTCGGTCACCGAGACTACGGTGGTCACCATCACCGCAGCCACCCGAGACGGCGCCGTTCAGGCCAGCGCCAAGGTCACCGTCTATGTGGAGGGCAGCAGCGGCTCCGGCAGCGGTTCCGGCAACCTGAAGGTGACTGCCCAGGGCATGACCTTCGACATTGCCGACGGCCCGCAGTCGCTGGATATCCGCATCCAGAGCGACAGCGACGACATCAGCGTGGTCTGCAAGTCGGATAACCGCAACATCCAGGTGAACAACAACGGCGATATTACCGCCCGGGAGCCCGGCACGGCCAATATCACCATCACCGCCACCGATAACCAAACCGGCAAGACCACCAGTACCACCGTTACCGTCACCGTCCTGGGACGGGACGACCCGGAGTCCGGCTCCGGCAACGATGAGACCGATTCCGGCAGCGACGAGGACGAAGGTTCCGGCTCCAGCATCGGCGAAGATGGCGGCTGGGTCATCGGCTAGAAAAAACAACAGCAAAAAACAGCGTTTCCCCACTGGGGAAACGCTGTTTTGTTTTAGTGCTTTAGCAAAGACCTTTCGCATTCAGCGAAAGGTCAACAACCGCCC